>JBCCOI010000197.1:0-11842 GCA_039025515.1 Planctomycetota bacterium
ACAAATCGCACCTGTATAGGTCGCTAGAGTCTCGAGACTCTAGCGATCTCGTGTCGGGGAGGTCAGATTGGACGTGCCACCCGCAGCGGCTTGAGATCTTTTCAGCAGTTCGCCGTGGATCTGTTTTGAGTGCTTTCGAAATGTTGTCTCGTTCTTCTTCTCGAGTTCCACGCTGTTGGTCCCGTCCGCAGCGAGGTCATCCAAACCGACTCCCCAACGACCGAGTAACGTCCAATAGGTCGCGGAATCCGAATGATCCACACCGCGGAAGACGAACTTCCCCTCGACAAAAATGGTCCCAAGTCGACTGCTGCGGAACTCATCGAAGTAATCCTTTCCTTTGGGGCTGCCGCTCACGATACCGTGCTGCCCGATCGCACCACATTCGTAGTACTCAATCGTTCCCGCTCGAGCGAGTCTTTTCAGGTAGCTGCATGCATTTGAATCCTCGCGGCAATTCGCGACGTTCTCCGGGTGTTCACGCGAACCTTGGTGAAGTGGCGAATTGGTCCAGTGTGCGATTAACCTGAATCGACGCAGAAGACTCGTTTGGTTGGTCGCGATACAGTGCGCCACAAGGACCGCGGGTTCCGTTAGCGATCCCCAACAGAGAACGTTGATTTGTTCACCTTCCGGCAGCTGTTTCAACTCCTCCAAGAGTAACGCAACGGATCGATAGTTTTTCAACAACCGATACCTCTTACTCTTGGAAAACTTTTCGGCCGTTTCTTTGATGCTTGATTGAATCCATCGAAACGATTCCGGGTATCCACCGAACTGTTTGTCTAAACCGACAAAGTCACGTTGATACGCGTCGCCAAGAAAGCTCTTTGCCCAATCCGCCTGATTAGGCGTTTCACGATGTTCACTGCGATGGGTACTGGAAACGACGATCCCGAGGGTTTCGAATTCGTTCGCCATCAACAGGTAACTCGCCATCGCCGACACATCGTCGGGATCATTGATCGTCCCGGCGTGGTTGTTTCCTTCGAGCGTCGGATCTGACATGTCTGTGTAAATCCACACTTTCGGCTTCTGTCTATCCCAAGGTCGTTTCCCTTCTCGCCCAGCAGGGACGCCGGTTCTGCTCAATTCGTCCACTTGCTGTTGATCCGCCTCCGTGGGCCGGAAACGCTCATCGAGCACGTTGATTTCGATGCCGTCTTCGGTCTCGACAATGTCGAGCGGGACAATCCAAGGCGTCCAACGATTCTCTCCGGTGACAAAGGGATGATCGAATGCGGTGCACCACCAACGACCCATGTTGTCCCGGAACAGATTGCCATGCCCCGCATTCTTGACTGCCATCCTCCTGGGTCCGTACGGTCCCGTTAATGACTGCGCGACGCAATAGTAGAGATCATAGGTGTCTGAGAGTTCGTAGCCGTACCGACCTGATGCAATCAGAAGGTACTTGTCACCGATCTTTTTCAGAAGCACGCCTTCGTAGCCGAGCTCATGTCTTCCGTTCGGCCGAAGCTTTCGAATTTGACCGACTGGCTCTTTTAGGTCAGCCGACAACTCCACGAGGTTGTCCGCACCCCAAAGGTAATACGTCTTCTCGTTTTCCTGAAAGAGATGAGCATCAATGCCGCGTGAAGCGATGGCGGGCAATGCGATGTACGGACCTTCGGGACGACCACTTGTGCTCTTCAGCAGCCCATGCCCGGCGACGTTGACGCTGTGCGGTATCCACCACGTACCGTTCAGGAAATGAATTTCGGGCGCCCAGATCGCACGTCCATTCTTGACGCCTTCCTTGGCCGGACGGTCCAGGTGCCAACTTGATTGGTCGTGACCATCTTTGCCGAGCGTCCAAACAAAACCCAAGTCCTCCCAATCAACCAAGTTCGGTGACTTCCACAGACGAATTCCGACGGTCTCTCCCCAGTGAGTCCCCGCAGTCGTGCCGGTGAGAAAGAAGTCTCCGTCGGGACCGCGGGCAATGAACGGATCTCGGATCTTCGCATCAAACAACTGAACGGCCCGCGAGTGATCCCGAATCGCAGTTGCGATCGCGCTGTCGTTCTCGTTGTCTTCCGCTTGATCGCTTGTCGATGCGGTCGGCAAGGCGCCCGGAAGACGGACGCCCTGATCGGTAGGCTGCACCAAACGAATCGTTCCGTCCTCATTGAACTTTAGGAACTCCGCGCGAAGACGTCGTTGGTGAACCGGATCCTTCTTCACCCACTCGTGATAAAAGAGAACCCACCTGTCTTTGAATTTGATGATCGAATGGTGATTGTTACCGCCGTACGGTTTCATAATCTCACCGCGAAACCGAAACGGGCCGGTCGGCGATTCGCCGGTGTAGTAGATCAGGTTGTTCCAACCTCGAGCGATGGTGAAGTAGTAGATTCCCTCGCGTTTAAACACGTAAGCTGCTTCAAATTTCTGGGGACGATATTCGAGCTTCAAATCGACCGGCCCAGACTTGAACGAGACCATGTCGTCGCCCAATTCGTAAACCTTGTCCTGCAAGTACATCCAGTAGCGTCCGTCGTCATCGGCGAAGACCGCCGGATCATGTCCCCTGCAGAGCTTTGTTTTCGTCAGTTCCTTGAAAGGACCGGTCGGATCGTCCGCAACAGCGACCCCGACGCCCCCTTTTCCTTTACCGCCATTATTGAAGTAATAGAAAAAGTAGTACTTCCCATCTTTCTTGGTGATGTCGGGGGCCCAAGCCTTGTGCGTTCCCCAGCTTGAGTCTTCGTTGCTGAAGATCACGCCGTGGTTCGTCCAGCGGGATAGGTCGTCCGTCGAATAGCATGACCAACCAAACTGTTTCTCCCAGTCTCGGTTGTCAGTCGTCGGAAAAAGATAAAGCCTCCCGTCGTCAGCGATCACGACCGAAGGATCTGCCCCATAGAAGTCCCGTCCATCCACCCGGAGCGGATTGTTTGCAGGCGGTTCCTCGCAGGATGACCGAGAGCCAAGCGATGCAGCGAGAAGCAACGCGATACTAAGCAGCGGACGTTGCAGTTTCACTTCTTCGCACGTCCCCGAGGCTGCCAATTGGGATGTGGCTGGTGAGCTTCGGCCATCATCGCTTCAAGTCGCTTTACCTCCTCGGGAAAACGGTCGGCCAAGTCGGAGGTTTCACCAATGTCTTTATTGAGGTCGTACAGCTGCGTCGGCCCCGACATCCAAGGTGTCCGAATTGCTTTCCATTTTCCGCTTCGAACGGCCTGTTTGCCGCCTTGCTCGTAGAACTCCCAGTACAAGAACTCGTGTGACGTTTGCTGGTCGCTCTCGCCGGTGATGGTTGGCACGAAACTGATCGAGTCGACGCCTTTGGGGCCGGCAGCCCCGGACAGATCTGCGGCAGTCGCCATCAAATCGCCGAAGTACCCGATGTGCTCAGAGATGCTTCCTGCGGGTGTTTGGCCGGGCCAACGGACAATCATGGGCACACGGATTCCACCTTCGGTGAGATCGCGTTTCATGCCCCGAAGTGGTCCGCCGGGATCAAACAAATCGGTATTGTGACCGCCTTCGTCGTGGGGCCCGTTATCGCTAGAAAACATGACGACTGTTTTTTCGTCGATTTGCAATTCACCAAGCAGATCGAGCAACCTTCCGACATCACGATCCATCCGGGTGATCATCGCAGCTTGGCCTTTATCCGGATTTGTCCATTCCATGTCACCGTAGATTCCGTAGTCGGGAACTTCTTGCCCGTCGCCTGTCCCTCGAGTCGCCTCGTTGTTGGCGTGTGGAATCGTCAATGACAGATACAAGAAGAAAGGCTGGTCGCTCTTTGCCTGGTCGCGAACGAAGTCAAACGCTTCGGCGGCAATCAAGTCATGGGTGTATGCGATGCGTTCGGTCGCCCAACCACCGGTGAAGCCGCCATAGGTCTTGTCGGCACGCTTGACGATGTTCCCGAGCGATTCCTTTCCTTCGTTCCGCCATAGAAATTCGGGATAATAATTGTGGGCGTGAACTTGGTTGAGATAACCGTAGAAGAAATCAAAACCTTGTTTGCGCGGAAGTCCCTGACGACCGCCTTCGGCTTCATCACCGAGCCCCCATTTTCCGCATAGCGCGGTAGCGTAGCCTGCCGACTTTAAAACTTCGGCAACGGTGACATCCTCGTCACGCAACGACTGTTTCGACATGTCGGGCCCGCCGGCATTGCCCCGAACGTGTGTGTGACCCATATGCTGACCCGTCATCAGCACGCATCGCGATGGCGCGCACACCGTGTTTCCGGCATAGAAATCGGTGAAACGCATGCCCTCTCGTGCCATCTGATCCAGCCGCGGAGTTTGGATCAGCTTTTGTCCATAGCAACCCAGATCGCCATACCCGAGATCATCGACCAAAACAAAAATGATGTTGGGTCGCGGAGCCTCGGAAAAGGCTGAGGAAGTGAACGCGAAGATGAAAAGGAAGAAAGGGAGCAGTCGCTTCATTTCGGGTGAACAATGAGGTGAGGGTAGCGAAACGTTGATCCGCGGAGGGCTCAATATCTTAGACGGCAGAAGAATCGGCGTGTGCGGATGATTCCGCCCGCAGGCGGCCGGTGTCTATTAGGTGAGCCGACGGCGCTAGCCGCGGGCCCGACGACCAGAAAGTTCGCATGCAGCACCCCCAACTCTCACGCAGGTAGTTCCCAACCGGGACGACGTTCCCGCGAAAGCAATTTGTTGCCTTCGGGGCTATTCGTGAACTGTTCCTTGACGGGGTCCCAACGAAGCTCATCACCGACCTGTCCCAGCGCCCGTGCGATATTGAGCAAGTAGCAGATCGACGTGCTTCGGTGACCGTCCTCGATATCCGCATTTGCTTTCTCGCGGCTCTTCACGCAATCGGCGAAATTTTGGATGTGCGGAATGTTTTGTGAGCCTTTCAATAAGCCGGGGTTCATGAAGCAACGTGTCAAAGTCGTTGATGACCGGAACGGCGGACTCGGCAAGACGCGCACCGTGCTCGGTCAACGTCACCGAGTGGCCTTCGACCGTGATCAGCGGCACACCGAACTCCTCCTCAAGGGCTCGAACTTGCTGCCAGACCGATGGCGTCGATCGATCAAGCGCCGCCGCAGCTGACGAAAACCCCTTGCCATCGGCCAGTTCGACAAGTGCCTTCAGCTGGGCGATGCGGACCTCCTTGAAGTACTTGCGTTTCTGGGTCATCGAAGAGACATCAACTCAGGGCTCAACAACGTGCATGAGTTCGGTTCTCCTGAACTCGGCGCATCAAGCTGATTGAAGACGCACGGCGGGTCAATCGAGCGAAATCAATATTGTGAAACCTCCACCCAAGAAGCGCCAAAATCGCATCCCCGACTGAGATTCCCTTCAGTATCGCTGAGGATGATTACCGCTTCCGCCCAAGGAATTGACGTGGGAATGCGGAAGAATGCGGCGCTCAACGCAAAGCTGGGTGGTCCAAACTATCAATCGGCCCGAATGCAATAAAGGTGGTCCACCGTCCGGAGAAAGATCGCTCCATTCGCGACGGCGGGTGTGCCCCATGACTGCTCGCCGAGGCGGTTGACCGAGACAATCTCGTAGTCTTCTCCGCCGCGCAAGACATGCGTGTTACCGTCCGAATCAAGCGCAAAGACATGAACACCATCGGTCCATGGCGACGCCCAGAACGCGCGGGCTCCTTGAACTCGGCGACGATAGGCGAGACTCCCAGACTCGGCATTCACGCAGTTGACGATCCCTCCACGCCTCTGGAAGAAGTAGATGTGACCATTGCAAATGGTGGGCGAAGCCATCTGGATATCGGAGTCATCCATACGCCACGCGACGTACTCGCCCGACGTTTCGCTACCCGGCGGAGTAATGTCGCCTGAGCCTCCCGGCAAGACGGCGTACAAACGGCCACCTCCATCATCCGAACCGCCACGATTTCGAAATTCATTTCCGACGAAAAGGCGATCGCCAACCGCAATCGGTGTTGCGGAACTACGCCCCTTGTTCATGTCCAAACGCCAAAGTTCTTCTCCTGTGTTCGGATCATGCGAGCGGTAAACCATGCCGCCCACAATCAATTCCGCCCGCAACGAATTCTGCCAAACGATCGGGCTGCTGTACTGCGTGCGTTCCTCTCGTTTAACACGCCAAATCTCTTCGCCGCTTTTTGTGCCAAGTGCGATAAGCGCAGATGCCTCATCGTTGTCGAACTGAACAAACAGCTTATCTTCAAATAGGGTCGGAGAACTTGACGTTCCCCAATCTCCGCGCGTCTGGTAGGCACCGAGATCTTTTGTCCAGACGACGCTACCATCCATGTCCAAGCAATAGACGCCGTTCATACCGAATGAAACATAAATCTGCTTTCCGTCCGTGACGGGTGTTTCGGTCGCGTACGTGTTAGTGCTGTGTCGCGGGATCGGCGGCTTGCCGGTCTTCACCGTTGTTCGCCAAATCTGTTCACCCGTTCTCGAGTCGACACAAATGAGGACATAGTCGAACGTCACGTTGACCAAGTCGTTGCGATCACGACCGTAGCCGCCGTTGTGAGCCTCAGGACCGACACGATCTTCGTCCTTGGGGTCGGCGGGAATGGCAGCGCTGAAGTAAAGTCGATCCTCCCAAACGATCGGCTGCGACCAACCCTCGCCCTCGAGCCGGATCTTCCACCGAATGTTGCTCGATTGTCCATCGTCAACGGACCAAGCCGTCGGAAGCACGGTTTCGGACGTCGCGTTATGGGAAGCTCCGCGGAACTGCGGATAGTTTTCTGCGAAGACGACTTCGACAGCTAAAAT
Source organism: Planctomycetota bacterium (assembly GCA_039025515.1). Taxonomy (GTDB): domain Bacteria; phylum Planctomycetota; class Planctomycetia; order Pirellulales; family Pirellulaceae; genus Stieleria. The sequence goes on from JBCCOI010000197.1 coordinate 6,731, forward strand.
TGCAACAACGGCAGTGAACAGGAATCTCAACATCAGCAATCCTCGTTTCGGACGGCGGGTCGATCGGCGTACGATTGAAGTTTAGCGATGTGCCCAGTTTCCAAATGGTTTTCTAAGTCAATGTTGTTGCATGGGCGGAAACAGAGCCGATGAAGTAGTTGCAATACTTGCAAACTGATCCATGTATGGAAATTTGCGCGGAGCATCCGGGGCAAGACCGAGTCGTTGATTCCATCTTGGGCGTTGGTTGACTTGGCAGCTGAACGTAGTCTCCAAGAATGCGCATCACACCGGTATCGGTAAATGAATCGGCGCGATTCTGCGAAGGCACATTCACCGATTCTCCGCAAACGGGGCATGAGAGACGCTTACCCATTGCCTTGGCCGAGGCACGAAGTGAATGACCATTTGGACACGTGATCTGAATCGGGTGTTTCGTCGTCATGGCAGCTTCCTTCGGATGACGCAGGATGGTTGGGCTCACTCGGCCCGGCGGGAGATGACTAGAGATACAACCCGGGAATTCTGGAAGGGTTTCGGAATCTTTCTAAGTACGATTCAGCATCGCAGATCCGAGGCGTGCAAACTCTTCTCGCTTATCACTCTGTTTACTTTTCTATTCGCGAGTCGCTCGCTTCGACATAGAAAACAGCCGACGAGTCAGTTGAGGCGGCTCCCTGCTCGAGAAGGTACTTCACGACATTCGGCGCGTTCGCAAGCTTCCTGAAGAACTCCCGGGCAGTAGGTGCTTGCATGCTGAAGCGGGTCAAGTCGACACGGATCAGACGTGCGTCAAGATTCGATGGACGGATTCACCGCCAGTTTGACGGAGGAATATGATCGGGTGTGAATGTAAACGCTCAACCACAGGTCTTTCCGATGGTCTACGAAGTAAAAAGCCTCTGTCACTGCCTCAGTTTCGTCGTCCTCGTTGCAGCAAGTGCTGCCGGTGAGGGAGTCGCCCAGTTCCGCGGACCGGAAGGCAACGGAGTCTTCGCTGACTCGGTGCCGCAAGCTTGGGACTCTGAGAAAAATGTGAAATGGGCGGTGGATATCCCGGGCGGCGGCTGGTCTTCCCCGGTGGCCGCGGAAGGGTTGATCTTCCTAACGACGGCAGTCTCTGAAGATGACACAAAGCCAAAGGGGTTCGGCGAAGGCGTCCGCTCGATGGGGGATTTCTATCGCTCGCAAGCACCCGATAAGCCTTACAGCTTCGAGGTTCACTGCATCAACGAAACAGACGGGAACTTGGTTTGGAAGCAGTCCGTCGCATCACGGATCCCACCGCACAAGATTCATCCGTCGAACTCGTATGCGACCGAGTCGCCGGTCACCGACGGAAACCGTGTTTACGCTTTCTTCGCTTCCGTTGGCGTCGTTGCTGCGTTGGATCGCGAAGGTAAGCAGGTTTGGTCGCGTGACGTTGGTGCGTACAAGACGGGCAACGATTTTGGGACGGGGAGCTCGCTGGCGCTCAACGACGGGATGCTCTTTATTCAGTACGACAATGAAGAAAAATCGTTTGTCGTGGCACTGAGTTGCGATACCGGCAACGAGGTCTGGCGGGACGATCGACCCAGTGGAACCAGTTGGAGCTCTCCTGTCATTTGGAGGAATCAAACGCGAACGGAACTGGTCGTCTGCGGTTCCGGAACGGTTACCGGTTACAACCCGGCCGACGGCACCGTCCTGTGGAAGCTGACGGGCACAGGCGGAGCTTACAGCGCCTCACCGACGTTTGATTCGAAGCGGCTCTATCTCGGACAGAGCGGCCGAACCAGTCGAGGCCCACTGGTCGCGATTGATTCAGGAGCATCGGGTGAGATGACGCTCGATGACGTCGGTGCGGGAAAGCTAGCCTGGGTTGTTGACAATGCCGGCCCGGGTATGTGTTCACCCGTGGTCGCGAATGACCGCGTGTATGTGCTCAGTCGCGGGATCTTGAATTGCCACGATGCGGAGACCGGAGAAGTGATTTACAAGCAGCGACTGAACAACGCTTCCAGCGTGACTTCTTCGTTGTGGGCATCCGGCGATGCAATCTTTGCCATCAACGAATCGGGTGAGACATCTGTTGTGAAAGTCAGCGATGACTTCGAACTCGCGGGAACAAACCAGATCGAAGGTCTCTTTTGGTCTTCGCCGACTGCGACGGAGAGCAAGTTGCTGGTCCGAAGTGCTTCGAAGCTTTATTGCATCGCGGAGTAGCGGTTCAGTCGCCCGAGGCGGAGACGTTGCGGACGGCGAACGGGTTATCCTGCGTGTGTCCTTCACGTTGCTCGCCGGCGATCGCGGATTCATTGATCGAGAAAGATCCGAGATGTGACTCGTAGCGATCCTCAAAAATGAACTGCAAGCTAATCGAATCCTGTTGAATCAACGTGGCGAGCCGCGGCGGCATTTCTTCGTAATTGAACTCGAACCCCTCGATCAGCTCTTGAGCCTGGTCCTTGAAACGCTCCCAGCCGATCTTGCGAAACTGGACGGTCAATTCGTCGCTGGTTCGGTACCAGAAGGAGACTGAACCGTTGAAGTCGACCGTCAATCGGGCGAGCGTCAGGTCATCGTCGATGACGTAGGGCAACATGTCCTGGAGCTCCGCGACGGCGCGTTTGACTTCCGCGATGGACATTTTCTTGATTTGCTTGCCACCTTCCTCCGAATTGGCCCTTCGCTCGGCGAGACGGTTGGCGGCTTTCTTGCTTCCGATTGCGTCACAACCGGTGATCGCGGCGAGCACCACGGCACAGAACAACAGGCTACGCGTCTTCATCGTCTCATCAGGCTAGGAGTGCAGTTCACGGTTCCACCGGAAACGTAGCATGCCATTACGCGTGGTGACGCCGCGAACCGCAGCCACCGTTTAAGGACCGGCCCATTATTGGCTGACGTGTTTTTGAGAGTCGCCAATCGGCGACAATCATTGATCCCCCGTTCTTGATCCCGTGTTAACTGTGCGGTTTATGATCGTTATCCCGGCAAGGCGAGCTTGTGGTACGCTTCGGAAATGCCTTTGCTGGGTTTGCTAAATCATCACGGCGGAGCGTGATGTGTACGATGCCGGGGTTTGCCGGAGTCATCACAGCGGAGCGTGATGCACACGATGGCTCTACGTCTTCGCGGCACCCGGCCAGAACTTCTTCCACTTACTCTCGTTGGACTTTGACGAGCTGTCCGCCTCGGTCACTTCCTGGCCTTCCAACTTTGCGGCGAGATCTTTGAGAGCCTGTGTGATCGCTGCTTTCGGAGCCTGATTGATCAGCGGAACGCCATTATTGCGAACCTCAACCATTGTTCGGTAGTCGTTCGGCAGCAGAGCGTAGATGTCTCGCCCCAGCGTTTCCTTCGCCTTCTTCAGGCTGATCTGCCCCGACTCGAGCCCGGCTCGGTTCACGACGATCTCGACCCGGTCCTGTAGATCGCCGAGTTCCTCGAAACTCATCATCAGCCGAACAACGTTTCGCAAGCAAGGCAAATCAAGCTGTGTAACCAGCAAAACCCTCGAAGCCGCTTCGATCGCTGCCATGTCGATGGCGCTGTATGTCTTCGACAGGTCAATGACCAAGTGTGTGAACGAAGCATTCAACAACCCAATCACCTTCCGAAGACTCTCGTCCGTAATGCCTTCGGTGTCGTTTAACTCCACCGGACGTGGAAGCAAGTAAAGCCCACTGCTGTGCTTCGTGAGTGACTGCTTCAGCAATTGAATGTCGAGTCGTGAAACATTCTGCACGACATCGGCGAGTGTGTAATCGGGAATCGCGTCCAAGAAGACGTCGGCGTCTCCCAACGCGAGATCCAAGTCGATCAGGGCCACGCTGTTTCGAGCATCCGACGCGAAGATACATCCGAGGTTGACAGCCGCACTGGTCGTCCCGACGCCACCGGTTGCCCCCGCAATGGCGATCACTTCACAGCCACGCGAAGCGCCTTCGGTCGCGCCAAACTTTTGCTGACTGACGCGTCCGAGCGCTGCGGAGAGATCTTCCTGCGACATCGGAAGCGTCAGGAATTCTCTCGCACCGGCTCGGATCGTTTGAAGGATGAGGTGGCCATCAGTACTTGCACTTGCGGCCAGGATCACCGTGTCGGGAGCGTCGCCGGCCAATCGCTCGATCAGCTGCGTCGATTTCTCAGTATCACTATCGAGCGTGACGACGCCGACATCTGGTCCCGTTTGATCGACGATGTCCGGGAAGAACTCGTAGCGCGAACAGTCCGCTTCCAGCCAAACAGTGTCCATGCTCAACAGCATGGCCTTCAGTGACTCCCTGGTATCATCGTTGGGGTCAACGAGTGCGATTCGTAGCACATTTGTCATGGCAAAACTATCCGTCCGTCAGGATGCATTCGACCGCCCCCAGCGTGCAACACGATTGCGTGTCGTTGATCAAAGACTTCAATCTCCAGCAGATCGTCGCGGCTGGGGCAGCCGGCGACGATCACACAGACGTTTCTCAATAGCCCTCTGGAGTACTGAGAATCACACCTTCGCCGACGACGGTTGGCTCGTTGCCAGGAATCACCGCACCTTCGGGAATGACGCTCCCGGGGATCGCTCCATGTGGGATGCCTTCGCCCTGGAAGTTGGCGTTCGGCGGCAGACCGATACCCGGCGTCGAAAGGTTTCCACGAGACATCATCGCCCCGTGCTGCATCGCGTTCTGATGAATCATGGTCTCCGTTGCCGTGCGAGTCATACCGCTTTCCATCGAGCACCCGTCGCCGCCGAGTAAGTTCGGAACTTCGAGGTGACCGTTGATGTAAAAGTCATGGTCGCTGGGAGACATGCTGTTCACACCAGGAATGTTGCGAGGCACCTGATGGGGATCCATCGCGTCAACCAGTTCGGGCGTGACGGTGATCAGGAGTTCGACGTCGTTGCGTTCTTCTTGAATGGTGCGGAAGAGCGTACCAATCACCGGGAGTTCACCGAGCAGTGGTGTCGCTCGTGTCCGGCCTTCGGTGCGGCTTTGCAACAAACCAGCGATCGCGAACGTCTGACCTGCCTGAAGCTCAACAGCCGTCTCGACATAGCGTTGGCTGAACCCGGGGACGTTGGTATCTCCAACGATGAGTGATCGGGTCTCATCCACTTCACTGACTTCGGGG
>JBCCOI010000198.1:0-11807 GCA_039025515.1 Planctomycetota bacterium
AAGCAAGCCATGGGGCAATCGCTATGAACTGATTGCCAACCTGACGGACGTCCGGCATCAACGTGTCGTCTCCAAGCTTGACGAGCAAACCTATGACGAGTTGATTGTCGAATTTGAGAGCGTGTCCGGTGAGCCCGTTCGGTTCATCGTCGGTGGGCTGAATCTTAAGGAGGCACCTCTGCTTCCAAAGGACGAGTACAACAAGGGCATTTACATGCCGATGGGCATTGGCGTGCCACCGTTCTATCAAGACTACCAGGACTTGGTTAAATCACCGCCACACAAGAGTCCCTACTACTGCTTCTTCCTCGACGGTGATGATCGGTGGCTAGATCACCATTCGATGGCGATCGACGGACCCGTTATCCATCGGGATCCAGAAGCCCCCAGTATCCTGCATCTTTATCTGCTGTCGTATGAACGGCATCAAATCACGATGCACATTGAGTTGAATATCGATGCGAAGTGATGGGTAGCTTTAGGCCAAGACTGCTTCGGCGACCTTGCCGGCAACGTTCGTAAGGCGGTAGTCACGACCGGCGTAATTGTAGGTGAGCTGCGTGTGATCCAGGCCCAGAAGGTGCAGGATCGTCGCATGCCAGTCGTGCGTGTGGATCTTTCCCTCAACGGCCTCGCGGCCAATGCCGTCTGTGGAACCGTAGCTGAAGCCGGCCTTCACGCCACCACCCGCCATCCACGTCGTATAGCCTTTGTTATTGTGACCGCGTCCGTTGCCGTCACCGTGCGGCGTCCGGCCGAACTCCCCGGCAAAAATGACCAGGGTGTCTTTCAAAAGGTCGCGTTGCTTTAAGTCGGCCAGTAAGCCCGCGATCGGCTTATCGACGGCTTCGCATGAGGCGGGCAGTTTTTCCTTGAGCAATGCGTGATGGTCCCAACCGTCGGTGTTCACTTCGATGAAGCGTACGCCAGACTCGACCATTCGACGCGCGACCAAGCACTTCGTCCCGAACGCACTGGTGGCTGACTCACCGACACCATACATCGATTTTGTACGCTGTGTTTCCTGCGACAAGTCCATCACTTGTGGCATCGATGTTTGCATTCGGAACGCGAGTTCATACGACTGCATGATGCCTTCGACTTGGGGCTGGTAAACCTCCCGATTAAGTTTGGCCTGGTTCAGACGTGCCAGGAGGTCGAGTTGCGTCCGCTGGGCATGACGATCCATCGTCGTGTTGCGGATGTTCGGGATCGCTTCTCCTGAGTTTCCTCCACCGCCGCGCCGCCCACCCGGTCCGCCGCCTCTGCCTCCCGACTCACCGATGCCCGCGTTGACGCTCGTCGCCTCGTACCGCGCCGGAAGGAACGAGCTTCCAAAGCACACTTTTCCCGCGCGTCCTCCTTTGCCCAAGACGACGAATCCCGGAAGGTCAGTGTTTTCAGTCCCTAACCCATACACCGACCAAGCTCCCAGTGACGGCCTAACGAACTGAGAGGAGCCGGTGTGGGCGGCCCGCTCCGCCGTTGGATGATTTGTTTGCTCACAATGCATTCCCCGAAGCAGACAAAGATCGTCGGCATGCTCGGCGACGTTTGAGAAAAGGTCGGAGATCCAGAGTCCACTTTCTCCTCGTTGGCGGAACTTCGCGATCGGTCCCATCAACCTTCCGCTGCCTTGCGATTTCCCATCGGCTCTCGCCAGTTCTGGTTTGTAGTCCAACGTGTCGACGTGCGACGGTGCGCCATTCATGAAAAGCATGATGACGTTCTTCGCCCTAGGTGCAAAATGCGTTTCTTTTGGAGCCAGCGGATTGCTGCCGGAAGCGAATGCATCACGCGTCGCCATCGCCGCAAATGCGAGCGATCCGAACCCGGAATAAATGGTTCTGACGGCTTGTCGTCGGTTTATGTTCTTCATCATTCGGTCTCGAAACATGTTGCTTAATCCAGGACGCGAAAGCTAGCGCTCGCCATCAGTGTTTGGCAGAAGACTGAAAGCGGTGTTTGAGTGTCAAGCACGGGCCCCATTCCGCCACGTGGTCCGCCTCTTCCACGCCCGCCGGCGTTTCCTGGCGATCGTCCGGAGCGTCTTCCCATCGGCCCGCCTGCTTGCCCGCTAGGACCAAACCTGCCTGTCGCGAGAGACTGCGATCTCGTCGAGCCGAACTCTCGGAAAAACTGCTCGCTCGCTTGTAATTCATCTCTGGTGGCCGGACGCCCATACGCCCACAGAATCGCCATCCGAATCTGTTCCTGTCGACTGTCAAAGTGCTTCTCCAGCATCGACGCCATGGCCTGAGCTTGCAGGATCACGAAGTCGTCGTTCATCAGATACAACGCTTGCGTAGGAACGATCGATTCTGATCGGCCGGGACTCGTGGAGCTCGGATCGGGAAAGCCAAAGAGGTTTAATGAGGGAGGGACCAAAGCCCGATCGATGGGGAGATAAACTGACCGATTCGTATTACCAAGACTCGGGCCACGTTCTCTGCCTCCGGTGCCAACGGTGAGTTCTCGAGATGGTCGCGTCAAATCCAAACGTCCCGAAACCGACAACATTGAATCTCGCAAAGACTCGGCATCCAAGTGCCGAGGGTTGGCTCTCCACACGTATTGATTGTCAGGATCAACTGCGTAGTTGCCTTTGTCGTAAGCCGAACTACGGAGGTAGGCCTCCGAAAGCATGATCTCGCGAATCATGTTTTTGATGCCCCAGTTGTGCTGCATGAATTGCACTGCCAGATGGTCCAACAATTGTTGATTGCTGGGTTCCATGCCGTTCAAGCCGAAGTTGCTTGGCGTTTCGACAATGGGTTTCCCCATCAAGTGCATCCAAATGCGATTGACCATCACGCGAGCGGTGAGCGGGTTTTTCTTCGAGGTCATCGCCTTGGCCAATTCCAATCGACCGGACTTACCCGACGCTGAAGTGAAATTGAGGTTCCCCAAAACTTGGACAAAGCCGCGAGACACTTCTTGTGCGGGTTTTTCGATCTCACCGCCAAAAAGAATGTTTGCGTTGACCATGCGGTCTGCTTCCTGAACTCCCATGGCGAACGACTTCACGCTGCCGTCCGAATTCAGCGAGGCCAACTGTGCCGCGACCCGGTTGCGACTATTTCGGATGAGACGTCTCTCTTTTCCGTCACGAGTTTGTCGAGACTCACGGTCAAAGTCAGCAATCTGTTGCTTGAGCGACTCCATCCTTTGTCGACTTTGGCCGCCCGAGGATTTGTCTTGCACCGGTAATAGTAACAGTTCGCTCGGCCGGTGATTCTGAGCGATGCGGGCAGTTCCGTAGAGTGTTTTCGTGCTGTGGAAAATCCCTGCTAGCGAGTAGTAATCATCCGTCGGAATCGGATCGTACTTGTGATCGTGGCACCGGGCGCAGGCAACCGTGAGGCCAAGGAAAGCCTGCGTCGTCGTGTCGATCTGTTCATCAACCATCTCGGCCATGAACTCTCGTGGGTTCTTCTGGTCGAGATGCTTTAAGCCGATCGCAAGAAAACCCGTTGCGACCAAGTTCTCCGTCCACTGCTCATCCGTTTTGACGGGCAACAAGTCACCTGCAACTTGCTCCGAGATGAATCGATCATAGGGGGTGTCATCGTTGAACGAGTCGATGACGTAGTCGCGGTAGCGCCATGCGTGGGGAAAGGGTGTGTTTCTGGAACCGGATGATTCGCCATAGCGGGCAACGTCCAGCCAATGCCGCCCCCAACGTTCACCGTATTGCGGCGTCACGAGCAGCTGATCAATCTTGGCCCTGATGGCGACGTCAGGATTGGTGTCGAACGCCGCTTGAAACCTTTTGATCTCTGCGGGCGTCGGAGGCAAGCCGACAAGATCAAAGTAGATGCGTCGGAGCAACGTGTAGCCGTCCGCACGCTTCGTCGGCGTCAGCCCTTCTTCCTCAAGCTTCTTATTCACCAAGCTGTCAATTGTTTCACCGCTTTGAGCACGCGGCGGTTGAAAAGACCAATGCTCACGTCGGACCTGCTCGATATCCCTCTCCGTGATCTTCGTGTTGAAGTGGGTGATCTCACGAACACGTGGGTCGGGGGCGCCCATCTCGATCCATTGTTTGAAGTCTGCAATCACAGACGCAGGCATCTTCTGGCTGGGTGGCATTTCAAAACCCTGCCAGGTGATTGCTTCCCACAGCAGGCTCGCGTCCGTATCACCGGGCACGATCGCCGGACCGGCGTCTCCTCCCTGCATCAATCCCATTCGAGTGTCGACCAACAACCCGCCCCGACTATCGCCGGACTCAACGCTGTGACACTCGTAGCAATACTTCACCAGAGCCGGGCGAATTTTGGATTCAAAAAATCGGACTTGCGCAGACGAAGGCTGCTGCGCGATCGCGGCGATCGGTATGAGAAAGGCAAAAATAAGGAAGACTAACGTTTTCATGATAAGACTACTTCGATCTAGAACCCACCGATGCGTTGGGAGCGTAAGCCGAGCCGAGTGTCCTCGACGATGACACGTATCAAATCAGACGAACGACCAGGCGCAATCAAATCGAGCGTCACCGTTCTTCGGTCTTCGCTCAAAGAAATGCGATCGCCGAATTCATCGCCGGTTAGGTTCAGCTCACGTCGCTGGTTCGCCTCGCCCGCGCCACGTCTCCCGAATCGGCGGCTACTAGCGGCCAATTCCTCATGGCTGACGATGATTCCGATCACCGGTCGGGCAAAGGTGATTGAGCCCGTTACCCTTCGTGCTCGACGCGGACCCAAAGTCGATTCCGTTGAAAAGTGAAGAATGTAGCTCCGAACTGATCGACGCGATGGAAGTGTGACGGGCGTCAAGTTGTCGGAGTTGTCGTAGTCTCCCGGCTCCGAAACGTTGACCTTCAACTCCGCTTGCAATCGAACGCGGCCTCCTTCAGGGCGGACGAAGATATGATCGTCGCTTTGCACCAATCGAATTTGCTTCGGCCACGGCGGCACGAATCGAATCGAATCGGTCGAACCCGCGATCCCCGAAGCCGTCGGCCAAAGCTTTTCGAAGGGCTTCGCATTGAAGCCGATATCCTGAAACCTCTCGTCGTTCCCAATGCGAATGGATTCTCCTTCGGTCAGCAAGCGCTTTTCGAGTGTGGAACGTGGCGCGACTTCAACTTCACCGTCAAACACGATGACGTTGGAGCCGCCGTCGGCATCGATATCGATCCCGAAAGACGTTCCAAGATCAATGACTTGCGCAGACGGCGTATCGACGGTGAAGCCCTCGGCGCCCTTCGGCACCGTCGCGGTCAGTATCCCGGACTTCAGGACGGTCTTCGAAGCATCGACCAGCGTAAAGTCCGCGGGGCCCTCAAGCGTTACCTCGACGCCTGAATCGAATTCCAACCGGACGACACCACGACTCAGTTCCAACGTCTGAGCTCCAATACGATCGCCCACGGAGACCAAATCGGTTCTCCAAACCGCATCAGTGCCCTGAGCAATGGTTGCGAAAGGAACCGGCACGTTCCCGGCCTCTTCCGAACGAGACAGTAGGACTGCGATCATCAGGCAAGCGGCCAAACCCACCGCGACTGCAACAGGTTGCCATGTTCGAAAACGCGGCCTCAAATCGGTTCGTGCCGGTTCCACGACGGTTGTTTTGTTCGCCGCAGGCGCAACGGCCGGTTCCGTCGAAAGCACCGCATGAAGATCCACCAGCAACAGATACTCATCACGAGCCGCCGGATTGCTTCGAAGCAACTCGTTCAATTCCTCCCTTTCCGATTCAGCTGCAGATCCATCGAACACCGCCGATGCAAGCTCATGAAGCCGTTGCTTTTCACCGTCCGAATGACTTCGAGACACCATTACGAAGCCCCCAAAGATGCAATCTTGCCGCTCACGCAATCCGTCAAGGTCGCGCGAATTCGTTGCAATGATTTGTAGACGGCAGCAACGCTTCGGCCGACGTCCTGCGCCGTCTCCTCAACCGAGGCTTGATCAAAGTAGTACTTATCGATCAGTTCCCGATGATTCTCTGAGAGCTTACCGAGACAATCACGCAGCGGCTCGAGGCGACGATCGAGCTCCGGCGCAAGTTGCTCCCGACGAGCCAGCAACATCTCCGCGACGTCTTCATCCAAGAAACAACTCCAACGTCCCTGCTTCCGAAGATGTTCCTTGGCCTTGTTGGCCGCAAAGCGAAAAGCCCATGGCGCGAAGGGCAGCGATGGATCGTAGCTGTCGAACTGCTTCCAAAGAGCGATCGCAGTCTCCTGCAAAACCTCCTGGGCATCCGCCGCATGCGGAACGATTGCCATGACGTACCGCAGGATCTCTCGCTCACTTCCGAGCAATAGCCTGAGAAAATCGTCGTGATTGAGTCGTTCTGAATCCAAAACAAGTCCCGCCTGCAAACACCGAACCTTCGTCGTTCATGAAGAGTTTGCCGGTCACGGCCCGATTTGGACACGCTTCGACAGAAATCATCAAAGATTCTCGACTGTGCTCAACATCAACGGAATTTCAAACACCTTTCTGTGCCGCCGAGTCGCGAAAAACACGAGGAATCAAGTCGATTGAGGGCTGATTCGCCTTTTCTTACTTTTCCCTGTAACGGTCGGATGGTGTCACCGCTTGGGTTACCAGATGCAACTGGCGCCACAACGAGATGGCCCGGTGGCGATGACGAATGAATCTCAACCGCACTCAACGCCGGCCCACGCAACGTCAGCCCAACTCGTTGAGTCCAGACACAAGGAAATCGGAAATGCCACAACTCCGCACGGCAATCGCTTGCACCCTTCTCGCCATCACAACACTTCAGGGTGCCCGGGAAACGCAAGCCCAGTCTTACCAAGTAAACTACGCCTATGGGCTTGATACTCCCGGAGGTTTTCTCAACCTCCTACAAGCCTACTACGGAGCGGGGTTTGACCACTTCGACGGCTACAACGATGGATCGTCGCTCCGCAACCAGTATCTACTCTCGCATCTGAGCATGATCATCTATTCCAACGAAGTGAACCTGGATGATTTCGAAGACTACCTTTGGAACAGGATCGGTCATCTTCGTGTTCATGACATCGAAGTATTCGGCAATAGTGCTAGCGGCGCAGACGGGGCAATTATCACGACGGCCGATTCGGTCATCGTCGTCTTCAGGGGAACATCCAGTGGCGGTTTCGGCGGTGGTCTCGCGGATCAGATTGCCGACATCAATATCGATCCCGTTACCGTCGACTATCCCGAACGCCGGGTAAAGATCAAAGACGGGATTTGGGATGCCGTGGAGAGTGTGTACGACGGAATCTCGAAAACCGTCGATGAGAAGGTCTCGAAGGGAAAGCGACTTTGGGTAACCGGACACAGTTTGGGCGGGGCATGTGCGACATTGACTGCGTTTCGACTGCATTACGAAGATCGAATCGAGGTTGCCGGCCTCCAAACGTTCGGAGCCCTCGCAGTCGGCGATGCAAAATTCGTTGAGATGTCAGAGCTGCCAGGTCCGAACGGTGTGGTCCTGGCCAACGTGACTCGCCGGTTCACCCACTATGAAGATCCGGCAGCGACCGTATTCAACGCCTGGACCATCGGGAAAAACAAGACCTACTATCATCACTTCGGGGCGACGCAAACCATCTTCAGTCGATATATGGTTTGGCCAACTCCCGGCCCCGTCCAAGAAGCGGTAGCGTTTTGGGAAATGGTGGGACGACTCAACGGCATTCATATGGAGTATGAACTTGCCATTCGAAACGAAGTGGAAGACGCGATTGACGCGACTGGAGACTTCGTTTTGATGGACTTGATGGCCGACATTGTTCCACACGATCACTAAGGCTTCATCAAGCGACCTCGGGTGTTCATCTAAACGCCCGAGATTGTTACGTTGACTCGCTACCGTTTTCTTCGGGAACGCTTTCCACGCTCGACTTCCTTTGCCAGTGCGTTGAACTTCGGAGCCCAGTAGCGACGGAACGGCGCGAGCCATTGCTCCATTTGTTCAAGTCCAGTCGAATCGAGCGAGTAAATCCTCCGATTGCCGTCGACCGCTACATGTGCGAACCCGTTCTCGCGGAGGACTTTGAGTTGTTGCGAAATCGCCGACTGCGAGATTCCAAACTCTTCGCCAACCGTCGCAACGATCTCGCCGGAAGAGCGTTCCTGTTCCATCAAATGTTCGACGATGGACCGCCGCACCGGATCAGCCATTACCGCAAAAGCGTGCATCCGTTGAATCCCTCCCTAGTAATTCATCAACGCTTGAAATGCGGGGGCCGTGGAAAAAGGGGTCAAACACCAAAAACCAAATGGCCCGAAGGGTGCTTCGTATTTTTGGTATCTGACCCCTTCTCCGCTCGTTCCCGCGAAACCCCAAAACTAAACCTGGATAGTGCACTAGGCTTCCCCGCAATAGAACTCGGCCGTTTGATCCGCCATACTTTTTGCCGCCGCTTCTTCTTCGCCCGATTGAACGTGGGCATCACCCCAAGCCGCCGAACACTTCCGAATAAATTCCTTTCCCTCTTCCGTTCCCGTCCAGGCTTCCGCATCTCGCGGTAACACAGCCTCACCGGTGCGTATGTGAAGGCTGAGCCCGACGAAGCTGAGATCCCAACCGACACCGGTGGCACCGGGACCATACTTTCGCCAGTGCTCCTCGCTCGCTTCGTCTTTCAGCATGATGTGTTTGAGCGTCAACCGAGTACCGGTGGCTTCCGATTCGAGTCGCACGCACACCCAACTGACATTCCCGCCGCACTCCCAAGTCACCTCAAAAGCCTCTGGCCGATCGCAGCGAATGATTTTGCCGCCCGCGTTGCCCTCGAGCTGATAGCTTCCACCGGGTTTGAGCTCCCCTGAGATCGGTAGAAACCAGCGAGGAATTCGTTCCGCGCTGGTGACTGCTTCCCAAAGATCATCGCGATCAGTTTCAAACATGGCAGAACCGGAGACGACTCTCGCCGGCTGCCCCTCGTGCGTTGTCTCCTCAACGACGCGATATTCGATGCCGAAAGGGTTGCTGAAATCCACGTGCCATCTCCTCGGGGCGACCAAAACCAAACTTTATTTAGCGGAAGCTTATATTAGATATCTCTAATACACAACCCCGCCTTTGACAAACTAGACCGAACATTCAGCCAGCCCAGGCAAAGATGGCCCGTCAAAATACCCTTCTGCAGCGAACGTCCCATGCGGCTCGCCCACCAAGCAGGCGGGCATGATTTCTATCCGGGCCAGTCGGGCTGACGGGCCTCCGTGAAGGCTCGCATGCCTTCCGCTGCGGACTCCGTTGAGCAAATCGTGGCGCCGGCGGCCGCACCGTTGGCAAGTTGAATCATGAGTTGCTCCCCGATCGTTTCGTTGAGCATGCGTTTCGTCGCCTGCAAGGATTCCCTCGGCGCGTTTCCACAACGTTTCGCCCATTCGTTGGCGGCCACCCAGACCTGGGATGGAGCAACGACTTCGCAGCACATTCCCAGACGCAAAGCCTCTTCTGCACTCACGGCTGATCCAGTCAGCAGCATGCGCGACGCGATTGATGTTCCAAATCGGAATGAGAGAAGCGGTGCCGTAACACCACCCACCAATCCACGTTCGGCAGCATTGGCGACAAGTTCCGCCCGGTCGGAAGCGACCAAAAGATCGCATGCCAAGGCGACCGCCAGTCCCGCACCGACGGCAGCACCATCGACCGCAGCTACAACGGGCTTTGGAAACCGTAGTAACGCTTCACAAAGTTCAGTCAATTGCCGCCAAGCTTCGATCCAAGCCTGTGCCGATTCCATCTCATCGAGGTCGAGTATCTCCGCGAATGATTTCAAATCAACGCCGCTGCAAAACGAGTCTCCGGCGCCCGTCAACACGACTGCGCGCACACGTTTTTCTTGATGGACATCCGAAAAGGCCTGCTGCAAATCAGCGACCAACTGCCCATTGAGAGCATTCCGGGACTTCGAACGATCCATCACGATCGTCGCCACTGAGTCGACAATCTTCAGCGTGACGGTCTGCATCTCTCTACCTTTAAACGAACCCTTCGCATCGGCCCAATCGATGGGCCTCATCAATCTTCAAGGCTGGGCGAACCCATCAAGATACTAGAGAGCGCGAATCGAAACATTTCGATACTCAACAGGGTCTTGATGGCCGGCAAAGCCAAAAAACCCGCTCTCACGACCTTTCCCCGGATGGGGTTTCCCCCCCATGTATTCCGTGACCATCGATAAGTCGGTGTCCAGAATGACCGTGCCGTTTAACTCAACGACAATGCGACTGCCTCTCACGGTGACTTCTTGGAAATTCCATTCTCCAACCGGTCGCTGGTAGCCCCGTCGAGCAGCGGTCATCCCATAAGCGGAACCGTGATACTGACGGTCATCGAGGTTCGCAAATTTTGGATGCGAATTATCAAGCACCTGAAGTTCGCACATCCCGACATAGGCGGTGTCACCTGTCAGCGGAGCGCGAATCGCCAATCCGTTATTGCCACCGGGAGGCAAACGAAACTCCAGTCTGGCGACGAAATCAGCATACTCATTCTTGGTGAGTAGGTTGCCGCCTTTCCCCTTCTTGCAACGGATCACCCCATCAACCACTTCGTAGTTTTCGACGGCTCCTTGCCAGCCGTTCAAGTCATTGCCGTTGAAGAGAGACCGAAACCCTTGATTGTCGTACTTGGCTAAAACTCGATTGGCGTCTTCTGCACCCAGTTCGCGGATCTTTAGGTTCTTCCAACGAATCTCACCACCGTGTGTTTGCAATTCGATTGGACCGGACGGAAACAGCGGCGACTGGCGATCCCAATAGTTCTCCATAATCGCATGCTTGACGACCATTTCTTCGTTCAGCCAGACCGTGGTCCTTGCACCGACTTGGACAATACGGACTTGGTTCCATTCGCCGAACGGCTTATCCGCCTTTACCAACGGATCTTTACCCGCAGCACCAGCGGAGTTGTTCCATAAACCTCCGCTTCCTTTGTCAGCACCAATGTTGAACTTTTTCGGATCCGTCGAATCCCAAATCTGAACTTGCGGCGTGGCTTTCAGATAGATTCCGCTATCCGCGCGGGCGACCGTCTTGTACTCCAGTTCCATTTCAAAGTCACGGAAGGAATCCTCGGTGACGAGGTAGGGCCCTTTGCCGTCGTTTACCAATTCGCCGTCTTCAATCGACCAGTGTTGCTTCGCCTCTTTCATCCACTGATCAAGTTTTAACTTCTGCTCCTCTTCCCCCATGGCCTCGAATTCAACGGGATTGAGGTGCGGCCTCGCTTGCCAACCGTCAAGACTCTTCCCATTGAAAAGCGGTCGAAATTCGCCATGGTGATCCGCGGTTACTCGCTGCATCGGGATCACGTACAAGAGACTTAAGACTAGAAACGCAGATCGAAAAAGCGACGGGGATGCGTTTCGGATGGTTGAGTGGACCATGGCAAAGGCGGGAAGCATGAAGGGGGGCACAAAAATCGGGCAACACCCGAAAATGTCAGTCGTGACGAAGCATACCCCATCGAATGCCTCAAGTGGGCAACGGCCAATTCAGTCTCAACCGCGTTTTCTCCTTCTTCTCGCGACTCTGTTTCAAAGAGCACGATGCAACCGCTGCAACCAAGCCGGCGGAAGCCGCCCGGTGGGACGGTTTGTTTTCGACCGGCTGCGGCTCAGATTCGACTGGAACGGGAATGTGGTGTTCTCTCGTTTCATGACGCACAGGCTCTGATTCGCGTTTGGCTTGCTTCATCCAACGGGTAATCACCTCGCGTGTCGCAATGAGCTCTTTTGAGGCCTTTATCTCGAGGCTTGATCGTTTGACGGCACGTTTATCTTGACGGTGCGCCACAGTTGACGCGGTATTGCCCAGCCTCGACATCCCGCGATCGGT
>JBCCOI010000199.1:0-11734 GCA_039025515.1 Planctomycetota bacterium
CACAGATACATCGAGTACTGCCAGCTCGAAAGGTTTTCGCCCTCCAGCTGATCAATGAAGAGCTTGGTTAGTCTCTCTCGTTGCGAACGATCGAGGTGAACTCGTCGTCCAGTTTCGGCCACGAACAGGCTCACGTACGTCGACGCGAGTCTTCGACTCTGTTCGGCGGTCCGCTCGGAGTTTTCGCCGGCCTGCTCATCGGTCAGAAGCCCCCGATACGTTTTGTTGAGCAACGAGCTTTGGCCGAAAAGTCCAGTTTGCAGTCGTTGTTGAAGAGGCTGGGCGACCTGCCAAGCTTCATTGATTTGAGTCGCATCGATGTTCTTGAATTGATCGCGTGCATCCGCAACGTCATCGAGAAAACGTTGGATATCTCCACTGCCCGCTAGTCGAATACGGTACTTCTGTTCCGCGTCGAGAGAGACGAATTGATCCAGCTTTCGGATCTCCATTTCGATCTGCGAAAGCAATCGTTTTCTTGCGTTCGACTCACTTCGCATCTGGCCATAGACCCAGCTATCGAACTGGCTTTCCGATATCCTTGCCTGACCAATCGATGTGGAGGCTAGAAACAAGAGCGCGACCAAAACGGCCAGAAGCGAACGGATGCAACTCATCATCATCATTCCAGCCAATCCTTCAGACCCAAGTCCGGCCCATTTCCAACGTGCATCGTGTTGAAGACTCGGGGCCCGTCTGCGAGCACTTCCTTTTGCACGGAGGAGAGTTCTTGATTGATTTCTTTCGGCCAAGGCGGGGCGAATTGAGGATTGTAAATGTAGATGTTCATCAGTCCCAAATCCAAGTTGAATTTGGACATCATGATCTCGCGGATTTTGTCACGCTGATCGTCGAGCAGACCTACCTTGCGGTCCAACACCGCCATCGCCAGATCAACGGAGCACCCTCGCTCGTATTCCTTGCGGGCCTCGAATTCCTCCATGTACTTGGCGTACTGCGTTTCAGAAATAAGCGGCTTCAGATACTTCTTCGCATCATTCCGGACTCTGTCGTATGGATTCCCATTCATTCGCTCTCCGTTCGGGCCATTGAACATGACGTTTTGCTGTCCAACCACGACCCGCACATTTGCGCCATTTCCGATGACCATCGCTCCCATCTCCGCATGCGCCGACTTTGCAGCCTCGACGATTTGCTCCATCTGTGACTCGTCTGGTTCACAAACCCGGTGGATGAATGAGAGTTCGCAATTGATCAGGGGCTTTAGGAAATCGAGGTTCGCATTTGCCGCGTTCGCGGGTATGGCCAGTGCTGGCAAAGGCTGGACCATTTCAATTTTGACGACGCCACGAGCGTTGTTTTGTTGATTATTCTTTTTTTTCACCGCCGCTTTGGGCTTCGCGTCAGCTTTGGCGTCGTCGTCCTTCTTGTCATCCCTGTCTTGCTTCGCCGCGCCGCCGAATATTTCGAACACTTTCTCCACCTGCCCTTGAGCGGCAGGCGTGTGAATGCAGAGCGATGTGATTACGATGAAAATCGTATGGATTATTTTTGGCGGGATCATTGTTCACTCAACCGATTGAAGTACTGATCAAGTCCGCTTCGAAACTCTTCCGGGTACGGCGTTCCGGTCTCGCCGGTGGTCTGCGAAACCTTCTTCTCTTGCCTGACTTCTTTTTCGTTTCGCCCTTTACCGACGAGTGCCAGCGCCGAGTCCACGGTGTTGCCGCCTCCGCCTCCGCCGGGGCTGGACCCGCCGCCTCCGCCGCCATTCGGATTGATCCTCTTGGACCGTAGAATCAACTCGATCGCTTCCGTTTCGGCTGCGATTGCCGGTGCTCCCGTATCCGGTCGCGAAAGGATTTCGGTCGCTTCCGCCATGACAAGATCGACCTGATGCAACATCTTCAGTTCTTTTGCAAAGTGCTTTGATGAATCGGGCAGAGCGTTGATTCTTTCGATGACTTTGACAACGCGTTGGTTGATTTCGTTCTGGGTGTTAGAAAGCGAATCGGCAGTCTCCAGATGTTCTTCCGCTTCGACCGCGGACTTGGCTTGTTCGGCGACCCGAGTCTCTTCACGAAGCGCGATCTCAGCTTCGAGTATCTGGAGAACTTCCAGCACGATGGATGGAGGCAGACTTTCCGGTGACTTGCCGCCGGGACAGCTACCGTTGCAGGCGGGGTCGACAAGATTCTCAGCCCAGCGGTCAAACGAGTCCGCCCAGAACTCCGCTTCCGCGATCGATGTGCCCTGCTTCAGATTCAACTTGGATGCGAGTTGCCGTAGAGAGTCCAGCGTGTTGGCTTCCTTCATTTCATCAAGTGTCGTTTTGAAACGAGCGAAGCGACGTCGCTCGAAGTAGGCAGCCATGTCGTCCATGATGTACGAAACTTTCTGGCCGGTCTTTCGTTCGGTATCTTCCAACTCTCCGAGGACTTCCTTCACGTTGTCTTCCAGTTTGACCTGACCAAAGGATGATTCCAGTTGTCCGGTTAGCTTTCCTGCAATCAAGTTCTGAACACGCGAGGCTGCTTTGAGTCGTTTGACGAGCGTGCTGCCTTCGAGGTTGGCGAGCACTTCGTTCAATTCTTCGGCCAGTCGATCAAACTCCGCCAACAGGTCTTCTTGCTCGGTGACTGCCGCTTCCATTTGGTCCTGCTGATTTGCAGGAGGTTGTTGTTTCTTCTTCGTTGCTTTGCCCATCACCGTTGTGACGGGAATCCGAAGAGCAGGGCTGTTTGGCTTTTTCGGCGGACCGGGTTCGAGTTCATTGTCATCCGGAGAGTTCGCACTCGACTCCATGTCGGCCAACTGCGGCGCATCCCTCAGTTTGGGCGAGTCAGGATCAATTTCGTTTGCCTCGCCTCCCGACGCCGTTCGGATCATTCCGGCGCTCGGTGAATTCTTTTGCTTCGGTTGAGGAGATGTTGTCGTGCTTGGCTTACTATTCTTATCGAGCGCCATCTTGGGTTTTGAGGTTGCCGCTTCGTCTAAGAGATCCGCAACCGACGGCATACGATTTTCCGAAAGATCGCGCAGCACTTGCAGCATTTCTGCCCAGCGTTCCAAATGTCCAACGCCTATTTCCGGGTTCTTGGATGCGGCTGCGATGAGTTCATCGCCCAATTCGCCGAGCCGATCGAGTCTTCGACCGTTGCTTCTTTCTGCGGACGCCTGACGTTCCACGGCTCGTCGGTTGTCTGGCGACGCCAGCGAATCGCGTGGCAGATCGCGCAGACGTTTGTTTTCTTCGTAGAGCTGACGTTCACGATCTCGGACATCGAGCGCCTTGCGATGCCAACGACTCAGTTGCTCCGCCATCCAAATGGCGTGCTGATCCGGTGTGAGAATGAACAGAACATGCGGAGCCGAATAAACCCTTTCGCGGCCCGGTAAGTAGTCTTCCGACCATGCGAACAATTCAATCGGTTGGGCATCGATTCCAAGAGCCTTTGCGGAGAACGTGCCTTTCGCATCCAATTGCCGAGAGGTTGACCCTCCAGCGGCGAGTGTGCGTTCCCCTTGGGCCAGACCCTCCACCAGACGAGAATCCAAGCCTCGCCACATCAGTCCAACTTTCTTGACGCCAAAGTCGTCGTTTGAAGTGATCGTGAACGTCAGTGTTTCGGAGTCCAGCACGACTGCTTGCCGGGAGAGACCGTCGACGATCAGCGTGGGAGCTTCATCATCAATCGCCTCCAACGTCATTTCGAACGGCTCGCGACCGGAGAGGCCGAGTTGATCTTTCCACTCGAAGCGGACCATGCTCGCCTCTGAGACTTCGACTTCGTTGCTGACCAGCGTTGCCTCATTCGGTTGGTGCGGCTGGTCGTTGATTCTCCCGCTTTCAAGCGGACGATTTGCCGTCGCCTCAATGACCGCGCGGCTTCCTTTCACAAGCGTGATTCGGCCCGCGCGTGAATCCCTTGCTTCCGGTTCTTCGATGCCCAAGTAGTCTGGCAAACGAACGTTCGCCATGACCCCGGCAAGTTCGGGACGAAGGGTTGGCTTGAGCAGCGAACTTCCGGCGAAATCGCCAACAACAACGTCCATCGATTGATCGGAGATCTGTGGTGGGACTTCGAACTCAAATCGATCTCCGACACGGGTCGTCGTGATTGGTGCTTGCGTGCCGATTTTGAGCGTCGCGGTTTCGGGCTTCCATAGCGAAGTTTCGCGGAGTTGAAATGAAAGTTTGGCAGGTTCGCCATGTGCGATGATCCAATCCGATTCGATCGGCGTGAGCTGAGTAAAGGTGTATCGCGGAATTACTTTCCAGGGTGTCGCCCATCTCGCAAACGCGTTACTTGAAGCCGCTGGGAAGACGAACGCAAGCGTGAGAACGACCAAGACTCCTGCGACCGCACAAGTGGACCACGTTCGATAGCGATGTGACGGCGTTGCTTGATTGAAATCGCACTTCGAAGCATCACCCGCAACCTGTTTCATTGCAGCCTGACAAAGCGCGAGCGATCGCGCCTGCTCTGTCCGGCTGGCAGCCAACTCGATCACTCCCAAAAGCTGATCGCCAATCGATGGCATCTTCTTGGCGAGCAGACGCGAAACCGACTGGGGCGTTCGATACCGTAGGACCCATCGAATGACCGCAAGCGGAATCAAGACGACCGCTCCGATTCCGGCGATTGCGAGCACGCCCCTGATCGCGGATGGAGTGTCGGTCACTCTGTCAAGAAGGAACACGGCAAGGTAGGTCATCGCGGCAATGAAGACGGTCATGGCGACCGCTTCGACCAACTTGATTCGTCGCACCCGAGACCGAAACGCGAGCAGTTGCTGCTTCAAAGACTCGGGAACTTTCAAACCGTGAGTTTCGTTCATATCACTCCGACTCCCTTGCGTCCGATCCAAAAGACTGTGATCAAAACAACAAACAACCCCATCACCAAAGGATGGCTCCAAAGTGCCGTGCGCCGAACCGAAGGCGGCGGGTCCGGCAGCGCTGCGAGCCAATTGGTGACGTCGTCGACTCGGTCCAAAGAAAGAACTTGGCCGCGTGTCACTCGTGCAATCTCTTCGAGAACCTCCGGCCTGGCCGGCTTCCCGATTTGTTCCAACGATTCACCTTGAATGTAGAGCTTTGTCTCGAGTGAATCACCTGTTTCTTTGCAGAAAAGTGTCAAGGAATGTTCACCCGGCTCGTTGGGCGAGAATCTCGCCGAAAAGGCTCCCCATTGTCCGCCGTCGGACTTCAAAGGGACCGTTTCGATTTTTCCCGAAGGCGCCAAGACTCGCAGCGTTACCGTGCCGCTGCTCAGCGGCTCACCACTGGACTCCATCACGTTGGCGTTCACGGTCACCATCTGTCGGACACGGGGACGTTCGGGCGAATAATACAAACGCATGCTATCGCCCTGCGCTATATTCCGGCGGTAGGCCATCCATCGCACGACTTGGCTCCAAAACCGATAGTGATACTTGTCTTCAACACCCTTTCGCCAGCGCCAAGCGCCGTCGGTGCCCATAAAAAGAACCTTGCCAGCACCGAACGTACGCGTGACCAGCAGTGGAAGCCTGCCATAGCGATTACTCGTTTCCTGATGGACGGCGAGTGTTTCCGAGCCAGGCTTGGCGCGAACGACCGGTGCGTGCCACTGGAACCCCGGAAGATTTGCCCAAACCTCCAAATTCTCGTCTTCCGTGTCGGCAAGTTTCGTGAGCAGACTTCGCCGGCCGAGTTCGCTCAACTCAAAGTGCTGCGGCGTTCGCGAGCCCCAACCGCTCGGCTGAGTTTCATCGAGTACCACTGGCATCAGCTCAGCGAGTTCTGTCTCCAAGAGCGAAAACACTCTGCCCTGCATTCCGGGTAAAAAAACGAGTCCGCTGGCTTGTTGTTCGACGAGTCCGCGCAGCCAATCACATTGTTCTTCGGTGAGTTGCTCGTCTTCGAGACCGACGTCACCCACGAAGACGACGTCATACTTGGCGAGTTCCTCTTTCGTCTCCGGAAAGCTCTGAATGTAATCGGTGTTTCCTCCGCCACGCTTATCCAACGACGGATGGAAAAGCAGACACGAAACTTCGACGCCCGGGTCTCGCGAAAGTGCGTTTCGAAGGTAGCGATATTCCCAACGCGGATAGGATTCGACGACCAATACGCGAAGTTTCTCTTCGCGAATCGCGATGGGAGCTTCCATCGTGTTGTTGTCGTCACGAATTTCGCTTGAATGTGGTGAGAGACTCACCGTCAACGTTTCAGAACCGATTTCTTCGGGCGACCATTCGACGAATTCTGCCGTCCGTCCCATCGCTGCGACGCGAATCTGTTTCTCAATGGTTTCGCCACGAGCAGTCTTGAGAGTCAGCGTGGCGGAATGGTCGCGTGGAAGCGAACTTTCGATCGTCAATGGGATGCGAACGCGCTTTCCGGCAATCGCGAATGTTGGGACATCGAAGCTGATCAACTCGACGTCAGGCAACCGCCTGTCACTTCCGGTCGGGAACGCAAACACAGGCACTCCCTTGGTTCTTAACTGTGTCGCAGCGGCGGCGGGCGAATCGCCTTGGTTCCAATCTCCGTCGGAAGCGATGATCACGCCCAGCAGTTGATCGTGTTCTTGAAGCAAGTCCGTAAGCGGCGTGCTGATGTCGGTGCCAACTTCGGCCGTCGTCGTTTCGACCGTGTTTGAGATTTCTCGAATTTTTGACGCGTCCGCTTCCATCGCGTTCGAAAACGGAGCGATGACGATTTCGGCTCGGTCGTTCAGACCCTGCCAAGTTTCCGGCTTGGTTAACGACGAGATCGCTTCACGTCGCGAATAGGTTGAAACCGCTCCGCCACTCGGTACTTCGCCGTCGCGTTCGATCTCGACGGAGGCCATCGATGGTTTTACATCTCGGGTTTCCATGCTTCCTGAATCGTCCCAGAGAACGGCGACGACAGGCTTTTCATCTGGTTGATACGACTGAATCCACTCGGGGCCGCCGAGCAGAATCACGCCGGCAACTACCAGGGTGATCCGTAGGCCTTCCAACAGGACGGTGGACCTTGAGAAATTGCTTCGTCGGCACGCGATCGCCGCAACCACAATGGTCACAACAATGGCGATGATGCCGATGGAGATTGACCAAGGCGTCCACGAGAAACTGAGCGATTCTGTTTTGATCACGCTACTGATCCTCCCGTGCCCACAGACACTCCTTGCGATGCAACCGACTGTTCACGGACTCTTGGCAAACAGAGTAACGCTTCACCGATCATCGCAATCAGCATCAAAATCAACATCGCACGCCATGCTTCCTCGACCAACGATCCAGACTCGGCAGATTCAGATTCAAGATGCTCGAAGACGAGACCATCGAACAACGTCAACAGTTTTTCGTCGGAAACTCGCTTCGCTCGATCTTCGTCTTTGCTTCGGTTGACCGCGAACCATTTCTCGGTTTGGAGATCACCGTAAACACCCTGTTGAAAAGCGTTCTCTGTCGAAAGCGTATCTTCGGATCCGGCCAATCGTCGCCAGTTAGTTGCCGTGGCGGGTTCGGCGTCGCCGGCATCGATTCCCAGTGTGTTTCCGAGTGACCGTGAGCCTTCCAGTAGAGCTCTTTGCAACATCACGTAAAGAACGATGCCGTCTTGTCCCAGAGAGGAATCATCTGGATGTGGTGTTGTCGCACAAAAATAGACACCACCGCGTTCGGTTGTGGCACGCGAGATCAGCGGCGTTTCGTTTTCGAGCGTCGCGAGCGGAGTTCCTTCGCCGTTGATTTCTACAACTCGTTTGACTTTCAGTTGGCCGACCGGAAGCGACGCGCCAGAGAGTGTTGCCGCGAGAAGGTCACTGTCGCTTCGCCAAGTCGAAACGGGCATGGGCTTCTGCAGTTCCGTCTCGGCACCCCAAGAGAGACCGAAGAGACTTTCCGTGTTCACGAACGAGCCGGAACGAGGTGGCAACAACACTAGATGTCCTCCGCCATCGACAAATGCCTTCATCGCAGCCCGGTCACTTTCATTCTCCGCCGGAATGGGAGCTTGCCAGATGACAAGTGCGACCTCATCCCATCGGATCGATCCCGCATCAGTTGGTTGAATGATCCGAGTCTCGTGATCTTCACCTGGAGATGTCGGAATCTCGGTTGCCAGCTTCATAATTCGAGCACCCTCAGCATCGCCCGTGACGATTGCCGTCTTTCGTGGCGGTGCAACCTCAGTCACGAAAAACGCAGTGTTGTCAGCTAAGGAGGTGTCTGCCGGAATACTGACGCTGCCGAAGCAACGAAGCTGCCGGGCATCGACAGGAATCTCGTGGTCAACCAAGTCTGCTTCGCCGTTTTGTAACGTCACATCGACGGTGGATCGCGTTCCATCTAAGTCAATCGTTATCGGAACGACGCCGTTATCACTCGAACTCGATCGAACGGATACGGAGAGTCTGGTGGCTGTTTCTCCTTCAAAATTCTCGAGAGCGGAGCTTGTCACGCGGACGCTGCGATTCACCGCATTCGTCTCCGGTGACGAGATCAACCGAAACCGAACGCGTCGGCCGAACTCCGAATATGCCTGGCGTATCGTGGCCCAACGTCCGTCATCGGACTTCCAATCGTTTTCACGTAGATCCGAACATATCCAGAGATCCGTTTGGCCAAGCTGATCGGCGCGGATCTTTTCGAGTGCCGCAAGAATCATTGCCGGTATGTCTGCCGACGCCGACGAGGGTCCGAACGTTGGAGAGCCGACCAGATCATCAGTACCCTCGATCTCATTGATCTTCACCTGGTTACTTTCGATCGCGAGCAGTCGTCGTACCCCCATCGTCTCCAGCGTCTCGCCGACACGGCTGACGCTCGACTCAAGAACTGTGCTTGCCGATGCTCCCGCGCGTCGCTGCATCGATGGAGATCGGTCGATCAGGACAAACGCGGTCTCGGTTCCTCGGCCGATCAACGATCCAACGAAGCCTTGGCCGAGGGCCCCGCTCAAAAGCGGACGTCCAACGGCCAATACGAGCGCGGCAATTACAAGCGTTCGAAAAGCGAGTATCAACCAGCGGCGTATCCGCGCGTAGCCGCGATTCATCTGATTGGCAGAGAGCAGGAAACGCATTGCACCCCATGGCAGCGATTGGTAGCGTCTCTGATTGATCAGATGAATGATGATTGGGATGGCTGCAAGCGGAATGGCAGCCAACATCCAGGGCTGCAGAAAACTCATCGCATGCCTCGTGCGGTGGCCCGCCGCGTCAAGAAGTTAGCGAGAACTTGCTGATAGGGCTCGTCCAGCGTGACACGGTGGTAGTCAATTCCCGTTTGAACAACGATTTCGTTGAAGCGTTCCAAATACTGATCGAGTGCTTGCTGGTAT
The DNA here is from genome assembly GCA_039025515.1 of Planctomycetota bacterium. Lineage (GTDB taxonomy): Bacteria > Planctomycetota > Planctomycetia > Pirellulales > Pirellulaceae > Stieleria. The sequence goes on from JBCCOI010000199.1 coordinate 9,284, forward strand.
CGGTCAGCTATCTCGCTTGGCTCCGCGAAGATTGCCGTACCGCCTTCCATGTCTAAGAAACGTGTCGGACGATTGAAGTTAAAGTTCAACTCCATTGGGTCAAGGAGGTGAAACAGAGAGAGGTCGTGTTTGCGAAACCGCAGATGTTCGAAACAGCTTCGCAACTGATCTGGATCAAGGAAGAAGTCAGAGATCACGATTACCATGGCGGCCTGTCGTGTCGTTTCCGCCAACTCGTGCAGCACCTCTGCCAGATTCGTTTCCCCCTGTCCACGCGTTTCTTCCATCGCATCGAAGATCGCTCTCAAATGAGACGGGTTTCGGCGTGGCGGCAGATGTCTCGTTTCACCACCGGAGACGCACGACAGACCGACCGCGTCTCCTTGTGCAACCGCGAGGTAGCCAATCGTTGCGGCGAGCCGACGGGCGTAATCCAATTTTGACATCCTTGCCGCGTTCGCCTTGGGTGTAGCCGATGCAGCGGCGCCAGGTTTGCCTGTTAACGCTCTCGCCCCGGACTTGATTGCTTTAGCAAGTCCACCTTTCTTCTCCGTCGTCCCAAACTCCATCGAGCCGCTCGTATCGATCACCAAGCAGCATCGCAGATTCGTGTCTGCTTCAAATTCCTTGACATAGTAACGATCGCTTCGACCGTGAGCCCGCCAATCTAGACGTCGTAAGTCGTCGCCGGGGACATATTTTCGGTACTGGGCGAACTCGACGCTCGATCCCTTGGTCGGACTCACATGCTTTCCGGAAACGGAGCCGCGCATGGGACGCCGAGCCAGCAGAGGCAGGCCGGAAAGTGCCGACAGCACTTCCGGATCGAGAAACTCGCGTGTTTCTTGTTTCTGCCACATCGGGAGCGAATGTTTAGATTTCTTTGACCAACCGATCGACGATGTCGCTCGCGAGAAGTCCTTCGGATTGAGCCGCGAACGTCGTGATCAGTCGATGGGTCAAAACCGGTCGAGCCACGTAGTGGACGTCCTCGCTTCGGACCATGTAGGAGCCTTCGAGTGCCGCACGAGATTTCGCGCCCAAAATCAAGTCTTGGACGGCTCGCGGGCCCGCACCCCAAGACACAAGGGGCAAGAGCCAATCAGGCGCAGTACCTCCTTGCGGTCGTGTTCGACGTACCAACTGAGCCGCTTCCGTGTAGATGTGATCCGGTACGGGAATGCGTCGGACGAGTTGTTGGTGCCGCAGGATCTCTTCCGCATTCATCACATGGTCGAGCTCTGGTAGCGACGCACCCGTCGTGGATCGCGCGATCGAAATCTCCTCTTCTTCGTTCGGGTAATCCAGTTCGATCAAAGCCATGAATCGATCGAGCTGTGCTTCCGGCAAAGGATAGGTCCCTTCTTGTTCGACGGGGTTTTGTGTCGCGAGCACCATAAACGGTGAAGGCAGGTCGAAACCTTTCCCGACGACGGTGATGCGTTGTTCCTGCATCGCTTCCAAGAGAGCCGCCTGCGTTTTTGGCGGAGCACGGTTGATTTCGTCCGCCAAGATGATGTTGGCGAAGACGGGACCTTTCGCGAACTGAAACTCACGTCGCCCTGCGCCGTCATCCTGCAAAATGTCCGTACCGGTGATGTCCATCGGCATCAAGTCGGGCGTGAACTGGATCCGGCTAAACTCGAGCGACATTGTTTCTGCGAGTTTGCTCACGAGAAGCGTTTTCGCGAGTCCGGGTACGCCCATCAGTAACGCGTGGCGCCGAGCGAACAAACTCACCAGCAGCAAGTCGATTGTGTCTTTCTGACCGACGATCACCCTGGCCAGCTGGTCCCTGAGCTGTTGATGTGTTTCTCGCAAGCGATCAACCGCCTGCACCTCATCATCACTAAGTTGCGATTCACTGGTCGGACTGGCGACCGCCTGATTCGACATCTGAAATTCCTAAACCAAGAAGAAATCTTGATCGCCTTAGAGTGGCGACCGAGACCCATCATAGGGACCACCGAGTGGCCAGTGTGGCAATTCCATTCGAAAATGATCCTAAACAGTTTGCCAACTGCGTAAACGGCACCATTATCGGACGGTTAGCGGATCCATCGATCTTCTTGATCGGACTGTTGGGCTTTCTGCAGCGGAATCCGCGTGGAATGATGGAAGGGCAAAATGTCAAGTTTCCGCGCGCTCGTTGGTCGGTTGGTCGCACTAACATGCTGATGACTTGAACTTGCCGATCATGAATGACGCATTGAAAACTGCTCCTCAAGAATCCGAATTGACTCAGACGGCCGAAGTTTGGCGGACGGCCCCGTCGATCGAGTCCGAAGCAGCTGGGCCGGATCTTCAACAGTTTAGCGACGGCGAACTGTTAGATGCATGGACGAATGACCAGCTGGCTGAGGCTTTCGCAACTCTGGTCAACCGCTATGGCGCGATGGTCTTGTCGGTCTGTCGTAGGAAGTGTCGCAGCAATTCGGACGCCGACGATGC
>JBCCOI010000200.1:0-11723 GCA_039025515.1 Planctomycetota bacterium
ACCACGGGTACTCCCATTTGTCAGGCATCGAAATCACGTCGCGGTTAAACAGGTGACGCCAATCGCTGTTGCGTCCGAATTTGCGATGTTCGCTAAAGGAAACACCGTTTGAGTCGCCTTCCAGCCACGTGTCGACGACATAGTGGTAAAACTGCTTTGTCCACATGAGCCCGGCGTAAGCTTGTCGCATCACCGCGCGCCGACAGTCGGGCACGGAATCCGGAATTCGAGTCTGATAGTAGTCGTCGGCCTCCTTTTGACGCTGCCGGAAAACTTGTTCGAACGAATCCCCGAACGCGGCCTCATGGTAGGCTTCAACGCTGCCGCCGCAGGTTTCTTTCGCGAGTGCTTCGCCGGCGTGAGTCAGACGCAATCGGACCGTCTTGGTTTCTCCCGCACCGAGCAACTCCATCCCGTAGCTCGCGCACTTCGTGCCAGACTCATTCGGGTTGACTGCATCAAAGGCGCCTTCGACGACATAGCGATGGAACGCGTCTTTCCAGTAGTCCGATTCGGAAGGCAGTCCCGGATGTCGCTCGGTATTCGTTTCGTTATCGGTGAACAGCCATTTCCATTTCTCGGAGCGATTCATCTCATCCGAACTGAACCAAAACTCGCCGAGCGTTTCATGGTGCAGACGAACGGAATCCCCGACCCGCTTCATCGAAGGTCGCATCGTGCAGCCTTCATCGGTGCACTTCCAAGTCCATGTGTTGCGAAAGAACAGTTGTGGCAACACATGGAGCACGGCGGGTTCGGGGCCCCGGTTGCTGACATGCAACTTGATCAGCACATCGTTGGGACCACCTTTGGCGTATTCAATCTCAACGTCGAAATAGCGTCCTTGCTCAAACGCACCAGTGTCGATCAATTCGAATTCGGGTTCATTGCGGTTACGCGACTGGCTCGCTTGGACAAGGTCCTCATAGGGGAAACGCGCTTGCGGATACTTGTAAAGCGCCTTCATGTAGCTGTGCGTCGGCGTGCTATCGAGGTAGTAGTAGCACTCTTTGACGTCTTCGCCGTGATTCCCCTCGGGCCCCGTGACACCGAAGAGCCTTTCTTTCAGAATCGGGTCGCGCCCGTTCCACAACGCAACCGTAAAGCAAAGCCTTCCTTTCCCGTCACACATCCCCAGCAGTCCGTCTTCGCCCCAACGATAGGCGCGGCTTCGGGCGTGGTCGTGCGGCAGATAACTCCACGTCGCGTCACCCCCGTCGCTGTAGTCTTCACGGACGGTACCCCACTGTCTCTCAGACAAATAGGGTCCCCAGCGATGCCAATGCTGCTCTCGTCGTTCGCTTTGCAGCAGACGTTGGTCTTCGGCACACATGGAAGCGGTCATGACAGTCCATCGGGGCGTGAGTGGATCGGGCGCGTCGCGGAGAAAATTTCTCACGGGTTTCGCCAAATGTTAAGCCGTGTGGCCAGCAACGAGCAGGGGCGGTAGAACCCCGTTCAGCGATTCGAGAACAAGCCCGGCAGGCCGTCGCCGAGCTGGCGGGCCTTCTGACTGAGCGCGGCATTCATGAGTTCGATCGCAACACGCGATTCAAGGGTCACGCCGGCTCGCACGCCGACACACGGATCGTGGCGACCTCTTTCCAGTTCAAATTCGATCTCGGAAAAATCCTTTGTGATCGATTGTTGCTTTTGATGGATGGTCGATGTCGGCTTGAAGCCAACTGTGGTGACCAGTGGCATGCCCGTTGTGATTCCGCCCAACAACCCGCCGTGATGATTGCTTTGGTAGCCGCTTTCGCGAATCGGATCGTTGTTCTCGCTTCCCCTGCGCACAACGACTTCCTTGCCCGAACCGACTTCGCATGACTGAACCGCGTTGACACCGCCGAGCGCCCCCATCAACCGAACTTTAAGGCTTTGATAGAGCGGCTCGCCAAGCAACGGTGGCACGCCAACGGCAACAACTTCGACGCTTGCCCCCAATGAGTCCCCGCGTTTCCGCGTTTCTTTGATCAACTCGGCTGCGTCCGACGCGAAGTCGGAATCGATGGACGGGATATCCGCGGCAGCTAGCGCGCGTTCGATCTCCGCGACACCGGCGGCAAACTGGTCCTCGGAGGCGTTCGCCATTGATTCGCACCGTTCTGCTAGCGACGTCGCGGCACGAAGCGAACCGACCTGCGAAATGGAAGAGAAAAGATGAGTTCCAAAAGTCTCTTTCAGAAATGCCCGAGCGATGCTGCCGCCGACCACATCGCTGATCGTCGAACGGTAGCTTGAACGTCCACCGCCCCGCACATCGACGAATCCCTTCGACTGGTGATATTTAACCAGATCGGTGTGTCCGGGTCGCACCTGGCCTTTTGCGCCCGTGAACTGCGTGTAGTCACCGGATTTCTTACTGGTCGAAAGAACGATTGCCGCGATCGGTTCTCCGGTGGTGTATCCGCTGTCGTATCCTTCGGTCTCGAACGCTGCTCCGTCGATTTCAACGGTAACGTTTCCTCCCGCCAGCAGGGCTTCGTGATCTTCTTGATAAATGCCAGAGAGAAAAACAACTCGGTCTTTCTCATTCCGCGGTGTCCCGTGCTTGTTTCCTCCGGGGCGACGTCGATCCAAGAAACGCTGGACGTCGGAACGATTGATCCGCAAGCCAGGAGGACAACCGAATACGATCGTCGTCACCGCTGGTCCGTGCGACTCTCCGGCGCCCGCGACGGCAAAGAATGGGCCTCCCAAGGTTTCCATACGCTGCTGCTCAACGGAGTGCTTCGAGGCCAAGCCGTTCGATCTCGAGCACCTTGTCGAGTCGACGTTGATGACGATCTTGCGGCGTATAGTCGGCCGCCAGGAATGCCCGCACGATTTCCTGAGCCAATTCGCTTCCGATGATTCGGCCGCCGATGCAGAGGACATTCATGTCGTCGTGCTCGACACCCTGTCGCGCGGAATAAGAGTCGTGGCAAATGGCAGCACGGATTCCGGGGATCTTGTTGGCCGCGACGCTCACACCGACGCCACTTCCGCAAACGATGATTCCGCGATCCGCGTTCCCGGAAACGATCTCCCGCCCGACGGCGAGAGCAAAATCCGGGTAGTCACAACTCTGTTCGTCGAATGTCCCACAATCATTGACCGACGCCACCAGCGACGCAGATCCGTCGGCCTGAAGCATTGAGGCGATGACGGACTTGAGAGTGAATCCGGCGTGATCACCGCCCAGAGCGATCTTGAGTGCACGCCCGGCGGCATTCGATTCAGTCATGTGGTGTTTAAAGAACGAGAAGACGTCGGTAAGCCACATCTTAGCCCGCAACGCACCCAAGCGTTAGTGAGGGGCCATAAGGCACGAACGAGTGAAACCGATCGCCGTTGACCTAGCCGCGGTGAGCTCCTAACCTAAGTCTCCTAAAGCAGTTAGCTTCCCAGCATGGGCAACGGGAGTGCTTTGGTCAGCCAAATTTCAGCAGTTCCGGCCAGACAATCACCCACTTTGGCCCGAAATTGGCAGCCGACCGCAAGCAGGGAGTTGGGCTGCCAAGTCTGACAGATCAGAATCGAACAAATTATCGCGGACGCAGTCTCGCAGCACCGACGGTGAATCGCCGTTCCACTAGCGAGGCTTTGGTCTGAACGGTTAGGCTCCGCTCGTCCGGACGACTGGGGCCCGTCCATACATTCACCGACCACGGATCGACGAATCGATGTCGTTTTTTGAAACTTTGGCTGATGTGACTGGCGCCATCTTTGGAGGAGCCCTCAGCTCATTTGAGCGAGCGGTCACGTCCGTCTTCGGCTCCGCCAACGCTCGTCAGGTGGCGTCGCTCCGCCTCAAGGCCGAAGAGATCACATCGCTTGAACCCAAGTATGAAGGGATGAGCGATGACGAATTGCGTGAACAAACGGCGAACTTTCGCAAGCGTATTCGCGACGGAGAATCGCTCGATGACATCCTCGTCGAAGCCTTCGCCGTCTGTCGCGAAGGCGGCAAGCGATTTCTTGGGATGCGGCACTACGACGTGCAATTGGTCGGCGGAATGGTGCTTCACGGCGGCAACATCGCGGAGATGGTGACCGGTGAAGGGAAGACGCTCGTTGCGACGCTTCCGGCGTACCTGAACGCGTTGGAAGGAAAGGGCGTTCACGTCGTGACGGTGAACGATTATCTCGCGCGTCGCGATATGGAATGGATGGCGCCGCTCTACAAGAACCTCGGACTGACCGTCAACGCGATTCAGTCGGGCATGTCGACTTCGGAGAAGCAGGCGGCCTATCGATGCGACATCACGTACGGAACAAACAACGAGTTTGGCTTCGATTATCTGCGAGACAACATGCGTCCCGCTGCTCAGGGTGATGATCGTTTCCCGCCGGAAGCGCAGCAGTGTCAGGGGCGGCTCAACTACGCCATCATTGACGAAGTCGACAACATCTTGATCGATGAAGCGCGGACGCCGTTGATCATCAGTGGCCCCAGCGACATGGACTTGGGCCGCTACGGTGACGCCGACCGCGTTGCGAGACAGCTTAAGCGTGAAGACCACTTCTCAGTCGACGAAAAGCAACACAATGTCACACTGACCGATGAAGGCGTCCGCGAAGCGGAGCGTCTTGCCGGCGTCGAGAGTTTTTACACTGCGGGCAACATGGAGTGGCCGCACCTGATCGACAACGCCCTCAAGGCTCACTATCTCTACAAGCGAGATGTGAACTACGTCGTCAAGGAACGGCAAATCGTCATCGTTGACGAGTTTACCGGACGGCTGATGGACGGCCGTCAGTGGAGCGATGGCTTGCATCAGGCCGTCGAAGCGAAAGAGGGCGTGCCCATCAAGCCCGAAACGCAGACATTCGCAACCGCGTCGCTCCAGAACATCTTCAAGATGTACAAGAAGCTTTCCGGAATGACCGGTACCGCAATGACGGAAGCAAACGAGTTTTGGAAGATCTACAAGCTCGACGTTGTTGCCATCCCCACCAATCGTGAACTGCAGCGAATCGAACATCCCGACGTGATTTATCTCACCGAGGAGTACAAGTTCAAAGCGCTGGCGGATGAGATCGAACGCACGGTCAAATGGGATGTCCTTTCGCTCAAGGACGGCTCCGAGATTTGGGGCAAGATCCAAGAAGAGCAAGACGACCAGATCTCGATCATTTCAAAGGGCGAACGCAAAGCCGAAGCCGTTCCGCGTACCAAAATCACGGACGTCGAATACGCGGGTCGTCCCGTTCTGGTCGGCACGGTCAGCATCGAGAAGAGTGAGAAACTAAGTCAGTTGCTGGAACGTCGCGGCATCGAACACTTCGTGTTGAATGCGAAGCAGCACGAGCGTGAGGCAGACATTGTGGCTCAAGCTGGACGCAAATTCGCGGTCACGATTGCAACCAACATGGCAGGACGTGGTACCGACATCATCCTCGGCGGTAACCCCGAGACCAAAGCGTGGGCGCAGCTACAACACACGTATCCGACTCGGTTGGAAGTTCCCGACGATGAGTGGAATCAGTTGGTCGAAGAGATCGACTCCGCCGAGGGAATGAGCGAACAGGGAAAGCACATTCGTGACTTGGGCGGTTTGTACGTGGTCGGGACGGAGCGGCACGAGTCTCGCCGAATCGACTTGCAGCTGCGAGGTCGATGCGGACGCCAGGGCGACCCGGGCTCCAGTCGGTTCTTCCTTTCGCTGGAAGACGACTTGATGCGGATCTTCGCCGGTGAATGGGTGAAGAACATGATGGAGCGGATTGGGATGCGTGAAGACGATCCGCTCGAATCAAAACTGGTCACTCGCCGCATCGCGGCCGCGCAAAAGAAAGTCGAGGAACGCAACTTCGAGATTCGAAAGAACTTGCTCGAATACGACGAAGTGATGGATGAGCAACGTAAGCGTGTCTATCGGTACCGCCAGAATCTGTTGGACGGCCATAGCTCACGCGGCATGATTTTGGAGCTCATCCAGTCTCAGATCGAACAACAGGTAGAGACTTTCCTCGATCCGCTCTACGGAGTGGAAACGTTTGCCGCTTACGCCGGCTCTCAGCTCGGTTGCCGACTGGAGCCGAAGGATTTCCAAAACATGGAGATCAACATGGCGACCGGATACGCGCGTGAACAAGCCGAACGCGCCGCCGAGGTGATGGTCGAAGAAGTCGTCGAAGAGAACTTGCCCGAGGGCATGGAAGACGAATGGAACTGGAAGGCGATGGCGAAGTGGGCCAACACAACCGTTGGTACCAACTATCAGGATCACCAACTGAAGAAGCTCGAACGCGATGACTTGATCAACACGCTCATCGAAAAGTCGCACAAGAACATCGAGAAGGTCGACTTGAGCGAAGGCGAACCCTTCCTTGACGCGGATCACGGACTGCGTGTCCTATGCGGCTGGATGAGACACCGGTTCGGCATCGAGACGACTCCCGAAGAGTTTCGCGATGTCGAAGATCGGCGAGCCGTGACCGACGCGTTGGTCTCGCGAGCCGAGCAAGCTTACTCCGAGAAAGAGATCGAATATCCGGCTCTTGCGGGTATTTCGAAGTTCACGGTCACGTCGGGCGATCAAGTCATCCTGGATCGTGAGAACTTGGTGGACTGGATTCGGCGGCGGTTTGAAAAGTCCTTGGAAGTCGACGGCGTGCCACTGCAACGCGATGACCTGAAAACCGTGCTGATTCAATACAGCCGTGAAATGGGTGAAGCAGCCGAGGGGCTTTACAACGAAGCCACCCAGCGGGCAGGCGTTCTCTTCGAGGGCGTCGATGACGAAACGACCGCCGCAGTCGCGACGAGTGGCACCGACAAGCTTGGCGAACTCGTCGAGTGGATGAAGGATGAACTGGGTGCCACAATCGAAGCCGAAGACTTGGAACGGCTCAACCGCCAAGAAGTTCGATTGGCAGTCGAAGGCGCAGTGGACGATCGTTTTCATCCGGAAATGCGGCGGATGGAGCGGCAGATCCTGCTCAACATCGTCGACGACGCTTGGAAGAATCACCTGCTGACCATGGACCACCTGCGCAGCAGCGTCGGTTTGAAAGGCTACGCACAGTTGGATCCCAAGGTTGAATACAAACGCGAAGGTATGCGATTGTTCGATCAAATGTGGGATTCCGTCGGTGAGCAAGTCACGGGGCTGATCTTCCGCATGGAGTCTTTTAATCAAGAGTTCATTCGAAGCACTTGGGTGGACGCCACCGCTCGGCGGGAGCAAGTTGGTTCCCTTCCGGCATCGGGAACCGCAGCCGCATCCGAAGTTCAAACGAGTCACCAGCAGGCCGCCGAAGCGAGCAATCAATCGGTGGAAACGAAGGCCGAGCCGATTCGGAATAAAGGACAGAAAGTCGGACGCAACGATCCATGCCCGTGTGGAAGCGGGAAAAAGTACAAGAACTGCTGCATGCGAAAGCAGGTCGGCTCGTAGGTAAGACCCACGTATCAGAACGGATGCTCGATGCGACTCAATCTTCTCTACTTGCTTGCCCTGGGCCTAGCGTGCCCCTGGCTGATCTATCGTCGCAGCGTGCATGGTCGATACCGACGCGGGCTGAGAGAGAAGCTGATCGGTCTGCCGAGCAATCATCCGGTCGCTCACGGAAAGGACTGCATTTGGGTTCACGCCGTCAGTGTTGGTGAGGTCAACCTCGTCCGCCCACTTATCGCGCGACTCCGGGAGGTGAGACCGCAGTCCCGAGTTGTGCTGAGCGTCGGAACGGACGCCGGTTATGACTTAGCATTGAAACATCACGGCGCGGATGAAGTGTTTTTCTGTCCGCTGGATTTCAGTTGGGCGGTCGAGCGCACGATCAAGCGATTGCGGCCGACCGAATTGATTCTTGCGGAGCTTGAGCTTTGGCCAAACCTGATCAAATCGGCTTATCGCCACGGCGTTCGCGTTCGCGTAATCAATGCGAGACTAAGCGATCGAAGTTCTAAGGGTTACCGACGATTCAGTTGGTTAACGCGACCAACGTTTCTGCGACTCGCTCAAGTGCTTTGCCAAGACGAAACAACTGCGGAGCGTTTTTTTCAATGTGGAACACCGAAGGATCGACTATCGGTCACCGGATCTTTGAAGTTTGATAACGCCCCGGCCACGCGGGAATGCGTCGAAGTTGAGTCTCGGGCCCATTGGGCGGGCGTGAACCCGTGGCATCGTGTTTGGATCGTTGGTAGCACTCAATATGGTGAGGAACGCGTTGCGCTTGACTGCTATGGGGAGCTTACCGCGCTGTATCCCGAACTTCGCCTCGTGCTTGTGCCGCGACATCCAGAGCGGTTCGATGAAGTCGCATCGTTGATCCAAGACAGCGGCTTCAAACTGCGTCGCCGATCAACTGACGCCGAAGACGCTGAATCATGGAGTTCGGAAGAGATCATTCTGGTGGATACGATCGGAGAGCTTCGGGCATGGTGGGGCGTCGGTCAAATTGCATTTGTAGGTGGCAGCTTCGGTGACCGTGGCGGACAGAACATGCTGGAACCGGCCGGCTATGGAAGTGCCGTCTCGTTCGGGCCAAACACCAAGAACTTTTCGGAGATCGCGCGAAGGCTGCTCGAGGCGGATGGCGCCATTCGCGTGCAGAGTCCTGCAGAGCTGCATTCGTTTGTGAAACGATGCCTTGATCACCCGCCCGCTGCGGATGAACTCGGTCGAAATGCCAAGCGCCTTGTGAACAAGCATCGCGGCGCCATGGAACGCACGCTCAATCGCCTCTTGCTCGAGGGCGAGACGGTTGAGACTCACTATGCCCGTGCGTCGTAGACGCAAACCCACTTTCGACAGTAGCTGCTTTCTCCAGTCGATGCCTGAGAAGGCAAATGCATCAAAGAATGTCGAGTAACTCGACCTCAAAAATGAGCACTTGATTCGGTCCGATCAGCGGAGGGCTGCCTGATTCTCCGTATGCCATTTCCGGCGGGATATACAACATCCATTTATCACCTACCTGCATCTCTTGCAGAGCGACGCGCCAACCCTTGATTACTTGACTTACAATGAATTCTGCGGGTGCTCCCCGTTTGACACTGCTGTCGAAGACCTGTCCGTTGAGCAACTTACCGGTGTAATGCACCTTTACATTGTCCGACGGATTCGGCGAGGGTCCATCGCCCGATTTCAGTACCTTGTACTGCATTTCACCGACTAGTTTCTTCACACCCTCTTTCTTTAGGTTTCCGGCCAACCACTCGGCACCCTGTTTCCGGATCGCCTCCATACGAACGTCAAATCTTTCGTTGATGAGTGCTTGAAGCTTCTTCGCGACCTCGGGCAACTCCTCTTCGCTCAGCCCAAGCTTCGCGTCTGACAGAGCGTCATTCAGTCCTGCGGCGAGTGCATCCAGATTCACATCCTTCGGCGTCAGGCCCTGCCCTTTCAACTGTTGCCCGATCGAAACTCCGATGAAATAGCTGACCGGGTTTTTCTTTGCCTTCTCGGCGTTCTTGGGAGCTTCCTGGCCGAACGCGGCGCTCGTCGTCATGAGAAAGATTGCTGCAAGTATGGACGGGTAACAGTGTCGGAGCATGATTGTGCCCTTGAGGGAACGAGGGAATAGCGAACGGCCAATGCTTAAGTGGCGCGTTCGGGATTGAACGAAGCGACCAGCCCCGAGATTGGGGATTCCACGATGCTAAGCAAGACGTTGGCTGTCCTGCATTGCTTGGATGTATTGCCGAAGACGCTCGTTCTCATCTTTCACCCCTTTCAGTTGAAGCATATTCTCGACGCGCTTCAGCAATTGAACCTTTTGGACGGGTTTACTGAGAAAGTCATCGGTGCCGGCCGCGACGCCACGTTCGACATCGCCCAATTCATCCAACGCCGTCACCATCAAGACCATAATGCGTTTCGTATCATCATTCGCCTTGATCTTCTTGCAGACTTCGAATCCGCTCAACTTGGGCATCATGACATCCAAGAGCACAAGATCAGGCTTGAAGGCGTCGATTTTGTCGAGCGTGTCTTGTCCATCGACGGACGTTTCGAGCTCGCAATCCACCTCCATCAGATAAGCCTCCAACAATTCACGGTTGGCGACGTTGTCGTCGGCGACAAGAATTCGGTGCGGCTCTGAAGCTGATTCTGTCATGATTTTTATTTCCCGTGTCGGGGTCGACCTTCGCGACTGACAGGACGGCGCAACTGTCGTCGAGAGTGGCGCAAAACCCTAACGCGAAACGTAAGCAAGGCGATTCTCGTAACCCGCTCACTCGCTTACGCTTCGGATTAAGTTAGCGTGTAAAGTATCGCCGTCCAGCTACGCAAGCGTCGTGAACGACTCGCGGTTTGCGGGAACCGGAAAGCTCTCGCACATTTCGCAGATCTCGCCCCGAATTCTCTCGTGCGTCGCGGCGTCTTCGGCATGGGAAAGGGCCCCGTGAATCCACGCAGCGATCCGCCGCATTTCCGCTCCGCCCATGCCTCGCGTCGTTAGTGCGGGCGTTCCGATCCGAATCCCGGATGGATCCATTGGCTTTCGCGTGTCGAACGGGATCATGTTCATGTTGACGGTGATTCCACACTCATCAAGCACGGATTCGGCCGTCTTTCCGCCGAGTCCCATCGAGGTGACGTCAACGAGCATCAAATGGTTGTCCGTTCCGCCGCTCACCAGCGTGAGGCCGTTTGACATCAATGAATCAGCCAGGACCCTCGCGTTGTCCACCACCGCTTGGGCGTAGCCTCGATAGTCCTCCGCGAGCGCTTCGCCGAAGCAGACGGCCTTGCCGGCGATCACGTGCATGAGTGGGCCGCCCTGCGTGCCGGGAAAGACGTTGCGATTGATCAGCTTCGCGTGCTCTTCCTTGCAAAGGATCAATCCACCGCGAGGACCTCGAAGCGTTTTATGTGTCGTTGTGGTGACGTAATCCGCAACTGGTACGGGGCTGTTGTGGATCTTGGCGGCGACAAGACCCGCATAGTGAGCCATATCGACCAGCAACTTTGCACCGACTTCGTTGGCGATTTCGGCGAAACGTTCATGCGGGATTTCTCGCGGATAGGCACTCGCACCCGCGACAATCAATGCAGGTTTGTGTTCTCGCGCGAGGGTGGCGACTTGGTCGAAATCAAGCCGATGGGTGTCCTTCGTCACACCATAGGAATGAAAGTTGTAGAGCTGCCCACTGATGTTGAGTTTCATTCCGTGGGTCAGGTGTCCGCCCTGTGCAAGGTCGAGGCCCAGTACTGTGTCTCCGGGCTTGAGGCAAGACAAATACACGGCCATGTTTGCCTGTGAACCACTGTGTGGTTGCACATTTGCGGCCTCCGCCCCGAACAGATCCTTCGCTCGGTCGATCGCGAGGGTCTCCACCACGTCTACATGTTCGCAGCCGCCGTAGTAGCGCCGACCCGGATATCCCTCGGCGTATTTATTGGTCAAAACGCTCCCAGCGGCCTGCATCACGGCAAAGCTCGTGTAATTTTCGCTGGCAATCATTTCCAAGCCGTCGCGTTGACGTTTGGCTTCATCTTGGATTGCGTCCCAGATTTGGGGGTCTTGTTGCTGCAGGAGATTCATGTGAGCCCTAATTGGTGGAGATCTCTAGCGGTCGCCCGTGGCGTCGCCGTCCGTTCACGGCCGTAACCGATTGTTGATGGCAATGCAAAACCCGTCAATGATGCGGGATCGGAAGAGGGAACGATCGACGCTTTTGGGAAATCAAAGCGGAGGCTTTACCGATTCCGCCGCCAACAACGGAAATCAAGACGCTGCAGGCGTTGGCGTTCATCTAGAGAGAGGGAGTCACCATCAAT
>JBCCOI010000201.1:0-11588 GCA_039025515.1 Planctomycetota bacterium
GATGATGTCGCCCGCGACCTTTAGTCGGTCTCCGGCAGCGTTGACGACGGCGGCAAGCTTGGCGTCATCCGCTGATTCCACCAGCCCGGCAGAAATCGCAAACGGTACTACCGCCTTCAATCGTTGCTCCGCCTCGAGTGAAGCGAAGTAATCGCCTTGGAACGCCATCAGCTTCTGAGAATCAAAGGATGCGGGCGACTTGGTGACGCGTTCGAGCGAAAAAAGCTCAGTCATCTCATCGATCGAGAACTTCTCTCGTTCACCATCCAGCGACCACCCCAGCAACAGCAGATAGTTCAGCAGGGCCTCGGCCGAGAATCCGATCTCGCGGTAGAAGTCGACGATGACAGGGTTGAACGTGTCAGCCGACGTCTCCAGATCACAGCGTTCCGCAATGCGTTGGCCATGTGCGAGGAGATCTGCAAAGTCCTTGTTCTTGAGGTACTTGCCAAGTTTCCGTTTGCTCAACTTTGCGGTACCGCCGGGCTCGGCGACGTAAGGAAGATGAGCGAACTGCGGTCGCGGGTAGCCGAGTGACTCAAGGATAAAAATCTGCCGCGGCGTATTGGGCAAATGTTCTTCCGCGCGCACAACGTGCGTGATCCCAAACTCATGATCATCGATCACGCTTGCGAGGTGATAGAGCGGACTGCCATCGGTTCGCGCGATGACATGATCTTGCTCGGTCTCCCAAGCAACAGAGACTTCGCCGCGAATCAAATCGCTGATGACGCAGTTTCCTTCGCGAGGCATCTTCAAACGAATCGTCGCCTGACGACCCTCAGCTTCGTAGGCCTTCGCCTGTTGATCGCCTTCGGCCATCCAGCGTCGATCGTAAAAGAATCTTTCGCCTCGCTTCTCCGCAGCTTCGCGTTCGGCCTTCAGCTCTTCGGGTAAGGCGTAGTCGCGATAGGCGTGACCGCTTTGCAAGAGTTGTTGAACGGCGTCTTTGTGTTTTTCAATCCGTTGCGATTGATAGTACGGCTCGTGGGGTCCCCCCACTTCCGGCCCCTCGTCCCAATCGATGCCGAGCCACTTAAAGCCATTCAGAATTGGCTGCAGAGCCTCGGCAACGTTCCGGCCCGCGTCGGTATCATCAATCCGCAGAATGAACTGGCCACCGGCCTGTTTTGCAAGGAGCCAATTGAACAAGGCTGTACGGACGCCGCCGATATGCAGATAGCCGGTCGGACTAGGGGCGAAACGCGTGCGAATCATGGAGACATGAAGAATCTTTGAAGGAACGGTCGAGCTCGCGAAACCATATCAACCCGCGCCGCTTTCTCGAAGGCGTTGCGGCCGGATTTGCCACCGGTTCCGTCACGGAACCGCCGCGGTCATCGCATCTGGCAGAAGCTCGCGAACCCAGAGAAGGCCACCAAGTGTCTCACTGACATTCGGGACGGACGTTTGATCGCGAAGACTCCTCGGTGAAAGCCGTGAAAGTTTGGCAAAGGTGCACTCGAGACGGTATTCACCAGGAAAATCGGGCACCACGGACAACACGATCGTTGTTTAGAATGTGTTGACCGATCCGGCGAGCCCGATGTGGTTCACCGGTGAACAATACGGTTCAACGTCTTGACCTTTCGATCGTAACACCTCGCGATTCGTTGCCGCTCGTCGGCGACGGAACGTGGAACTGTGCAAGGATTTCGCCGAGATGAGTCAGAGTTTGCTTGATAGCCACGTGCTGATCCTGAACCGATTTTACATGGCGATCCGAGTGGTGGACGTGCGTCGCACGCTGACACTCTTGTACCGCCAGTGTGCGGAAGTAATCAGCCACGAAGCAGGCCAATTCATCAGCTACGACTTCGAGAGTTGGTGCGAGATGAGTCAGCTAAACTCGCTCGAGAAACAGCCCGGTGACGACTTCATTCAGGCCGTCGGATTCGAGATGCAAGTCCCCCGCATCGCGCGGCTGACTCGGTTTGACCGAATGCCGATGCAAACCGTTCGCTTCAATCGCAAGAACCTGTTCGCACGCGATGAGCACCGCTGCCAGTACTGCGGGAAAGACTACCCTTCGAATAAGCTGAGTCTCGATCACGTCGTGCCGCGAAGCCAAGGCGGACCGACGACGTGGGAGAACATCGTGGCATGCTGCCTGCGCTGCAACAGCCGAAAGGGTGGACGGACTCCGAAGCAGGCGGGAATGAAGCTGCGAAGCAAGCCGACCAAACCTCGGTTCAACCCACTCGTCACACACTCGGTGAATGATCCGCGCTACGACTGTTGGAAGACGTTTCTTCCCGCTGCTTCGTAGATGAATCATTCGCCGGTTCGATCAGCATCGGTTCGTTGCAGGTTGCCCAGCATCGGTTCGTTGCAAGTGGCACAGTGCAGTGCTCCCAAGCCCCAGGCAAGGTCTCTGCAATCGACTGATTCGACTTCGAGTTGCGGAAACGTCTCACGGCCGAGCTCCTTCAAGATGCCGGCCGCGCGATCGTCGGATGCCTTGTTCCCAAACTCGGGAACGAGCAAGCGATCCGGCCCAAGCCGTAAGAAGTTGCAATAGCTCTCGGGGACACGTTGTCCATCGAGATGCCTTGCCGGCGGAATCGGAAGTCGCACGACTTCTACTGAAACGGAGCGGCGCGTTGACCAGTCCTCAACGGTTTGGTGATTGGCGTCCAGCGCCGCAAAATTCTCATCATCGCGATCGCAGGATGCGACCACAATGGACTCGGGCCCGACGAAGCGAACGAGTTGGTCGATATGCCCATCGGTATCATCACCCGCCAAACCACCGCCATCGACCCAAACAATCTCTTTGCAGCCCATCATCTGACGTAGCTCTCGCTCAATCTCAAATCGGCTTCGGTTCGGATTGCGGGTCTCCGTTAGGAGACATGACGAAGTCGTCAGTAGCGTTCCGCAACCGTCGTGCTCAAGTGCACCGCCTTCGAGACAAAGGTCTGACCGCATACGCTGCCAACCGCTCGAAACAAGGATTGCCTCTGCGACACGATCGTCGTTGCGGGACGGGTATTTGCCTCCCCAGGCGTTGTACCGCCAATCGATGGCATGTTGTCTTTCTTGACCGTTGGCGACGAAGGTCGGGCCGTAGTCCCGAATCCAACAGTCATCCGTTGTCGCCGAGACCCAGCGAAAATTGGGGCCTGACAAAGCAGCACTCTTTTCTGATTCCCGGTCGCCGATGATTGCCACAGGGATCGATTCGGCGATGCGGTGAGAGAGCCCGCGAAAGAACGCCGGAATTGGCTCGAACCGGCCGGGCCAAGTGTTCCGATTGTGCGGCCACGCCAGCCAGATCCGCTGTTGCAGTTCCCAATCTGCGGGAACGCGTACTGCGGGAAGCCGAAGGCCATGTTCGGCATGATCGGATGATTCATGCACGGCGTAGCCTCATCGATGGCGGCAACTACGCGTCGGGCTGTGAGAAACGAATATGCCTGAAGCAAAAGCAACTTCAAAAGGGCAGAACGAAGACGCGAGCCGGCCGCGTTCTACTCGGCCTTAATCTCTTCCTTGACCTTGGCGACGAAGTGTGGCGATTTTCCGCCCTTGCTGAGCTCCTTCGCTCGCTTTTCGGCTTCGCCTTTCTTATCGAAATCAAAAACAGCCACGCGTTTCAAACTTTGGCTGAAAACCCCCCAATAGAGCCGCATGCGAACATTTTCAGCGGCTTTTGACCGCTTGCTCGACTTTTTCTTCTTTGATGCGAGAAGCTTCTCGGCTGCTTCGGCCTCGGCTGCTTTCTCGGCGCGACTGACGACCTTCCGGGCCATAGATCGACGGGGGTACGTGAAATGAGAGTTGCGGGTCACTCCGTGGCAGACCCTTCGCCAGGCAGGAAGTCTAGCAGGCCACTGATTTTCTCAGTAGCCCCCTGTATTTCGGCATTCGCGCGGAACAAACCACCCGCCGGGGGCATGTTCCAAAAATGATCGCTACCCGCGGAGCGTTCTGTCGCGTATGCTTGCGCTTTCACAGGAAGACTCCCGATGCAGTCACGCGCTAACCCCGCACGGCAGAGTCGATTGCACCTGGTATCAGCTCAGCAACACCGGAGCGTCGATCCGTCGCTCGCGTCAACGCACTTTTCGAGCTGCCGGGTCGATGGCCCGTCGAGGCGATCGCAATCGGGTGTCATCATCGTCAGATCGGAGATTCGCAACGATGCAGGTAAATGTCTCGGCACGTCACGGCAGTTTGCAGCCGGGCGATCAGCAGCTCATTGAAGAAAAAGCAGTGAAATTGCGTCGGTTGTACGACCGAGTCAATGCGATCGACGTCACTGTGGACTTGGAGCACACTGAGAAGCCCGCGGTAGAAATTCAAATCTCGATCGAGCACGCCAGCGAATGCGTCGCAACGGCAGAGGCTTCCACGGTGATCGCGGCACTCGACACGGCCATTCCGAAGGCCGAACAGCAGTTGCGGAAGATTAAAGAAAAGAAAACCGGTCATCGCGCTACCGGTCACAAACACATTGAAACACCGACACCCGACGAGTAGCGGTCTGCATCAGCAGCGATTCGCCGGTGTCGTCAACACATTCCACGGACCAAGAATCCCCCCATGAAGTTTGCAGATTTTATCAGCACACCCTCGATTAAGGCAGAACTTCAAGCGAAATCGAAAGAGCAGGCCATTGAGGAACTCGTTCAGAGTTTGCTCGACTCCGGTGAAATCGATGCCGAACAGCGCGACGACATCGTCGCAGCCATCATGAAACGTGAGGAGCTGGGCTCGACCGGAATCGGTCGTGGTGTTGCCGTCCCGCACACCAAACATCCGAGTGTCGAAAAGCTGGTCGGAACCGTCGGTGTCAGCGAAGAGGGCGTCGACTTCGATTCGCTCGACGGTGAACGCGTACAACTGTTCTTCCTGCTGATCAGCCCTCCGGAAAGACCCGGAGATCACCTGCGGGCGCTCGAGAACATCTCGCGACAACTTCGCGACGAGACGTTCTGTCGGTTCCTCAAGCAGAGCAAGTCGGCTGACGACATCAGTCAACTGCTGCAAGAAGCTGACGACAATCAATTCGCGACCGGCTGATCTTGCCGATCGTTGCACCAAGCACCCCTGCACCACATTTAAACCTTTCGAGCGTTAACGAATTCGCATGCCCGAAGAGATCAGTCGCAACGTCGTCGTTTGTAACCGTCAAGGGTTGCATGCGCGGCCGGCAGACTTGCTCGTGCGTATGGCGAGTCAGTTCTCGAGCGAAGTTTTTGTGCAACGCGGTGGTGAGAGAGTTGATTGCACCAGCATCCTATCGCTGCTCACGCTGGGCGCCGCCGACGGCACAGAGCTCACGTTGATCGCCCGCGGTGAAGACGCCGAAACAGCAGTCGATACCATCGAACAATTCTTTCTTCGCGGATTCGATGAACCCGCGGAGGAACTAGGGACGAGTCCCGTCGGTGAAACCGATCCGTCCTCGTCACCCTAGCCAAACGAACAATCCCGCCGCTGCGGGTTGAGATGGCTTTGGCCAAGCTCAATTCGCCGCGGAAATCGGTCCGATTTTCCCATCCGGACCAACCGATGTCCGCTGGCAGAGCGCGTGATGCTCTGGCACGACATCAATGCAGTGTTTTACAACCCGTACACCCAATCAATCGATGGATCGGCTTGAATTGACCGACGGTCGTGTCCTGCGCGATTCGCCAGCACGGAGTACCACTGAGTACTTCTCGCTGCGGCGATCGGACCCTACCGAAGCGTCGATGGCGAAGGCTCTGTGGGCCAACGCTCTTGGCCGATTGATCGACCGATCATGGTCGAATTACAAGGTATTCCTGTCTCACCCGGAGTCGCGATTGGGCCGGCACTCGTCTTAGACGCTGCCGGCTATCGCATTCCCAGGACGCTTCTCGCCGCCGATGAGGTCGACGGTGAGTTTGCGTGTCTGCGAGAAGCGGTCGATCTCGTTTCGACGCGTCTGGAGTCGAACCGGTTAGAAACTGCTGCGGTTGCCGGAGAACACACCGGGGACATCTTCGCTGCACAGCTGCAGATGCTGCACGATCCACGCCTGCAGGCCGAACTGCGTCGGCGGATTCGTGACCAACGTCAATCGGCCGCGTACGCAGTTAGCCGAGTCTTGCACAACTATGCCTCGGCGCTTCGTCGGCTGGATAACCCACTGCTTGCCGACCGTGCCGAAGACGTTTTGGACATCGAGAAGCAGTTGCTTACTTGCTTGGGCGCCGTTCCCGATGATCCGCTCGCCGATCTGGAAGAGTCGGTGGTCGTGCTGGCACATAACCTGACCCCAAGTGAAACGGCAAACCTTGACCGCCGATTCGTTCGCGGTTTCTGCACCGAGACGGGTGGTCCCGGCGGCCACACGGCCATTGTCGCAAAAGGACTGGAACTACCCGCCGTGGTCGGTCTGGGTGCATTCCTCGATCAGGTCAGTCACAACGTCCAAGTCGTCGTGGACGGTGATCGAGGTGTCATGATTCTGGATCCCGATGCGGCAACCCTGGAGAGCTACAAGAAGCGGCTCAAAGCGCGCCGATCACTGACCGCCAAGCTGAGCGAACTTCGAGACGTTCCAGGAGAGACGATCGACGGGACCTCTGTCCGCCTCAGCGCCAACATTGAATTCCCGCACGAAACAAATACTTGCCTCGAACGTGGCGCCGACGGCATCGGACTCTATCGAACAGAGTTTCTTTACCTGTCCAGCCGCGAAGAGCCGAGCGAAGAAGATCACT
This sequence comes from Planctomycetota bacterium, assembly GCA_039025515.1. GTDB lineage: Bacteria > Planctomycetota > Planctomycetia > Pirellulales > Pirellulaceae > Stieleria. Next base: position 6,699 of record JBCCOI010000201.1, read on the forward strand.
ACCAAGCCTACAGCCAAGTCGTTCGTGAAATGAACGGCAGGCCCGTGGTGATTCGGACGTTGGACCTTGGCGCTGACAAGATGGGTCACCGTCCACTCGCCGAACATGAACACAACCCTTTCCTCGGACTACGCAGCATTCGTTTGTCGCTGCGAAACCTGGATCTGTTCCGTCCGCAGCTAAGAGCCATTTTGCGAGCCGCCGTTCATGGCGACATCCGCGTCATGTTCCCACTGATTACGACGCTGGGAGAACTGCGCCAGGCCCGCATGCTGCTGAATGTCGTTGCGGAAGATTTACAGGAAGCTGGCATCGATCACCGAGGCGACATTCCGGTCGGAATGATGGTGGAAGTGCCCGCAGCGGTGATGCTGCTGGACAAGTTCGTCGAAGAAGTCGACTTCCTGTCGATCGGGACGAACGATTTGGCGCAGTACACGCTCGCGGTGGATCGCAGCAACGAGTACGTCGCGGAACTTTATCAATCGAGCGATCCATCTGTGTTGCGCTTGATTCGGCGATGCGTGGAGATCTCATCAGCAAACGATCGTCCACTGTCCATCTGCGGTGAAATGAGCAGCAACCCGGCGCGGGCGCTTCTGTTGGTCGGCATGGGCGTGCGTCACTTGAGTGTCCCCCCATCCTCATTGCTGAGAGTCAAGAAAGCGATTCGATCCGTTTCGATTCAGCAATGTGAACAGATTTTCCAGCGAGTCATGGAGTTCGAAGCAGCCCGCGACGTCGATCTGTATTTGCTGGACCGACTCGGTGAGCTGGTGCCCGAACTGATCGTCCCCTAGCCCCGCGAAGACAACACGACCTTAAAAAGCATTCATGCAAACCGAACCCGCTTCTTCCGCACCCGACAACCAGACGAAGACTGTCGATCAGTCTTCGCCGTTGCGTGTGCGCTATCGGATTCGGTTCTCAAAAGCCGGCTTATTGCGTTGGACCAGCCATCGTGATCTCGCCCGGCTTTGGGAACGATTGCTTCGTCGTGCACAGCTTAAACTTTCGATGTCCGAGGGCTTTCATCCGAAGCCACGGATCGGTTTCCCTTCGGCGCTCGCTCTCGGAACGAACGGATTGAACGAAGTCGTTGAGTTGGATCTTGCCGAATCACCGACCGCTGTTTCGCTTTTGGAAAAACTACGGCGTGATGAGCAACCCGGCCTTTCAATCCACAGCGTCCAGCGAATGCCCGAAGGTTTCGGGAAAGCGAAACTGGCCCGGACCGTTTACTGTATTACATTCCCCGATCCCGATTTGGCCGAACCTGGATCTGACGCTGCGGATGTCGATCGGGATCAGCTGAACGGACAGATTCAAACGCTACTTGAACGAGAGACCGTTTCCGTCCAGCGGAAGAAGAAGACGCTAACCGCCAACGTGAGCCGGCAGATCCTTGGACTTACCGTTGCCGATCGATCACTCGAACTTTCTTTGGCCGCCAGTGATTCGGCCACACTCAAGCCGACCGACATTTTGGATCTCATCGGATGTTCCGATTGGATCTCACTTGGGTCGCAAATCACTCGCACCGCGGTGGTGCTCGACCGTGAAGTTGATTCTCCGCCGCCAGATACCTTCGCCCAATCAAACGAACCACCGCCCATGCGGTGAACCCACCCAAGAGGTGCAATCATATGAAACGAGAAATGTTGATGAACGTGTTGCAGCCCGAAGAGAGCCGCATCGCGATACTCCATGATGGAAAGCTCGAAGAGCTTTACGTTGAACGAAAGAGCGTTGAAGCTTTCGCCGGTAACATCTACCGCGGCAAGATCGTCAATCTGGAACCCAGCATTCAGGCCGCCTTCGTCGACTTTGGCGTCGGACGAAATGGTTTCCTGCACATCAGTGATGTGGAACCGGAGTATTTTCGGCAGGGAGGATACGATCCGGACGAGATCAAACGAGAAAGCGATGAGATGGCCGAAGCCGCCGCCAAACGCGCGCGAGAATCCGGTCGCGGATCCAAACGTGCGTTCAAGGGAGGACGCCCCCGAATCAAACCGCCAATCCAAGAGATCTTCAAACGCGGCGATGAAGTCCTCGTGCAAGTGATCAAGGAGGGGATCGGCACGAAGGGTCCCACGTTGAGCACCTACATTTCGATCCCGGGACGGTACCTCGTGCTGATGCCGTCACTCGAACGTGTCGGGGTGAGTCGCAAGATCGAAGACGAAGATGATCGTAAACGCCTGCGACGTTGCCTGCTTTCACTCGGCCCGCCGAAGGGACTCGGTTTTATTGTTCGCACAGCCGGTGCCGGGCGAAGCGAGAAAGAACTCGGTCGCGATATGGACTACTTAATTCGTCTTTGGAAGACGATCGTCCGTAGGGTCAAAAATGGCAGCCAGCCAGGTTTGTTGTACGAGGAAAGTGATCTTATCATCAAAACCATCCGCGACATCTACAACGACGATATCGACCAGATCCTGATCGATCGAAAAGACGCCTATGAGAATGCCCGAGACTTTCTCAAGATGGTCATGCCACGGGTCGTCGATCGTTTGAACCTCTACGAGGGCCGGGTTCCGCTATTTCATAAGTACAAATTGGAATCCGAGATTTGCAAAATCCATCAGCGGCAAGTCAAGCTTCCTAACGGCGGTTCGATCGTCATCGACCCGACCGAGGCTCTTGTGGCAATCGATGTCAACAGCGGCAATTTTCGAGGCGGTGAAGAATCCGCCGAAGAAAACGCGTACAAGCTGAACCTGGCTGCCGCCAAAGAGATCGCGCGGCAATTGCGACTCCGCGATCTTGGCGGAGTGATCGTCAATGACTTCATCGACATGAAGAAGGAGAGCCATCGGCGAAAAGTCGAGCGGGCACTCCGCGACGCGATGTCGAATGATCGTGCAAGAACGAAAATCTTGCGAACCAGTCCGTTCGGTCTTGTCGAAATGACTCGCCAGAGGATCCGTCCCAGCCTGAAACGCAGCATCTATAAAGACTGTCCTTGCTGTGACGGTCGCGGTTTGGTGAAAACCGCCGAAAGTATGTCAATCGAGGTCGTGAGGATGTTGGCCCTGGCTGTGAAGAATGAACACATCCAACGTGTCACCGTCCGAGTCAACGATACGGTGGCGGCACACCTCAACAACCAGAAGCGACGGAGCGTCATGGAACTGGAAGACGCAGGAAAGATGACTGTGCAAATTCTTGGCAGCGAAGGGCTTTACCCGGAGCACTTGGAAATGGATTGTCGCGATGGCCAGGGCGAGCGAGTCGAGATTGACTCGTAGCGTCTCATCCCAAACGCAAGGATTCACCGGTACAATCAGCACGAAAAGAACGACCTCCCTCCCCACTTTTCTGCTGTGCCGAAAGGAATCCGTCCGTGACCGAGCCGAAGAAACTGTCCGTCGTCGTTCCCACACACGGACGGTGCGATCTTTTCGAGACAACCCTCCAGAGTCTTGAAGCCCAAACGCTCGACCACTTTGAGCTCATTGTCACCGATGACTCGGCCAAAGAAGAGGATCAGACCGCGATTCGTGCTTTGGTCGAGGGACATTTAGAACGGACATCGCGTGCGGGAAGATACGTCTTCACCAAGGCAAGGCTCGGACAAGCCGGCAATACAAATCAAGGCCTAGCCGCCGCAACCGGCGACGTCATTCGAATTCTCCACAGCGATGACCTTGTCCGCGAAGGCTGCTTCGAATGGGAACTTCGGCAGTTCGATCGATGGCCGGAAATCGATGTTCTCTTCCAGGACTGTCTGCCTTTCTACTCCGTCGACGAAATTGTTTGGAACGACAATCCCTTGCTAAGGATTATCGAACCGGCGGATTACTTCCGGCAATTTCTCTCGACCTGCACGGCGCTTCCTTCAGGCCTCCTTTTCACACGCGAAGGCTATGAAGCCGTCGGCGGAATGCGTGAAGACTGGAGTTTTCTTTGCGATTGGGAGTTGTTTGCAAAACTCTTGCTGCGTGCCATTAAGCATCGACGTTTCGCGGGCTATGCGATGGCGGGCAATTTTGCATGGCGACTGCATGACGAGTCAACGACGACGACAAAATGGCGTGACCATTTCCTCGAACATGAAAAGCTAATGGAGGAGTGGGAGCAGGAGCTGGTCTTCGATGACATTGACCTGTTCATCGATGACGACAACTTCCGTGCGTTTTTCGCGCGAGGTCGTCAGTATCGGGAAAAGCGTCTCATCGAAGATGTCTCACGAATCTCGACCAGTGATTTCAAATCTTCACTGAGTTGGTTTCGTCAGAAACTCCGTAGCAGTCTGCAGCGAAAAATCGTCAGCAGAGCCGGCGGAAAGATCTTAAAGCGTGAGATTATGTCCGCGTTGGGAGCAAATTCCGAAGACGGCCAGAACAAACTCGGAGAGCCACCCGCCCCTGCCGGTGTCGTCTCTGAGGATTGGTTCCCCGATCTGATGATCTCTCCGATGCATTACGACCCGGACTCGGTTTCCGGATGCGACTGCATCGTATTGCCGTACGATAATTCGATCAACCTGTTCCCACTGCGAGACCGGATCGCTCGCTCGAAACGCGTCCGCATTCATCACCCGAACTGGAATCGGTTTTATCTGCTCACACTTTCGGAGTGTTTGAAGTACATCGCCAAAGACGCAGAAATCGAGTTCCTTTTCCACGACAATCAGCACCTAACTTGGTTTGGATTGAAAGCAGTCTTGAATCAAGTAGCTCCCGGACGTTTTCAATCAATCGATCAGAACCAAACACCACGCGAAGGAACGGAGAAGGGCCATTCGAATTGGCGACTCCGTTTTCGGTGCGTTGCAAACGCACCCGACTGGCAACTCAAGCCTCGAAACGGGATGTCCATCGGTGTGTTGACGCTGGGAGATCGCCCCGAAGAGCTGGCCCGATTGATCCAAACAGCAAGAGA
>JBCCOI010000202.1:0-11546 GCA_039025515.1 Planctomycetota bacterium
CCGTCTTCGCTTCGACCAAGAGTTCACGCGCAGCTGACTTTGCACGACCGACTTCTCCCTTCTTTAGCGAATCGTCGTTCGACTTGGCCAGATATGCCTTCGCCAGCATTACCCGAAAGTCTTGAACCGTCGGAAGCTGCGATTCATTGGGTCGAATCTGTTTGCCCATCGCCTCCGTTCTGTCGAGGGCTTCTTTGTACTTGGGAGGATCATCGGCGATCTTCAGGCGAATAAATCCGGTGGCCGCTTTGAACTTTGATTCGCGCAGAGGGTCGACGTCAGGCTGCTCGAACATGCGTATGTAATGATCGAGTGCTTCATTCGTTTTCCCCAGCAGCTCATTGATTTCGCCCAAGTGAGCCAGGGCCATTGCCCCCGGGACGTAAGACGCATACTTCTCGTTGAGAGACGCCAAACGCTTTGCGGCATCTTCCAATTGCGACTTGCCCCCCTTCGCCGGCTCTTCATAGGTCTTTGCGGCGAGAAGCAACGCATCGGCCGCATTGAGCTGCGACTGAAGGTATTCGAAACGGTACTGGTCACGACGGGTTGCCAACTCGGGATTCTGCTCGGCATCAATTTTTTGCCCGCGCATCGCTTCAAGTTTCGACTTCAGATCAGCGACGATCCCGTCGAACGTCTTCGTAGCTTCGAGATAGGAATCACGCCCACGTTTTCGTTTCTCCGCGGTCGGTTCGCCGACCAACAGCTGTCCCGCACGAATCATCTGAAGTTTTCCGAGCTGCAAATTGGCTTCCGAACGCCGTGGATGGTTCGTCTTCGTCAGAAACTGTTTCAGCTCCGATTCCGCATTCGCGAACGCCGAATCACGGTCTTCGCTCTTCCGAGAAACGAGAGCAAGCTCGATATAGGTTTGTGCTTTCTCCAATGGAATTGCGTCGACGAATTGCTGGTCGACCCCGGGAATCTTGGTCGCACGGTCCAGGAAGGTGATGGCAGTGTCAAAGTAACCGGCGCCGCGCAATTGCTTGACGAACTGTTCCGCGGGCTCTCCGCCAGCGGCGTTTCTCGAGGCTGCCAAGCTCGCGAAGATCAGCAAAGCGAATGTGAAAGCCGATTGAGACGGTCGCCTGTAGATGCGGAATTTCGCCATAGGACGCGTTCGTTTCATGTGAAGAGCGGAATTTCCGAGCGGGCAACTGCGCGCACGAGACAAGGGAAACCGACGCTTGCCGACGGCCTGAACGCTATTTTACGCGTGGCCGAAGGCAGCCGGATCGGGTCTATTGTATTGTTCCAGTGCAACAGCAGTTCTTGCACTCATTAAGCGTAAAAGTGTGTGCTGCCGCATTCAAGTTCGTGGCCATGTCTATGCAGGAGCCTGATGCGAATCCCGTCGCAATTTAACGATTCCAGCCTCTATCGCCCCAGGCGAGGGGAATCAAACCGCGAGAAAGGTAGGCGAATTCGTCAGAATCCGATCGTCAGTCGTCGGTTGTTCCGGATGGGAATCGCGATGCTGCTGGTGATCGTCGTCATGCGGCAAGCCCGGCGACCTGGCATCTACCAACCTTTTTTCGCAGCCGGAAGCACTAAGACGGTCAGTTTTGAGAGTGATCCGGGGGCTCGACGAACTGTCGAAGCAGACGTCGCGGTCTCGCAGAACAAGATCTCTCAGAACACGGAGGGCCCGACGGGCGTTGGCATTCACGCCACTGAGAATCTGCGTTTTGCGAGCGATTGGGTACAATCCATGGATGTTCCTTTGCAGCAAGCATGGATCGGGTTTCTCGCCCGCGTCCGCCAGAGTGGAGATTCGCAGTCACTCGCCCCAAACGAGCTCGACACTTCCTTGCAACGATTCCGTGAGACCGTTTCTCGCGATCATTCACTTTCCGAAGACCACGAGATTGAACTCTCCGAGCAGGCCTCCGCTGCGTTGCAGTTCCTCGTGCGTCGCTCGAGGAACCGAGACGGTCGACCTGATAAAGCCGTGATTTGGAGTGACGTGGAGACTTGGGCGTCGCCGGTTTTGCTTGAGCTTCATCTCGCTTCAATGAGACGGCTGTCGGACGCGACCGTTTGGGTCGGAGGCGACAGTGATGCGTTTAACCTGAGTCTTCTGCTTTCGGATTCCGTGCATGTCGAACAATCCACGCGCTCGGGCGTCCTACCGCTTCTTGATCAACCGCGTGTCTACTTGGGAAAAGTGATCAGCGTTGCCGGGACAGTTCAGCTCGCTGAGAAAGTTCGAGCGCCAGAAAACCGAGTCGGAATCTCAGACTACTGGAGAGTCTGGATGATCCCGGATGACGGCGGAAAACGCCCATTCCAACTGATTTGTAGCCGGTTGCCCGCGGCAATTGAGGCTGGTCTTAGTAAGAAGGGAAAGTGGGACTCGCGCAACCGTCAAAAGGAAAGCATCAACAGCAGAAGCCCAATTGCGACTGGGCGAATCGTCTTTGTGGGTCGTTTCTTGAAGCGACTCTCCTACCGCTCCAGCATCGGTGCCGATTTGGCGCCCGTGTTGGTCGGCAGATTGGACACCTATGAGACCGAATTCACGGGTTCCACGGAGGCACCTTCAGTCGAAGCTGGGTCACGGACTTGGCCGACAACGTTCGGAATTTTCCTCGCCATCCTTGCCGGCATCGCGATTGCCGGCGTCATCATGCTTCGTTCCAAGTCACACGAACGCCGTTCCCGTCGCCTTCGACAACTTACGACCTCCGAGGACTTGGAATGGGAGACGTTCCCGAGTTCGTCCGCAGCGGAGAAGGTTGAGGAATGATGAATCGACGAAGAGAAATCCCTGCTTCCCTGATTCTTTGGTTGTTCCTTCTTGGAGGTAGCTTGCTAAGCTGCGAATCTGCTTTGGAACAACTGAGCGGATTTGATACGTCAAGATTGGAAGGCTGCTATCCACTGACCGATTCCGCATCCGTCTCGGAAATGGCGAAGCTTCTTTATCGGGTCGACCGACTTTCGGAAGGCTCCATGGAATCGCGACTCTCGGGACAGAACGCCGGCGAGTCTTCGGCCACTGGGGAAGTTATCGAGGTCGAAGGCGAAGTCGTCAAAATCCGCGCCTTTCGCGTTCCAGAGAAACTCGTTGAGTTTCTTGAAATGAGCGACTTTCGCGAAGTCTGGATTGATACCCCCGCACATCGTAGCGCCGTCTACGTCAAGCAATCGCCCGGCGGGATCGCCATCGGTGATCGTGTCAAAGTCTTTGCATTTCAGATTGGTGATCGGGAACGCACGGATGATGCCAACGAAGGCCGACTGCCGTTGGTTGCCAGAAAGCTCTCGTGGTTCCCGGCAAATCCGGATTCGGTGGGCTGGACGCTCCTGGGCGAACAAGGGGTGGATCTGTCATTGCTCTCCGAACTGCCGAAACGGAATCGGCTTTCTTTGAAGGCCGACGACAACGCGTTTTTTTACGCAGGCATGCAAGCGGCCGACGAACTCCGGAAACGGCCGGCGGGCACGCTTCCGACTGCCAGTGATGTCGGCCCAATCGATTTACTGAAATCACCACAGAATTTTCATGGCGAGTGGATTGCGCTTGATCTGAAAACCATACGCATCACGCGTGTTGCCGTGGAACGTGCGTCTCACCAGGAGGCTCTGGGTCAACCCTATTATTGGCAAGTCGATGCCAGTGGCGACTTGGGAAAAACGGTCATTCAGCTGACGCGGGACGAAGGGGATCCCATTCAGTTGAGCGGATACTATCCGGTCACCTTGGTTTCTAAATCGCTGCCGAAGTTTCTGCAGTCAAAGGTCGAAGAGGGAGTCGTCGTCGCACTGATCGATGAGCCAGTACGCATCGAAGGGTTCTTTGTGCGGCTGTGGAGTTACGAAAATGAATTCATGCAGCAGCAAGATGCGGGAAAACAAGTCGCGCCTTTGTTGATCGCTTCGCTGTGGAAGTCGACGCTGGTGATACGGCAATCCTCGGGCGTCGAAGTCATCGGATACGGGCTCGCGGTTTTTGTAACTGCTTCCATTCTGGGCACGCTTTGGTGGACCCGACGAAACGCGATTAAAGATCGCGCCGCGAAGACGCTCACCGAGGCACCGACGGTAGAGATCGAGTTGCCGTGACGACCTCTTGACCCCCACGTCCGGGTCGCGAGGATGGGCATTCGATCAACCAGTTTCGATTCCTCTACCCAAGACGAATATCAAATGCGTCGCGCTAAAATCTCGATCATCGGTGCCGGAAACGTCGGAGCAACGTGCGCTCATTGGTGTGCGGCCGCCGAACTCGGTGACATCGTGTTGCTGGACATCCCTCAGACCGAAGACATGCCCGCCGGCAAGGCGTTGGACTTGATGCAGTCGTCGCCCATTATGGGATTTGATTCCAACGTGACCGGCTCGACCAGCTACGATGCGACGGCAGGCAGCGATGTGATCGTCGTGACCGCCGGTATTCCTCGTAAGCCCGGAATGAGTCGCGATGACTTGTTGAGCACGAACGCAAAGATCGTCACAAGCGTTGCGGAGCAAATCAAACAGACCAGCCCCAACGCCGTCGTCATCGTCGTTAGCAATCCGCTCGACGCGATGGTTCAACAGATGTGGAAGGTGACCGGCTTTGACGCAGCGAAAGTCTGTGGACAAGCAGGTGTGTTGGACACGGCACGGTACCGAACCTTTTTGGCGATGGAGCTGGGTGTCAGCGTGGAGGACATCAGTGCCCTGTTGATGGGCGGACACGGCGACACGATGGTGCCGATTCCCAGTTGCACAAGTGTCGGAGGCATCCCGGTGACGCAGTTGATTGACCCCGCACGCCTGGAAGAAATCGTCGATCGCACTCGCAAAGGCGGAGCCGAAATTGTTTCTCTGCTTAAAACGGGCAGCGCGTACTACGCGCCGGCGGCTGCTTGTGCACAGATGGTTGAGGCTGTCGTGAAAGACAAGAAACGATGCATCCCAGTCGCTGCATACTGCGATTCACAGTACAGCGTCGGAGGTTTCTACGTTGGAGTTCCCGTCATCATGGGAAGCGGCGGCGTCGAGAAGGTTATCGAATTGAAGTTAACGGATGCCGAAACGGCGGATTTCCAAAAGAGCGTTGACGCGGTCAAGGGCTTGGTCGAGACCATGGACGGATTGCTCGCCTAGAACAGATCGCAAGCCAGAATCCAAGCGTGCTGAGAGCCGTAGCCGCCGCTTCCTGTAGCCGAGCTCTTCGAGCCCGGTCGTTCTTTGCTCCGGCCTCACAGAGGCCAGCTACAGTTTCCAGCACAGCTAGGAATGCGAACCGGTTTGAACGACCGGTTGCGTGTGACGATCGCTGCACAAGACGACCAAAAGATTCGATACAAGGCTTGCCCGCTGATCGTCGCTCAAGTCGACGATCTCGTCTCGCTTGAGATGCTCGAGAGCCATCTCGACCATCCCGACGGCACCATCGACAATCTGTGTTCGGGCGGCGACGACCGCGCCAGCTTGTTGTCGCTGAAGCATCGCTGCTGCGATCTCAGGAGCATACGCCAAGTGACTGATGCGGGCTTCCAGAACTTCCACGCCCGCCTTCTGCAATCGGTCGTCAATGTCCTTCCGCAATCTCTCGCAAATCGCTTCAGTACTCCCGCGAAGCGAAAGCTCATCGTCTTTGCTGTCATAGGGAAAGCGGGTCGCGAGACTGCGAAGAGCTGCCTCGCTCTGCACTTCCACAAAATATTGAAAGTCATCCACTTCAAACATCGCTTCGGCAGTGTCTACCACTTTCCAAACGACAACTGCCGAAATCTCAATGGGATTCCCGTCCCGATCGTTTACCTTCGAAGGACGACCCGATGAACGCGTCTTGGGTTCAATGATCGCTCCTTCGCTGCTCTTCTTTTCCGGCTTCATCATTGAACCCGTTTCGAAGTTGCGCACCTTCAGACTCATCTTCTTTTTGGAGTAGAAGGGATTCACAAAAAAGAAACCGGACTGCTTAATCGTACCCACGTATTCTCCAAACAACAGCAAAACGCGTGCCTCGTTGGGAGCGATGGCCAGGAAGCCAAACGATGCGACCAGAAAACCTGAAAAGGCGATAATGGACGTGATGATCAAGAAAGGACCAAACGTCGGTTGGTTGACGCCGATGACAAAAACGGCGATCGAAGCGACGAATCCGATCAGGCAGACCGAAAGCAAAGTCCATCCCGATTTCGCCTCGATAACCTTCTCCACGTGCGAAGGCGGGTCCGCATGATAGGGACTGGATTCTTGTGACATTCCGAAGTTCTCAAATAGGGACTAGCGAACAAGCACGCAGGGTCGCGCCGGTAAATGCGAGGTTGAAAAGAGATAATTTTGGGGCGCGCGAGCCGGCAAAAACCGGGCATCGGTGCCCGGCGGGACAGCGCGATCTGTATACTGTGGCTGGCCGCCGTTGATTTGAGCGATCACATTACGGAAATCCGATCAGCCGGCGGTTGCCAGACTTTCCTCGAACCTCCCATTCGTGAACTGCCCGTTGAGAGTGATTTGACCGTGCCCCGCGGCCATGACTACGACCTGCCGAATCCGTTCTCAACGGAGTTCACTTCTCCCTCGAAAGTGAAATATCGTTTCAACAGTGGCGCCGCTGGGAAAAATCCGCAGCACCTTGCTCGCCACCTGGAGACGCTATTAGGAAAATTGAAAGACGGCAAGCGCGGGTTGATCGTCGGCCCACACGGAACGGGAAAGTCCACGCTGTTGCACACGTTTCTTCCGAAGCTGCAACAGACCTTCCCGCGAGTAGCATTTCATCAGCTCAGCCGCGACCCAAGAGCCTCTTGGTTACGGCGAGTTCGCGAAGGCCGACTGCTTGGTAAGCGACTCTTGAAGCGGACGTTTGACTTACCCGGCGGATCGTTAGTCGTCATCGACGGGTGGGAACAAGTCGGAAGGATCACGCGTTTCCGTCTGAACCGTGCCGTTTCTTCGCGAAAGCTCCTTGTACTCGCGACGTCACACCGGCGATTCTCGGGGTGGACTGTCGTGCACGAAACATCGACCTCTCAAAAAATGGTCAGCTCGCTGGCGGAAGACTTGCTGACAGACTGCCCCTATGATCTACGTAAAGAAATCACCACTGAAATCAAACGCATGCCGATCAAGAACTCGACGAACATTCGCGAGCTGTGGTTCACCATGTACGATCGCGTGCAACAATCACAGAATCGAACTTCATGAGACTGCCCGTTGTGATGCCGCAAGCGGCACCCGCTAAGCATGCGACCGTTGCGGAAGCCGTCATCGGCTCACTGATTGGTCGCCCCGGACTCGACTTGACGCTCGTCGATCGATTGGAGTTGATCGACGCTCAGTCGACGGATCGAATGACGCTGGATGGCATCACGGTCCCCGCAGCCGTTTTGAACTGGGCACCGGCTGAGGAGACTTGGGATGCGCTCGTGGCAATTGACTTTCGAGGTTCACGAACGGCCCACAAGTTTGACGTCCAGGCACCAAGTCAAGGCTCAAGTCCCCGAAGGCTCTTCCTGTTCGATCTTCGCGAATTCGAATCAGTCGGACTCGATCACCTGGTTGCAGAATTGAACCGGCTGAAGGATTCACTTGCCGTCAAAACATTTTCATTGGGTTTACCTAGCGGCGAAAAGCCCATGCCGGGTGACGCTGCAAAAACCGCCACCGCAAGTGTTCGTCTCCCAGTCGCATCAAAAGCGACTCCGCCGAACATACCGAACGATTCGTCCTCCGTGACCAGTGAAACAAACCTGAAAGAGCTGGAGTCAAACTCCGCATCCGTTGGCGACGAACCCAAAACTTTCACCGCGAGTTCGATGGTGAAGCCCGGTGACTTCCCAGCGGATTCGAACAAGAACTCCAATCAAGCTGCAGATCCACTCGATGACTTGATTGACCAGTTAGACGATTTGGACGTGTAGAAACGGACGGTCTCCAAACTCCTACCCAAGGTCTACGTCAATGAAAATCGTGCCAGTTTTGATCATGTGCGTCTGGCTCATTGGCCTCGGTTGGGTCATTGGCTTCGGATGCTCCGATGCTCGGGCCGCCGACGAGGCATCGCTGCCAAACGTGATGGTCTTCCTGGTCGATGATATGGGCGTGATGGACACGTCCGTTCCATTCCTCACCGATCCATCGGGAGCTCCTAAACGCTATCCCTTGAATGATTATTACCGAACGCCTTCGATGGAGCGTCTCGCATCATCGGGGACGCGGTTTAACCAGTTCTACGCGATGAGCGTTTGCTCTCCGACCCGGATCAGCATCATGACCGGACAAAACGCCGCGCGGCACCGCACGACGAACTGGATCAATCCCGCCAAAGATAACGCGGGCAAATTCGGCGCCCCCGACTGGAACTGGAATGGCTTGACGTCGAAAAGCGTCACGCTTGCAGGACTTCTTCGCGAGAAAGGTTACCGCACCATTCACGTCGGCAAGGGACATTTCGGTCCAACCGATACCGAAGGTAGTGAGCCCTTGAATCTTGGATTTGACGTGAACGTCGGAGGCGCTGCGTTCGGTGCGCCGGGAAGCTACTACGGCGAACAGCATTACGGAGCGATCGGAAAACGCAAACACCACGCGGTTCCGCACCTCGAACGTTACCACGACAGCGAAACGTTCCTCAGTGAAGCGCTCACGATCGAGGCAAAGAAACGCGTCACGGATGCGGTCGCCGATGGTGAGCCGTTCTTTCTGTATTTCGCCCACTACGCCGTGCACGCCCCATTTCAGTCAGACCCTCGGTATGCGGATAACTATGTCGATAGCGGCAAACCGGCGCCCGCGCAGGCATTCGCGACCTTGATTGAAGGCATGGACGACTCCTTGGGCGAGATGCTCGACCACTTTACGAAGTTGGGTGTGTCCGAAGAAACACTTGTAATTTTTCTAGGAGACAACGGTAGCGACGCCCCGCTGGGTAAGCCGCACGAAATCGCGTGTGCGGCTCCGCTGCGCGGAAAGAAGGGTGCTCACTATGAGGGCGGAATGCGTGTCCCGATGATCGCTTCTTGGGCCAAACGCAATGATGAGGATGAATGGCAGCAGAAACTTCCGATCGCGCGAAATGCAATCCAGTCACAAGTGGCTTCCGTTGAGGACCTTTTTCCGACGTTGTTGAATCTGGTCGACGTCCAGGCACCGAAAAGGCACATTGTTGACGGCACAACGCTTTCTAGTCTGTTGACGGCGAATCGCGACCCCAAAAGACCTGAACAGTTTCTGATGCACTATCCCCACGGGCGACACCGCAGCAACTACTTCACCGTCTGGCGAAACGGAAACTGGAAGGTGATTCACCATTTGCGGCCCGAAGAACCGAGCAACACTGGAGACATCCAATCTGGAATGAAGACGTTTGAGCTTTTTGATCTCGATGAAGATCCATTCGAATCCAACGATCTTTCAACCTCGAGGCCTCGTGTCCTTCGCCGAATGATCGAAGAAATGCGTGAAGAGTTGGCAGGCCATCAAGCGGTGTTTGCGACCGGACTTGACGGACAACGCAATCCGCCGGAATTACCGACCGAATGAACTGTTCACGAGAGGCTTCCACCGCAACTGCTGCCGTGGCCAGCCGTGCACCCGAAGCAATGCTCGTCCGTTTCGATTCTCCGCCCTGACAGCTCTTCAACTGTTGTATCCCATAGCAGCGGCGCACGCGTGCCATTGTTTGTTGCCGCTGGCATCCCGGCCGCGTAGTTGAAATCGCAATCGTGAATTCGTCCGGTATGGTCGATGTGGATCTGATGGCGACACATCAATCCATCCACATTTTGTGAGTTGAAATTTGCTTCGAGCTTATCAACATATCCATCGAGATCGCCGGTGCGTTTCAGGAACTGCCGCCAACGGGCGATTGGCATGTTCGTGATGGTAACCAACCTCGTAAACTCCAACCCGAACGTTTCGCGAAGGTAGTTTCGGTAGTCGACCTCAAGGTTTTCCGCCGGCGGCGGTAGTGACGGACCGACGGGGTTGAAAACGAGGTTGAGCGGAAGTTCGTCATTCGTACCGTATCCGACTTCGTTTAAGAGCTTCAGGCCGTCAATCGAATCGGCATAGGCGTGCCGCCCTCGCTGGGCGCGGACGTTGTCTTCCAGGTAACAAGGCAATGACGCAAAGACTTCAACGCGATGTTCGGCCAAGAACCTGGGCGCCCACCCATAGTCGACGTAGTCGCCAAAATGGCCGCCCGGATTCAGTGGCGGTTTATCTCGGTGGACTAGGATTGTCGGGTTGCAGCGATCGATCACATGGCAACCAAGTTCTCGACAAGCGGTAACCAGAAACTGGAAGCTGGCATTCATCTCTGGCGAGCCACCGGTGAGGTCAACGCACTTCACCTGCGGAGATCTCTTTAGCCAATCGATGATTCGCCGCGCCGTCGCCGGCTGCATGTTCTCGTCCTGGCTGGAGCGTCCCGGCGACGACTCCACGTGACAATGCTTGCAGGCGAGGTTGCATCGCAAACCAAGATTGATTTGCAGCGTCGTCACGGCCGACGCAAAGAGTCCATTCGATCGCTCGCCACCGGAGGAACAGTCGACTGGCGAGCGAGATTCGGCGACGCGGCTATCAAATCGCGCCGAGGGCACAATCGGGAGCGACACCTAGCAACACCCACCGCCATCAAAGTGCCAAGTCGGTCCGGTAATTAGCAAATCGCTTCGCCCCAACGCCTCAAACGCACTTGCAGTCTTGTCACAGATTGACTCGGGAATGTTTCGCTTCAGACGGTGCCCTTCTCCATCATCCCAAGACTCTTGGTCACCGGTGTAGATGGCGGTACGCCCGGTGTAAATGCACGGACCATCGCAAGGGCTGGGGACCTTGTGCGCCGCAACCTCGACCGTTTCCAACAAGATATCCCTCTCGAGTCCGTGACCTGCGGCATCCAGGCAGCGATACGGTCGTCGCATCCGAACTTCTACCGAACCAAAGCCCACGTCCGTAATCGCATCGAAATACTGCTGTGGAGTAAGGCACCCTGAGAGGCATTTCGCTCTCAAAACTTCGTCATCTCTCAAGTGCGCCGGTAATTCCGTTTCCGAGACAGGATCGGACATCACCAGCCTTCCGCCGACTCGGAGCACGCGGAACATTTCGCTGAGCGCCCGTTCCAAGTCTCCTCCCGTCTTGAAGACATTGAACAGACAGTTTTGGGCCGCGAAGTCAACGGAAGCATCATCAAGTGGAAGATCGAGCGCATCTCCGTCGCGGATGTCGACGAATGAGGTCTCAAACCAATCATTGGTTTCAGCCGCAAGTGCCAAGTTCTCTGCTGCGCGTTCACGCATCTCGGCGACCGGATCGATCGCGATCACGGCTCCGGGTCGGCGATGGAAGTAAGCAAGCTGCAAAGCCTCCAAGCCCCCACCCACGCCCACATAGACGGCGGTTTGATGAGGCTGCATGTCCTGCAAATGAATCGTGGTCCCACAACCATAATTCATCTCGTACATGATCTGAGGCACCTTTAACCCCGGCAAAAAACGATTCGCCATGGGAACGCAGCAAAGATCCGTCGCCGGTTCCTCTGCAGCCGTACGATAAACGTCCAGGATGGTGTCGTGATAATCCATAGGAAA
>JBCCOI010000203.1:0-11509 GCA_039025515.1 Planctomycetota bacterium
CTGCGATCGATTTCGAGTCGAGCAGCCCCGTTCCTGGTCCTCGCTTTTTGAGTGCATACACGACGGATACCGGCGGGCTCGATTCGACACAAGCCTACAAGTCAGTGCGTGCCCACAATGCTATTTATGACCTAGCGACGATCGATGGCATCGGCTTTGGTGAATTGGAAGCTCAGCGAAGCCGCATCGAAGCCATTGAAATTGAATTTGATGACGTTGTCACGGTGGATCCAGCAGCCTTCACGATCGTAAAGTTGGGTTCAGGCGGCGGAACGGTTGAGTTCGAGCTTACAACGGAAGAAGTCCTTGAAAAAACAGTTGCCACGCTTCAACTTTCGGGGGAATTTGTCGAACACGACTCGCTAATCGATGGTCGTTACGAGCTGCTCATCGATGGTGACTTTATCACCGGTTCTCACGGTCAAGCGTCCGACGTTGATGAAGACGGCCTTCGCGGTGGTCAAATCACTACGAGCTTCCATCGTTACTTTGCGGATTTCGATGGAGACGCAACGGTCGACGCTCTTGACTTTACAGCATTCCGAGACACGTTCGCCAAATCTGAAGCTCACGACGGCTTCCTGGAACAGTTTGATTTTGACAACGACGGCGAGATAGGCATCGAGGACTTCATCGAACTGCGAAGGCGATTTGGGCAGCCCTTGGCCTAGCGGGCATTCACCGAAGTGCGGAGTCGCAGAGTCTTTCACTACTTGCGACGACAGCGGCTTCAGCGAAGCTCGATTCATTGCCCGACGAGCCTTCATCGTTGGCAAACGCTAGAGATCCGAGGGCCATTGGCGATTCTTGGATCGGGCAATGGCTTCCGAAATGTCATCGGCCAGCTCGGCGACATCTTCTGGAAACGATTCGAGCATCTTGTCGCATTTCTCGATCAGCTTTGGGATGGACTTCGCACAACGAACGCGTTTCGCAACAGGCAGATCGACGATCGGTGCTAAATGGTTGTTGTCTTCGTTGGCATCGTCCGTCGTCTCCATGCAGAGCCGAGCCTTTCCGCCACAGACCATTAGCCCGATTTCAACGCGCATCTTCTCGGCCGAATCCAGCTGGACCGTCAGATCGTCTCCATGTGGATGGGACACAAGATAGGATTCCGCCTCTTTGATCTGCTCTCGAAGGGCATCCAAACTGGCGGCAAGGTCATCAGAAATAGGGGCCATCGCGGACCTCACTTGGTTGCCCCATCGGGGCGAAAAAGTCACGCCAGCCCATTGCAGAGCAATGCGTGGACGCTCACAACGCGGAAGCGATCATGTGAAATCCTAGCAGACATTGCGGTTCCCAGACGGGGTTGGTCGATCCCGCCCGCATCAACGACGGCGCAAGAGTGTTTAGCGATCTCCGCCCCCCGCCTTCGAGCGAGGATCGCGGCAGTGCCACTGGTCTAACGTCGAACAGCAACTACGATGTCGTCTTCCGTAACGAAACGCTCATGCCAATCGTCCTCAGTCGAACGTGAGGGCATTCGGCGCGGCCGCGAATCCGTCAGTCGTCAAAATGGAACATCACGATGGAGCTGAATGCCCAACAGGTCGATGCTTACCGGGAAGAGGGTTATGTATTCCTACCTGACCTGATTCCAATGTCGCTTGTAGATGACATGCGTTCTTCGTTGGAGGATGCCGTCGACGCGGAACTGCCAGGCAAGGTTATGGAACAGGATCGCGAGACGTTACGAATGATCCATGGCATTCACCAGAGTGTTCCCGCTTTCCGGCAACTTGCCCGTCACGCGTCGATCATCGAGCCAGTTCGACAGTTTCTGGGAACGGAAGTCTATATCCATCAATTCAAGGTCAACTTTAAGGCGGCCTTCGATGGTGAGGTCTGGCAATGGCACCAGGACTACGTTTACCTCCGCGAGGACGATGGCATACGGGAGCCACACATGGCCAATGCGATCGTGTTTCTCGATGATGTCAATGAATTCAATGGGCCCTTGCTGGTCATTCCAAAGTCGCATCACGAAGGAAACGTCAGCACGCTGACGGTCGAACAGCAGCATTCGGCGTATCAGGATTCGCCGAACTGGATTGAGGCAATGACGACTCGGCTGAAATACACGGTCGCGCGAGACGAAGTTGCTCGGCTTGTGGATAAGTTTGGAATTGTTGCGCCCAAGGGGCCGGCGGGATCAGTGCTTTTTTTTCACCCGAACTGCGTCCATGGTTCTTCAACAAACATGTCGCCGTTCGGAAGAAAAATTATCGTGATCAATTTCAACAGCACAGAGAATCTTCCTGTTGCTCCGCAGACTCCGCGGCCGGAGTTTCTAGCCAGCAGCGACTATCGCCCGATCGTTCCACAGCATTGAAGTCAAAGTAGATTCTCGATTCGGACAAAGTGACATGGACTTTTCGTTGACGGAACAACAGCAAACGCGGAAGCAAGAAATCATCGCGTTTGCCCAAAATGAACTGAACGACAACCTGGATGAACGCGAACAAAGCGGCACGTTCTCACGAGCGGACTGGAAAAAGTGTGCCCAGTTCGGAGTCCATGGCTTGCCCATCCCGGAACACTACGGAGGCTCCGGTGAGGACATTCTCACATCGATCATCCTGCTCGAAGGACTTGGGTATGGCTGCCGCGACAACGGGCTTCCGTTCGCGATCAACTCACAGATCTGGAGCGTGCAAACAGTCCTGCTGAAAGCGGGCAGTGAAGCACAAAAGCGGAAATACTTGCCCCCGCTCTGCAGCGGAGAATCGATCGGTGCGTTTGGAATCACAGAAGATGAATCCGGATCGGACGCGTATGGAATGCAGGCGACCGCCACAAAGACAAGCGGCGGCTACCTCTTAAACGGGACGAAATGCTACATCACCTCTGCACCCGTTGCCGACTTCGCGATCATCTTCGCGGCAACGGATCGCGACCGGGGTTTCTGGGGCATTTCTGCATTCATCGTTGATCGCGAGACACCCGGCTATGAAGCCGGAGAAGTTCGCAAGAAGATGGGCATGCAAACGACCCCGATGGGCAATATCCAATTGACGGACTGCTTCGTTCCAGAAGAAAACCTGATCGGCAACGAAGGCAGCGGCGGTAGCCTTTTCACGAGCACGATGGAAGCCGAGCGCGGCTACATTTTCGCCAGTCAGTTGGGTGCAATGGAAAGGCAACTGCATGACGCCGTGCATCACGTAAACGAGCGTCGTTACCGTGACGGCAGGCCGATCGGGAGCTTTCAGTCCGTGTCCAATCGCGTGGCTGACATGAAAGTGCGTTTGGAGGCAGCAAGGCACCTGCTGTACAAGGTCGCTTGGCTGGACGACATGAAAAAGCCGTTGCTGATCGACGCTGCGATCGCCAAACTCTTTCTCAGTGAGTGCTTTGTCGATTCAAGTTTCGATCTAATCCGCACCTTTGGGGCGAAAGGGTACGTGTCGGAATATGGCGTCGAGCGAGATTTGAGGGACGGCATTGGAGGTTTGATCTATTCAGGCACTTCGGACATCCAGCGCAACGTGATTGCCAACCTGCTGGGCGTCAAAAGCAAGTAGCGTCAGACGCCTGCGAATCGAACAATGCTCCTCGCTACGGATCGAGATGGTGCCATTTGAGCGACGCCGCCAATTTCGAGGCCAACTGTAGATCACGCTTTGAAGGTGGTTCGCCCGTCCACGTCTGGATTACTTGCACGGCGGCTTTTGGTGGCGCCCAGTGAAGCTGGCTGTGGTTGGCGGTTGTGCTTTCAAGTGAGAGTCCGGCTTCCACGGATGCCTGTTGCATTTCTTCGCATGTCCACCCTGCTCTCAGCGACGTCATCCAATCGGACTTGAAAGCCGCGTCCAGCGATTTTCCGGCACTGATCTCGTGAATTCGAGGAATGAGTTCCAGCAAGTCTTCTTTTTCGGGACGCACAAGATCGAAAAGCCAGACGCCACAACCATGGCTTTCACGAAGCCGTTTGACCGCTTCCAGAACGCTAATCAGATCACCGATGGTTGGACAATGGTGTAAGGCCGACAGGCAACTGACTGCATCGACGCGTTCGCCAACTGCGGTATCCGCCGCAGCGGCATCCCCATGCACCAATTGAACGCGATCCGACAAGTCCAACCGGGCCAAGTTGATCTTCGCAAGTTCCAACATGTTCCGTGAAAGATCCATGCCAACGGCTCGTAGATCGGGACGACCCAACAGCAGATAGCTGAGGAACTGTGCCGACCCACAAAAGAGATCCAAGACCGTCGCATTGCGTGGCAAGATCTGGCTCAGTGCAGTGGCATTGAAGTGGTAGATCGGAAATAGCGGTTCACCAGGATTCCCCGCCCGATCGAATCCGTTAACGGAATCTGCGGATTCCATGACCAATTCATCTTCAGCAACGCGTTGCAGTTTCATCTCTATGCAGAACCAAAAAGACTTCATCAATGACATTCAGCACGCCCCGCGAATGTAGCTCCGCAAGGAAAAGGACCGCAGGGATGCGCCAAGACATTCCGCCGGACCGACGCAGGTCTGCGATCACGCGGTGTCGCGACCGGATCAACTGTTGGGAAAAGCTCGATGCTACGGATGGTTGTGCATCCGTTGGACCGTAGAGATGTCGAACCTTCCGTTGGTTGTTGGTAACTGCACCCGACTAGCAATCCAGGGAGCAACAAGAGCAGTAGGTATCGAGACGGGTACATCATGGATGTTGGGTTGGTAATTCGAAGATGCCTGCACGCTGGTATTCTTGCTCGAAATCATAGCTGCTATTCTGTTCGAGAGGCTCCTCCGAGATAGTGGTCGAATCGTATCACCTGGTCATTCAATTGGGTCGCGTGGCGTTTGTTTACCGTGGCAGTGAACGCTTTCGTATCGGTGAAGCCTGCTTCCGTGTTCCTGGCCGATGTCAATCTGGTGATGGGTTTGTTCAAGTCAAACAGTGTAATTCTGGATCTGACCAAGTCGATCGAGTCTTGGATTATCGAGCTACGGCGACGGCTTCATCAGTGTCCGGAACTTCTCTACGAACTTCATGAGACGTCCGAAGTCGTCTGCAAAACGCTGGATACTTTGGATGTTGCCTATCAAAACGGCATTGCTGAAACCGGCGTTCTGGCTTCAATCGGCAGTGGCGATGGAGGCTGCATCATGCTACGCGCTGATATGGATGGTCTGCCGATCGTCGAGGAAGCGGACGTTGAGTTCCGAAGCAAAAATGAAGGGCGAATGCATGCTTGCGGGCATGACTGCCACACGGCCATGTTGCTGGGAGCGGCGAAGCTGCTTAAGGAGCGAGAACAAGAGCTTCCGGTAACGGTGAAGCTCTGTTTCCAGCCGGCAGAGGAAGGCGGCGCCGGTGGAAAGCGAATGTGTGAACAAGGCGCGATGCATCACCCTCGCGTCAACAGCGTGTTCGGACTTCATGTTTGGCCAATGATCCCCACCGGCCGGCTTACCGGACGCCCCGGACCTTTCCTGGCGGCAACGAACGGATTTGAAATCCGCGTGATGGGGAAAGGAGGCCACGCGGCGATGCCTCATCTCTGCGCGGACCCGATCGTGACCGCCGCCAAAATCGTCACTTCACTACAGTCGATCATTTCCCGTGAGCAAAATCCCTTCGAGCCGGCGGTGCTTAGCTTTACCGCCTTGAACGCTGATTCCGCGTTCAATGTGATACCCTCGGAGGTAACGATTCGGGGAACGATACGATCGCTTTCATCGGAAAACAAAGATCAACTGAAACGGAGACTCGCGGAAGCGTCCGCGGGAATTGCTCACTCAGATCGTTGCGAAGCAGAGTTTGTGACGCTCGGAGACGATTACCCCGTCACGTTTAACGACCCAGATCTATGGGAGAGGGTTTTTGGCTTCGGAGAAAAGTTGGTGGGACGAGGAAACTTCGAAGTCTGTGATCCGGTGCTGGGAGGCGAAGACTTTTCGTTCTACGGTGCCTACGCCCCGTCTTGTTTTGTAGCGTTGGGCTGCGGTGACGAAACGAAAGGATGCAAGTTTGGGCTGCACCATCCACGATTCAAAGTCGACGAAGAAGCTCTGCACATTGGCACCGCTTTGCATTTGGCATTCGTGTCAGATCATTGCAGTTCGATAACGGAAAGCGGGCATTAGCGACAATGCAATCATGATTGACACATCGAAGATCGCCGGCGAAATCGAGTCGCTTGTCAACATTTGGTTCGAGCGTCTGGGCAGCCTGTCGGAAGATGTTGTTCGGCACCGTCCAGCGCCTGATAGGTGGTCTGTGTCGGAAGTCATTGGCCATTTGGTTGATTCGGCTTGCAATAACCATCAGCGGTTTGTTCGGGCCCAGTCATTACAATCGCTCCGGTTTCCGAAGTACGATCAAAACGCTTGGGTGTTGGCAGCGAATTACCAAGAAACGGACTGGGCAACCCTTCTATCGCTCTGGCACTCCTACAACAGAGTGATTGCAAGTCTAATTCAGATGATCCCGTCGTCAGCTTTCGAAACTCAATGCACCATCATTCCGTACGAGCCCTGCACGCTTGAGTTTCTTATCGAAGACTACCTGACGCATCTCAAGCATCATCTAGAGATTCTTGAAAAGCGGCTTCAAGAGTCGGCACGTGAGTAATCGCCAGCATTGACACTCAACAATATGAGGGCAAGATTAAGGGTTTCAGCTAATAAGGCTTCAGCCCGCTTGCACCTGGCAGGCTTTCAAGAAGGCACGTCCGGCTGGCAACTGGATGAAAGCGATTCCTGCGGAATACACTTCTGTCGCTCTTGCCGAACACCAAGCGACACGGCCGACCACGCCCGTACCATCGCTCAATTGGATCATCAATCGTGATCCGGGGGCGAGCGGAGTTCCCAAAATGATCTGGGCCCCCGTTTCGCTGCAACAAATCAGCGTCGTCTCTTCTACGAGTAGCGGTTCAGATTGCCGGAGTGTTGCCACCACAGCCATCGAATGTCGAGGCGCTTCGCGACGTGTTAACCCGCCGATCGAGATTCCGTTCACGATCATTGACTCAGGAATCGGACGTCTAAATTGAAGTCCGCTTTGGAACTGGTCCAACCCGATCTGACGTGACCAGCAAACGCGCGAAAGTAGCAACATGGATTGATCACCATCCAAATTGGCGATCTCCAGCAAAGTCGTTGAAGCAGACTTGGGCAGGGCCTTCGGCAATCGGTACTGAATGGCTGCCCCGCCGGCATTGAGGTCGACCAAGTTACAAGGAACCCGGAATGCGTGCCTCTTTGTCTGCCGAAAGGCGACGTGACTGATCAGTTGCTGGGCATCGACCTGAAAGCGGGTCGAATCGTCTCGACGCTCGCTCTCTTGAGTCCCCTCATCTCCCTCTGCGGGGTCGGCCTCGGGTATTGCGACAGTCATCTTTGCTTCAAACGTGGTAGAAAAGAGAATTGACCACGTGAAATCTAGTGCGCTGAAGTGGCAAAGCTGTAAACACTTTACGGCGTGAACTGTGATCTCCGCCTCGGGTTCTGCCGTTTATCAGGGCTATTGCGCTATTAGGGTGCGACTGCCGCAGCAAACACTCGTTTGACTGTCGGCGAGTATGAACAGGTCGTCGACACGTAGCACTTGGACGCGTCTTTAGACGCTGGCGATCTTTTCAAGCAGCTTCTTGGTCTTCTTGATTCCGACGATCTCCGAGTCGTTTTTTCCTTCGTACTCGATGCCGACATATCCGTCGTACCCATGAGAAAGTACGATTTTCATCATCCGAGCGAAATCCGTGTGCACTTCGTTGCCCTCGTTGTCGAAGTCGTGTGACTTTGCACTAACCGCCTTGGCGTAAGGCATCAGCTCCTCGACACCCTTGTAGCGATCGTATTCCTCGGGATCCTTTCCACGCTTGATAAAGAAGTTTCCGAAGTCTGGTAGCGTGCCACAGTTATCCATCTCGGTCATCTTGATCGTGCCGGCCAACCAAGCTCCGTTGCTGCTCAATCCGCCATGATTCTCAACAAGCACGTTCATACCGTGCGGCTTCGCATACTCACTCAAGCGACGCAGACCGTCAGCTGCTAGTTTCATTTGTTCTTCGTATGAGCCTTTGCTCTTTGCGTTGACCCGAATGGAGTGGCACCCAAGGAATTTGGCGGCATCAATCCACTTATAATGGTTCTCGATCGCGGCTGCACGTTTCTTTTCAACCGGGTCACCGAGGTCACCCTCGCGGTCACACATGATTATCAGGCTGACCACACCCAGATCATCGCAACGAGTCTTTAGCTCCGTGAGGTATGCCTTGTCGTTCGCTTTATCGAAGAAGAACTGATTCACGTACTCGATGGCATCAATCCCGAATTCTTCCTTCGAGATTCTGGGGAAATCAAGATTGGTGAGGTTTTGACTTTCGTCTCGAAGTGTTCGGTGCAATGACCATTCCGCCAGCGAAATCTTGAAAGGTGCATGCGGCGTCGCTGCGAACGAGTTAGGGGCAACTGCGAGGGAGGCAGTCGTGGCACCGGCGAGCTGTAGGAACTGTCTTCGGTTCGTCATCGTCTGTGAGGTCTGAAAAAGAGAGGGGCGTGGGGAGGGTTCGAAACTAGAGCCCGAATTGTACTCGACGTTCGACGTGGGCCGGTCGTTTCTCTGGTCAACTAGCGAGACAAATCGGTTCGCGGGCTTCACGAGTGCTATTCAATCATTCTTCATCGCCTCCGATCACTGCGCCTCCGCCGGGACCTCGCTTGGGTTGAAATGAGAATTTTGTCGTCGGTGTTTTTCGGCGTGTTCGTCGCTTCGTCACATCGCTCCGTGTTTCCGCTCGCCGTTTGCCTCGCTTTCCGCCGGAACTGACCTGGGAGTGAGTACTTTTCTTTCCGGTCTTCAGTCTCGGCTTTCGTTTGGGCGAAGCATCGGACGACCGAGAAGCTTCAACTTCATCGCGACTGTGTTCGACCGCAAGTTGAAGTCGTCGGACTTCATCACGCGTTAGCGGGCGGTACGCACCCGCCGGCAGGTCTCCCAGTCGGAGCGGCCCAATCGCGATCCTACGCAGAACTTGCACCTTATGTCCGAGACGCGCAAGGATCCGTCGAATCTCGCGGTTCTTCCCTTCGCGAAGAGTGATCTCCATTTCAGTCGCGCGAGCCCGCGACTTCAAAATTCGCGCTCCTTCGACACGTACGAAGCCATCCGAAATGTAAATTCCCTTTCGCATATTTCGCATCGTTTCCGAATCGATCTTTCCCGCGACCGTGACCCGGTAAACCTTTCGAACGCCGTACCGTGGATGAGCGAGTTGCTGCGCGAGGTCACCATCATTGGTCAATAGCATCAAGCCCTGACTGCTTTGGTCCAGCCTGCCGACCGGGTAAACGCGTTCACTGGACGGGACCAAGTCGATGACGCGGCTGCGGCCCTGGGGATCGGCGCTGGTGCTCAGCACACCCGTCGGTTTGTTGACGGCGTAATAGACAAGTTTTTGTTGCCGAAGGGGAACTCCGTCGACACGGACCTTTGCCGATTTCGGATCGACCACCGTCCCGAGTTCCGTGACGATCTCGCCGTCCACTTCGACGCGGCCTTCTTCGATCAGCGTTTCGCATTGGCGTCGACTTCCGAAACCGGCCGCGGCAAGAAGCTTTTGCAGCCGTTGAGGCTCATTGCGTGAGCCGCGTTTTCGAGATCGCGTCGATGCTGCCTTTTTTGCGACCGCCGTTCCCGAATCTTTTCGTGCACGCGAAGTCGAGATCTTCCCCGGTTTGGAAGGATTTCCTGTCGAAACTCCGCGATTACCGGGTCCAGACGAACCACGGCCCCGTTTCTTGGCCGGCTTCCCCGCGCGAGGATTCGCACCGGTTTTACGCGGCCCCCTTCGTTTCGCTGGCATGGCAAATCACTCGCATTGGCGGAAACTCAAAAGACTAAATCAATTGAGGTTCCTACAACAGGTGTTTTGCCTTGATCTCGAGATACTGATTCACCAGCGGGGCGGTTAATTCGTCAGGAAAGGCGTCAACCAGCAACACGCCGCGGTGTTCTAAGTCCTTCAGCACCTGGTCTCGCCAAACAAGGATGTCCGCCGCCGCCGCGGCCCGATACAGATCCAACTCCGATCTTTCGGGATGGTCAGCCGCGTCGAAGATCGTGCGATCACGAAGGATGACACCCATCGGCAAGTGTTGTCCGTTGATGTTTCCCAGATAGTCGGACACTGCGGACGCGTTTACTTCATCAATGATATTGGTCGCTAGGACTACCAGCGAGCGTCGCTTGCAGTGATTTTGCAAATAGAGAAACGCTTGGTCGTAGCGTGATTCGACCATTCGGGGAAACTGATCAAATCCGGCATGGATCAACCGGTTCATCTGGCTTCGTCCGCCACGCGGGGGAATGTAGGCATGAATCTCGTCCGAAAAGCAAAGCATGCCCACCGCGTCACCTTGATGGAGAGCGACATAAGCCATCATAAGAGCGGAGTTCAATGCGTGATCAAGCAAGGTATAGCCGCCGCGCGTGTTGGTCATCATCCGGCCGCAGTCCAGCAAAAATACAACGCGTTGACTTTGATCGCTCTGAAACTGGCGAACGGTCAGCTTGTTCCGCCTTGCCGTGCTTCGCCAATCGATATGGCGGAAATTATCGTCGCGGCTGTAGTCGCGCAAGCGTTCGAAGTCGCTGTCTTGGCCGATGCGACGAGTCCTGCGAACACCGATCAGGCTGAGGCGATTAGTCCGAGCCAAAAGAGCGTAATCCGACAACTGTTTCATATCGGGATAAACGTTCAACGGACTGTGAAGCGGAAAATCGGCGTACCGCTGCCACAAGCGAAGTGGACTGCGCAAACGAAACGAGACCGTTTCCAACTCAAACGCACCGCGTCGTCCAGGCAGCAACCGGCGATGGAACGTCAAGCGACCTCTCGCCGGAAGGTGCAATCGGTGCCCATCGGGCTCGGAACGAAAACTGTCGGGCACGTCGTCTCGAACGGCTCCCACCAAAGTTGTTCCGCTGCGGTTCTCGACGATTAAACGACTCTCCACCGGCACACCAAGCGAACACGTTCGAACAATCTCACGCTCGACTCGGATTCCACGATTGGTCGCAAGGTAAAGAAACAGAAAGTCGACGGCGGCAACGATCAGCAGCAGCCAATCTAAGACTAAGATCCAAATGAATCCGTCTGGCCGAAAGATCGTGACCACACTTCCCGCGAGCGATACAGAGAGCACACCAATCCAAACCATCGTCGGAAAGGTACGAAACGACTTTGCGGCCACCAGCAATGGCAATGCGAACACGCCCAGCATCACCCAAGGAAGCTGCGTGTAGGCCTCAAACTGGCCTTCCATTAATTGCTGCGTCGACTCGTTCATGCTCACATGTTACCACGAGATCGAATCACCGTTCGACCGGTGATGTGGCGGTCATACCGGGCGGGAGAATCGCGTGTCTGCAAAAAACACTTGGATTCGTCGTTCTGGGTTGATTCCGCATATTCTGCTCGCATTCGCAAGGATCACAGGATGCCAAAGCGTAAACTGGGAGCGTTGCGAGATCACAGAGTCGGAGCTTGAAACA
>JBCCOI010000204.1:0-11506 GCA_039025515.1 Planctomycetota bacterium
ATCGGTTGTCGCCGATCATCAAGACTGGGAGGCCGAAGCATCGATCGACCTGGACATTCCGGTCAACACGCTAAGTGCGGGAATCACAGCGTCAGCTACGCCCACTGGTTCATGGTCTTGGCGAAGTGGTAGCCCGCCAGACCCAGCGGACGCACCGTTCTACACTTGCGGCGGATCGCTACCGACAGACGATCGGATTGAAGTAGGCATGTCATGGAACATCTAACATGCCCTTCATGTGGGCGGCTGTTCTATTCGAATGTTCGCAAGCAGTTTGAGTGCTGCAACCACATCATCCTTGTCGATGTACCGCCCAAGGTATCACTGCGTGCCCAGCCGTTGCCAGTGCTGTCGGGTGATGACAACTATCTACTGTTGATGCATCCTTTCCGGTACATCACACAGCTTTGGGATCATCAGGGAAGGCTTCGAGACTGGGTGCTATCGCGAGAGCATCTGCCTCAAGTTGAATCGCTAGAGCCGGGAACCGATGTTGTTCGTTGGGAGTGGCTGGCAGAGGACGCCCACAAGCTTGGCCGTGAGGTAGTCGAACATGCCGAGCCGCCAAGGAAAGCAAACCTTTGCCCTCGCAGTGCGATTGCGATCCGAAGGGCGTATCAAGCTGACTTTGAAGCGGGTGGCTACGACCCGTTTTAGATTTGCTGATCCGCCGAAGTTCCCGGCTAGAAAACCAGAGCAAGGATCAGCGCGATTAGCGAAGCCCCTGCAAATCCAATCCCTCTGATGAAGTCTTTTCTTCCCTCAACAAATGTCGCTAGTGCACAGATCCCAAAAACAATCCAGAAGAAGATGCTAAGGACAAACACTGAAAGCTCCAATTAAGACCCCAAAACCAAGTCGCGAAATTCTACACTTCCGGGCTCGTTCTTTCAGCGATCGGGTAGCGTAAAAATGCGGTAGGCGGTTTTTCTCGTGGAAAAGTGGCATGAGACTCATCATCGCGGGCGGTCGGAACTACCAGTTCACGGCGGAGGATATCGCAAAGCTTGACGCAATTGCGGCCGAAACGACGGTCACCGAGGTCGTCTGCGGCGGCGCAAATGGGGCCGATGAGTGCGGCCGGCAATGGGCGATCGCAAACGGCGTCGCGGTCAAAATGTTCCCCGCGGACTGGAACACCCACGGCCGAGCCGCAGGTCCGATTCGAAATGAGCAGATGGCCCAGTACGGCGATGCGGTTGCCTTGTTCCCCGGTGGGCGCGGGACCGATTCGATGCACCGATACGCCGTGGCAAATGGGCTGAAAGTCTTCGACTTTCGGTAGGCCGCATGGGAATGGCGGAAGCTGTCTAGGGCGAGGAAGACGAGTTGAGAACAAAAGGGTGTCCCATTCAACCTCTGCAGCAGAGTATGATTTCCCGCGAAACACTTGATCACTTGTGAGAAGGGCAATCTGTGGCAAAGAAGCGGAATTCGAAGACTGCAGCCGAACTCAAGGCAGAGATCAGCTTTCTAAGGAGGGAAAGGCAGGGTGGAGCCACCGCATCTGTACTGAATAATCTGATCAAATGGGCTGGGCTGGTATTA
Organism: Planctomycetota bacterium; assembly: GCA_039025515.1. Classification (GTDB taxonomy): domain Bacteria; phylum Planctomycetota; class Planctomycetia; order Pirellulales; family Pirellulaceae; genus Stieleria. Next base: position 1,549 of record JBCCOI010000204.1, read on the forward strand.
ATTGCCTATTTTATTTATCTGTCCGTTAGGTCGCTCGCGGGCCAAACAACCGCAGCTGACATTGGAATCGAGCTTCTAGCTGACGTACAATTGTCTGATGTCTTTGGGCTGATCTTTGGAGCGGGTGGAGTCACCTATGGCTTCAGGCAGCGGTCGCTTCGCAGAAGCACTGTGAAAAGGCTTCAAGATAGAAATCGGAGGTTTGAAGAATCAAGAGATCCGAACCGTTCATCAAGCGGACTCACTGAAACCGGCGAAACACATCCTATGGACACATAGAACCATGAATTATCTTGCGAACCTTCTCTCGCCGCTTGATTGGCTCTGGGTAGCACTTACGTGGATCCTGGTTGCATTCCTTTGGCGTGACTATCGTGTTGACCGCCTACGCCAAAACCTCTTTGCAATTCGGGACGAGCTATTCGACTTGGCTGATGCAAACGAGCTGTCCTTCAATGACCCCGCCTACGGATTGTTGCGGTCAAGGATCAACTCTTCGATCCAGTTTGCGTATCGGGTAAATTTGCTGAACCTACTTTTCACGAGACACGCCGCGACTGACCCAGGAATCAAGGGCAAGCCTATTGATTCGTACGGTGGCCAGCCTCATGTTGCTGTTGCATGGAGAAACCAATGCAAGTCACTTCCTAAGGATGTTCAGTCAAAGCTGCTTAAGCTTGAGCGGCGCTATCATAGTGCGTTAGTCGCTCAGGTTGTGTTGACATCGCCTTTTGTGATTGCGGTTATCTTCTTCAGCATCTGCTGCTTGATACCACTTGCTGTTTGGCCAAAGGTGAAGAGACTCTTTCGAAAGTCGGTAGACCGAACAGTTACAACTGTTTTTATGCAGCGAACTCTTGGCGGCTTTGAGCTGGCAAATCTTCCAAAGTCTCCTCAGTGTTGACTCTCACCCATACCACCGCCGTACTATCTCCCGCGTGACGTTCGTCGGCCCATCGAAATGCCACGGCAATTCCCGCCACTCATCCCGGTAGTGGATCTCCCATCGCGGCCCGCCAGTCTCGCCAAATTGTCCGGGGAATTGGCCGAAGACGTAGCGAAGACGGGCGGGGTCGATTTGCATGTTGGCGGCTATTTTGGCGTGAAGTTGGTCGCGGGTTGGGAAGTCGATCACGTGCTTTTTGGTGACGGTGCGGTAGAATTGCGGGCCACTCAACGCGGGAGCAACCAATGAGTTTCGAAACGATTCACACGTCAAGCTACAGCATTCGATACGTCGAAGGCGGTCCAGTTGAGACCCAGGCTGACGTGTGGGAAGCGATTCACTTTGCCGTCGACAGAGCGATGACCGCCCTTGAATTGCCAGGGCACCTTTTCGTCACTGTGATCGGTGCAGATACGTTCGGAAGCAATCCCGACGACCCCAACGACTGCGGCTGGGCTTTGTATCACCAAGGCATTCAGCACATCGCTGTCGCTGGTGGAAACGGTCCCGACGAATTGGCGGATGACCGCGCGCACTGGATTGAAGAAATCAAGGTTTCGACGGTTCACGAGGTCGTTCACTATTGGCAAGAGCTTAATGGCCGGCTGGATGGCTCAGAGCGATGTGAAAACGAAGCAGAAACCAAAGCACGCGAAGTGTTATCGCTGTAGAATGACTGAAGCTACAGGAACGCCTTATCAGGGCTCCCAGGGCCGGAGAAAGCCACTTCTCCGGCCCATCTTTTTGCGCTCACAAGTGCTTCAACTATCTTTTCTCAAAGAAATCGCAAGCCTCATCGGTAGCTAGCATTTGCGCTTCACCGTCGACACTTTGTCCACGGTCAAGGGGTCTTAGTGGGACCCAACGTGTCACGCCCATCGTGAAACTCTAGCTGTTCGGAACAACCTGCCAGTGACAGGAATCGTCACCCGACAGGGGTTTTCCCCTAAGGAGAGAGTTTTTCGGCGACCTTAACATTTTCACATCACGGCGGGGAAACCCGTTTACATGAGCTTCAAAGTGGGCAGAACCACCGTGGCGAAAGTCGCGTGCCTGTGGTTCGAAAAGGGTAAGAGATGACCAGCAACATTGATTCGAGAGATGAGCAGCGGTACATTCGACCGCTAATTGAAAATACGACGGGCTGGCCGGTCGCGCCAACGACCGAACCAGCACCCTCACCAAGCCTGAATGCCGCAAGCACACAGGACTTACTGATGAAGACGTTTCCGTCGCCGGCCGCCGAAGCGGCTGGCTTATCTCTTTGCGCAATTCGTGGGCCACCGTCGGTGGCTTGGTCGAACGCGACCTCCATAAATGCACAAAGGAAACCGCTGGTAAGCGATTTCCTCTGGATGTGCGTTTTTCAGACCATTGTGACACTCATTCCCCGGCTCAAAGGTTCGTGAGTGTCGATCACCGATTTTTGAAAGACCCTACAGGGACTCGCAACCGGTACGCACGCAGAGTAGCCGCCTACCAGCGGCGAGTCAAGGAAAGCCTGGAAATGATTTTTGAACGTGAGAAGACATACGATCACGACTATGTGATGAAGAAACTTGAATTCACCTCAGTGGCTTCATTTCAAAAGTGGATCAAGAAGCATGAAATAAAGCACTTTCGAACGAACGGAATCTGGACGTTTGATGGGAATGCTCTCGTCGATTTCTTCCGTCTTGCATCCAAGACTGCGAGTGATTGGAAGCAAGATCAAACTGAAACTCGCATGCACTTGGAGGATTGAATTGATGGCTCGACCGCGTGTTTACGTGGTCGATCGTGGTCGTCGGGGACTCTGCCTGCGTTGGCAGGTGGATGGTAAATGGAAAGAACAGAAAGCTACTTCGCAACGTCGTGGCGCGGCTGAGCGGGAGGCTGCTGATCATGCATTGAGGCTGGAGCAAATCGCATGCAAGGGCGATCCAGTCACATGGGATCAGTTCTGTGTCCAATACGAAGACGAGCACATCGACCGAACCAGTATCGGCAACCAATCGAAATGGGCTTGCGTAAGAAAACGATTCCAAACCTATCTGGAGGAACTTGGTCGCGGCGACATGCCTCTGACTGAATTGTCGCCTCGGCACATGTCCGGGTTTCGAGCGAGGCTGATTAAGGATCTGCCCTCTCCGGCTTCGGCCGCAAGTTACTTCGCGACGTTTCGTGCTGGCATCAACTACGCGGCAGAACATGAGATCTGCCCGGTGATGCCGACGATTCGAATGCGAGGCAAGGAAGATCACACGGAAACGCGAATGCGTGGTCGTGCGATCACTACCGAAGAGTTTGAAAGGATTCTGGCGGTCGTGCCCTCGGTCGTCGGCAAGGAACGTGCTAGCGAGTTTATCAAAGTGCTCAACATGTATTGGCTTGGAGGGCTTCGACTTTCCGAACCAATTCAGTTGCACACGCACCGACTCGATGCACATCGCTTCGTTGATCTGTACTCGAAAAAGCCGATTGCGAGCTTTTATCGATCGCAGAAGAATCGAAAGAACCAGGACGTTCACATCGTAAGCGATTGGGCGGTCTACCTTCGGACACTTGATCTTGAAGCTGGTTGGATCTGCAACCCGATAAACGATCGAGGCTGGAGAATCGATAAGCCCAACGAGCTTGGTAGATTCATCAGCAAGTTCGGACGTGCCGCGAAGGTCGTCGTCATTCCTGCCATGGATGGAGAGCCACCGCACTATGCGACAGCTCAAAACCTTCGGCAGGGCTTTGGCTACCGATGGGCGGCGAAGGTAATGCCAGCCACTTTGAAGCATTTGATGCGTCACGGTTCGATCCGAACCACGATGCAATTTTATGGAGGACAGGACGCCGAAGCGGCCGCCAAGGCAATTGAATCGATTGGCCAAAACGATAAACCGTCGGCTGAGCTAGATGAGGTTTTGTGACATCCTTGTGACATGACCGATCGCGATCAATCAGCTTTCATTGCGATTCGTTCGGCGATTTCCGGTATACCGAAGGAGGGACTCGAACCCTCACTCCCTTGCGGGAACTGGATTTTGAATCCAGCGCGTCTGCCAATTCCGCCACTTCGGCTTGTGCTGCAAAGTATCCGCTAGGTGCTGAGAGTCCGCAAGATGTCGTTTCGGCTCGGAGTGGAAATGCTCTAACACTGGATGCACATTGCTAGATCCAGAGTTTCATCCGATTGTCCAACATCCCCGGCAACGCTCGCTTGACCATTGTCTCGACTTGCCGGTCGTGATAGCGGGTGCTCAGGTGCCCCGCAATCACGAGCTCGTTGTTAAATCTGCCGGAGCGCTTTCGGTAATCATCCACGTGCATGTGACCATGTTTGTGAATCTTTTCTTTGCGATGTTCTGGCGCGACGAAAGTCAGCTCTGCGACCAGAATTTTTGCCTCGTAGAACTCTGGGTTGTTGTCTAGGCCCGGCGGGGAAGTATCGCCGGTGTAGGCGAAAATTGGGATTCGAACTTCATTGGTCACCTCCGTTCCGCCCAATTTCAGGTCGCGAATCTCCGGACCTGAAAGGGAGGTGAATTCGGGCTTCAGTTTTTGTCGGCGGTGATAGACCACGTACCCAAGCGAAGTAATCGTGTGACGTGTTGGAACAGCCATCACCACGTACTCGCGGCCACAATCGATCTCATCCCCCGCATTCAAGCCGACCAACTCACACGGCATCGCACCGCGGTCGAGCCGCCGAAACGTCTGAAGCATATTCCAAGCCTCATCCACCGCCGAATCGGGGAGATAGATCACCGGCGGGTCCATCTTCATCATGCGACGACGCGAAACGTACGACGGCAAGGAAGCAATGTGATCCAGATGGGCATGCGTGATGAAGAGCGTCGACGTGCCCATGAAATCCCATGGCTGCGCACCAACATCGAATAAAAGCTTTAGCTCGTTGACTCGCCAACACGTTTGGACGGCTGCTCGCGAGAATCCTTCAATCGTCAAGCCGTCATGGTGATGACTCAGGAGGGGAATGTTTTCGACCATCGTTGCCGGGGCACTGGTAACAAACAGATAAACACGGTGGCGATGAGCGAGTGTTGCTTCGATGCCTTGATGATGGCTCTTGATGCCATCCGTATGGATGTCAGCGTTCGCGAGAAGCATCCGCGGATACTTGGAGCTTCCCGTCGCCGACGCGGATCTTCAACGAAGCTTGCTCGGCGATCAACCGGACGAGGTCCCAAAGTGTTTGATCGACCGCTTCGAAGGAGACGCGACGATCAAAGGCTGGGTTCGCATCCGCGAACTCACAATCGACGTTCATCTGCGATGCGAGGGCCCGAAGCACGTCTCGCGCCGGCTGATTCTTGACGGTCAGTGTGAATGTACGCGGATCGTTTCGTAGGCGGTTCGCAAGTCCAGCGTTTGATTCCTCGCCGTGGTCGCCTCCCGGTCGTCTCGACAAGAGTTGGCGGCAAAGTCTCGCGTGAACACCCACGTTCGCATCGATGCGCAGGAGTTTTCCCGCTCGTTCCGCCTTGATCGCGGATTCACTCGGTTCTTGGTCAACTAAATCGGTCACGCCGGCGAACTGGTACGCTCGAGTATGGTGTGACTTCGCACGACCAGTTGCACTGCCAGTCTCTCCCGAGGCCGCAACGGAATGAAACTGTCCTTCGATCAGGCGAAGAGCGGTCTTTGGAGAGATTTTGCTCCACGCGTGCTGGGGCCAAAGATCGTGCGGCAAGAGCGGGGAATCCAATCTTTGGCGAATCGTCGGGTCGGCCGCGAAGGCGGCATCGAAGACCGCATTTCTCGCTTCGGTGGGTGTGGAGAGCATCTGCCAGCGAACATCAACGGGTTTCTGTGGCAGGATTCCCGCAGCCGAATTCGAACCCGTTGATCCCGGTTGTGTCGACAGGGATTCCAAAATTTTGCCGACCCAGACGGGCCTACCGATCAGCACACAGTTCTCGGTCGGGAAGCAGAGACAGTCCAGCTCTTCGGCGATCTTCGCCAGAGAAGCAAAACGAGTCGGTCCGAGTGCTCCAGGGGAAACTGGAGCGTTTGGGTTAACTTTGCGATCGACCCAGAAGTTGATCATTTCACCACGTGGTGAGCCGGGCGACGCTACCATTTCAATGGCTTTGCGGAATTCCGTTCCATCAATGAGCCCCGAGTGCGGTTCAACAAGCCGCTGCACGAAATCATCACTCTGCCGCAGTGTATCGAGCCTGACCTGCGCGGAGACTGAGTGGGTGAATGACGTCAACAATGCTAGCGAGACGATTTGCAGCAGTCCCGGAATTTCGCGTGTCCACCTTTCGGCCTGCGTGAGGGGGCGGCTTGTTGTGAAGCACAGCACGTCGAACTAGACTCGGTCGCGTGGATGGTCGTGATTTCCAAAGGCCCGCGGTTGCCCGTTGAAGCATGCCGCCTAGTATACGGGCTGCCCGAATGAAACCGCGAAAAATTAGACGGGATCATCCCGGACAATCCGTACATCGCGGACAACTTGATTGGCACCGTAGACCCACCTCGAGCGACGGAAGCGATTGTGACCTCACCTCTCGTGCGCACACCTCGACTGACGACTGCATATCGTCGGCTCTTGAATAGTTCGGACGCTCCGCAATATGCAGCCGAAGTCGACGAGCACTACTCTCCGACGACGCTGATTTCGCTGCTCGAACGTGGCGACGTGGAGATCCGTCGAGCCGCAGCGATGGCGCTCGGCTTACTCGGCACCCGACAGTCGATCGAACCACTCGGCCGGTCCTTGGCGGATGTTGATCGCGGCGTACGACTGGTTGCCGACGATTCGTTTCGTGCGTTGCTGCTTCGTGACGCTTCGCCCTGTCACCACCAACAACTGCTGAAGGTGATGCATCTGACCGACGGCGGAGAATTCGCGGCCGCGCTTGCTCCTTCGATGATCTTGGTCGAGCAAACACCGATGTACGCCGAAGCTCATTTCCAATTGGCTTCTTGCTGGCACGGGCTGGAGAACTTTGACAAGGCTGCGAAATCGTACATCGGATGTCTGTGGCGATGCCGCTATCACTACACCGCCTGGCAGGGGCTCGCGCGGTGTCAAGTCATGCAGGGCGATTACTGGCAGGCCGTGAAGTCACTGCAGCATTGTCTGGATATCGTGCCCGACTTGGAATCTGCACGAATGCAGCTTCGGTCCGTTCGCCGTCGCATGCGACGAAGCGACGTCTAGGTCGAATGGGCATCAACTACAACGACTGGCTTGTCTCGAGTTTAGCATTCGTCATTGCGCTGGCCGCTGCAGTCGTCTCGGTATCGTCGTGGGAGCCTCCATTTAAGTTCCGCACGGTTCGTCCCATCGTCGAGCGTTTTGGTAAGCCGGCGGGACGACTGTTTTGGGTCTGCGTTGCAATCATCTCGATGATTGCGGGGATCATGATCGCAGGCGGCATTCGTCCCGGATATGCAAAGCCAAGCTCAGACGGCATCGAAGTCGCTAGGTGATTGAAGTCGCTAGGGAGTGGTCGATCAATGATTGTCGCCGATCGGCTCCGTCCGATCGATTTTGACACGTTTCCATCGGGCGGAGCCGATGGGCGACTTTCAAAAACACGCTAGTGATTGATGGGCCGTTCCTAGGTGATCGACGTCGCCACTTCAGTCAAAGACTCGAATGAGTTCGACCATAAACGTCAACTCAGCATTGGGCGGGACGCTTGGTCGTTTGCCTGATGCTCCGTAGGCCAGCTCCGGCGGCACTTTCAGCTGGACCATTCCGCCCTCTCCGATGAGTTGCAGTCCTTCCGTCCAGCCGGCGATGACCTCGTTGAGCCGGAAGATGGCGGGTGTACCGCGATGGTAGGAACTGTCAAAGACGGTTCCGTCGGCGAGGCGTCCATCATAGTTCACTTTGACGTTTGAAGTACCCGTCGGTTTCTTCTTGTCCGACTTACGAAGGATTCGGTACTGGAGCCCAGATTCCGTCGTCGTGAACTCAGCCGGCGCGTCGGCATCCGACGGACCGTAAGGAGATGGCAAGCAACCACAGTGAAGACAAACGCACGAGGCGATGAGAATGTTCAAGAGGCAACGAATGGTATTTCCAGCTCGAAGCTCGATTCGTTCAGTAGGCTTGGCGACTTGCATCATCATTTCTCCAGACTTTCAGGCGCGGTGGCTCAATAGGTCTTCAGTCGAATATTCTTGAACTCCGCCCACATCGGTTTGCCCCCGTGAAGCTGCAGGCCGATCAGTCCTTTCGAGAAGGATTTTGTTGGATGTTCGTCCTTGAAGTCCAGCACCAATCTTCCATTCAGGAAGTGCCGGATATGATTTCCCTTGGCAATGATCACCACATCATTCCAATCGTCGATTTTCATCAGGTCCTTGAAGGCTTCCGCCGTGATCAGGGAGTCATCGATGACTTGTTTCCCATCTTCGGTCCAGACGGCCTTTTCCCCGACCAAGCAGATGCGGCCGCGCGTTCCCTTCTCGTCATAGATGAAACTCGGAACGTTGGGGAACTTCTCTTCGTTGCGAATCTCGTGCTGGTAGCCGCGAAGCACCCACGGATTTGAGGCCTTCTTGCCTGTGGTCACGCGCGTGGAACGGTACTGGATTCCTGAATTGTTGGTAGCGCTACATCGAAACGAAAGTCGCAACTCGAAGTCGCTGACTTCGTCTTTCCAAATGAGAAACGTATTTCCCTTCGTCGGGACTTGCGGAGTTGTCTCTCCGTGAACCACTCCGTCTTTCACGCTCCACAGACGGTCGTCGCCGTCCCAGCCTTCCAAGCTATCGCCGGCAAACAGTGAAACCATGCCGTCCGGTTCCGGGGGTGCGGGGATCGGGTCACCGGCTTGGGTCGGGGCGACGCAAAGACCAATCAGAATCGAACAAAGTTGAATGCAGCGGATCATCGGGAGGGACCTGTGGGGAGGAGAAACGGCCCGTAGGGCTCGGTGGGATTTGTGAGGTCGTAATTATGACTCGGACTTCGTCCGTCTGCCAACTTGCCCGAGTGGCCCCTGGGAACGAAATCGATACAATTTGGGGCTCGCACGAACATAGACCGCCGACGCGATTGGCGGATGCGACCCCCGTCGTGCGATAGAGTCCCAATCGGAAGACAGAGCTATGAGCAGTGATCCCTCGGTCACAGGCGTCGTCCACTTGATCGAAGAAACAAAGACCTACGGGAGCAAAGGCTTTCGGAAGCGACTTGTTGTGCTCGAACAGGACAAAGGAAGCTTCACCAATTTCGTCCCCGTTGAGTTCACCCGCGACTCTTGCGACTCCGTTGATGAGATGAACGAAGGTGACGAGGTTGAGATTACCTATCGGCTGAACGGACGTCGTTGGCAAAAGGACGCGAACAGTGAAGTTCGTTTCTTTGTGAATGTCGAAGCGACCTCGTTTCGTATTACCGGGAACGGGAATCCGGCCGATGCGATGAGTGAACGCGTCACGGATCCGAATGCCGCATTCGACGAAGCCAGCGAAGAAGACGCGCCGTTTTAGGCTACGACCGTGTAGCCCTTGTGTCAGACGAGTTAGGCGCGGTCTTGAAGTCTCGTGCCGCATTGGCGCTCGCGAGGCTCACTGGATGCAGCCTACGAGAAGACCGTAGGCCGTCATCGCGGAGCCTTTAGGCGACAAAGATGCGGCAGCGCGATTATCACTATCGGCGGGGCTCAAGCTCAAACGGCTTCCGTACCGTGTTCGCCGGTTCGAATTCGAATACAGTCATCCATCGGCAAAACGAAGATCTTTCCATCTCCGATTTCACCAGACTCACCAGTTCGTCCGCCGTTAAGGATTGCTTCAATCGTCGGCTGAACGAATTCTTCATTGACTGCGATCTGTAGCTGAACTTTGCGCAGCAAATTGACGCTGAACTCAGTGCCACGATACGTACCGGTCTGTCCTTTTTGCCGCCCAAAGCCCTGGCAATCCAAGACCGTCAGCCGATGCACATCCACCTTGGTGAGCGCTTCCTTCACAGCTTCTAACTTGGTGGGCTGAATGATCGCGATAATCAATTTCACTGTTTCGGACCCAGAATCTACGTTCCGTCAT
>JBCCOI010000205.1:0-11448 GCA_039025515.1 Planctomycetota bacterium
ACGCTCGTACCTCGCATCCGGCCCACGGCTAACAGGCACGCAAACGCGAGGTGCAATCATGTTAGCCGTGACACGCATGTGAGCGCAGCGAACGGAGTGGCCGGGTCCTTTCCAGCTCAAAACAGCCGCGAGCGTTTGCGGTTGTTGTTCTCGCGGTTGAACCGGTGCCTACGCTCGTACCTCGCATCCGGCCCACGGCTAACAAGCACGCTGTCGCGAGGTGCAATCATGTTAGCCGCGACACGCATGTGAGCGCAGCGAACGGAGTGGCCGGGTCCCTTCCAGCTCAAAACAGCCATGAACGTTAGCGGGTGTTGTTCTCGCCATTGAACCGGTGCCTACGCTCGTACCTCGCATCCGGCCCACGGCTAACAGGCACGCAAACGCGAGGTGCAATCATGTTAGCCGTGACACGCATGTGAGCGCAGCGAACGGAGTGGCCAGGTCCTTTCCAGCTCAAAACAACCGCGAACTTCAGCGGGTGTTTCTCTCGCTGTTGAACCGGTGCCTACGCTCGTACCTCGCATCCGGCCCACGGCTAACAGGTGACGGCGGAGAAGGAATGTTGTAGGCTCCTGGGTTTTGAGTCAGGATCCTGAGTTCGTGACGAAAGCGACATGCACACCGATACGCCTCTTGCCCTGTTCCTGACTTGGACATGCTATGGAACATTCCTGCCGGGCGACGAGCGAGGATGGTTTAAGAGGGGTATTGGCTGGCAGAACGCGATGTTGCCACTTGAACAATGGCATACTCATCGCCTTCAACACGACGTGGTTTGTTTGGGTGAACGCGAACGTTCAGTTTGCAGCGCAGCGTTGAAGCACTTGGGGAAACGACGAGGTTGGACGATTCATGCATTTGCGCCCCGAAGCAACCATTGCCACTTGGTTGTATCGTCGAAGACGCACGCTCCAACGCTTATTCGTGAGCAAACGAAAGCCGAGTTGACGAAGCAGCTTCGGAAACACCTTCGGTTTTGCTGCAATCAGCCAATCTGGACAACCGGTGGTTGGACTGTCTTTCTGGACACCGACGATCAGATCGAAGCAGCGGTTACATACACGCTGGATGCACAAGATCGAAAACAGAGTGACACACTTTATCCGTGACACGCATGTGAGCGCAGCGAACGGAGCGGCCGGGTTTGTGATGATGAAGAGGCAAGGTCCCGACTGATGAGGTCTCACAAAACGCCGCCCCGATCGATGTCTCGGGGCGGCGTGGCGTTTTCCAACCGTTTAACGGACGATCGACTCGCGGACATTTGCCGGGACCGATCGGTAATGGCTCGGCTGCATCGTGAAAGATCCTTTACCCTGCGTCATTGATCTCAGTTCGTTCGCGTAGTCGAACAACTCCGCCAAAGGCGCGGTCGCCGTCAACGTGCACAGTTCGGCTGAGACCTCTGACGAGATGATGAGACCACGGAGCTGTCCGAGATGACCCGTAACGGCTCCTTGGAACTCGACGGGTACCTCAATTTCCAAACTCATCATCGGTTCAAGCAACTCCGCACTGCAGCGAGGCAAGATCTCTTCTCGCATCGCTTCGGCGGCACAGAGTTGGAACGAGAATTCGGATGAGTCTTTCTCGTGTTCTTCGCCATCCATCAGCGTAAATTTCACACCGGTTACTTCGTATCCGTCGATTGGTCCATTCGCCATGGCCTCGAGCACTCCCTTGCGAACGGCCGCAATGAAGGGACGAGACACTCGACCGCCGGAAATTCTGTCATCGAATACAAAGGATTCATCGGCATCAGCCGGCAGGGGATCGAGTCGACCCGCGATGTGGGCGAATTGTCCCTTGCCGCCATTCTGCTTCTTGAAACGATGGGTGAAGTCGACGGATTTTGTTGGGCGTTCCTTGTAACTCACGCTCGGACGACCAACGACCGTCGGGCAATCACACTCATCACGCAGCCTTTCGACATAGACTTCCAGATGTAGTTGCCCCATACCGGCAATTTGAGTTTGACCGGTGTTGGGATCACTCAGCACGTGGAAAGTCGGGTCTTGGCGACGAAATCGTTCGAGCGCCTTGCTCAGCTTGTCCGAATCGCTGCGTTTCATCGGCTCGATGGTTCGGCAAACGACGGGCGGACTGACGACGATGTTCTCGAGAAGCAAGTCTCGCCCCTCGCTCACAAACGTGTCACCCGACGCGCAGTCCACACCCACAACCGCAGCGATGTCACCGGCAACGATTCGCTCGATGTCCTGGCGTTGATTGCCATGTATCTTCGCCAATCGACCAAAGCGAACTTTTTTGCCCGTGCGTACGTTGCGGAGCATTTGTCCGACCACCAAGCTTCCTTGATACACCCTCAAGAACGTGAGTTGGCCAAACTTATCAACGATGGTTTTGAATGCCATCACGACAGCTTGGCTGTCATCACCCGGTGTCAATGAAACCTGTTTCGGCTGTTCACCGTCTTTCACGAATTCATTTGCGTGTACCTCGCGTTCTGTTGGGTCGGGTAAGTAGTGACCGATGGCGTCCAAGACCTCTTGAACACCGCGATTCTTGTAAGCACTCGCCAGCAACACAGGCGTTACTTCTCGAGCAAGCGTTGCGTCGCGAATTGCGATGCGAAGCTCGTCGGTTGAAAACTCCCCGTCACTGATGAACGAGTCGGCGACCGAATCATTTACGTCGGCGAGCGATTCCAACATTCGCGTACGCGCGGCGTCTGCCTGATCACACAGCGAGTCTGGAATGCATTCGCGTCTCACCTGAGCGCCGTCTTTACCATCGAAGTAAACGGCATGCATGGAGATCAGATCGATCACGCCATCAAACGCTTCACCCGTGCCAATCGGAAGTTGGAGAAGCACGGGATTCGCATTGAGCCGTTCACGTAGTTGGCGGACAACGCGTTCGACGTCGGCGCCCGTGCGATCCATCTTGTTGATTAGCGCGATGCGTGGAATTGCATAGCGTTTCATTTGCCGATCGACTGCCAACGTTTGGCTTTGCACACCACCCACACTGCAGAGCACGAGAACGGCCCCGTCCAAAACACGCAGGCTGCGTTCCACTTCGACTGTAAAGTCGACGTGTCCGGGCGTGTCGATCAAATTGATGTCGTGATCGTTCCACTGCACTGAAGTCGCGGCAGAAGCGATCGTGATACCACGGCGTCTTTCGATCGGATCACTGTCCATAAACGCGCCTCCGTCACCGCCGCGGACATCATGCATCTCATGAAGGCGTCCGCAGTAGTAGAGCATGCGTTCCGTAAGGGTGGTCTTGCCGGCATCAATGTGAGCCGAGATGCCTACATTACGAAGCCGATTGATCCGAGAAAGATGTTGAAGAGTCATGGAAGTTTCTCTAGTCGAAAAAGGCACGACGGAACCCAGCGCTACTACGAGCACGCATTGACTGACCGAGTCAAACACAATGCCTCATCGGCAGCGGACTTGACGCGTTCGTTGCGAATGCTCTGTAAGACTGCCTAGCAGTGAGCGCAGCACGCCAACCCGTCGATTACGAATGGGTTAAGACAAAGGGCGGGCCGAGTGGCTGCGCGGCAGTACGGCTATCGGCAGAGAAACGCCCCAGGCATGCGGGGCGTGAGATTGCTAGCCGGTGACCACCGCGCGTGCACCTATCGTCGAACGATACGAAGCCAGACGCCCGTAACGCGAGAAAGAAAAGCGTCGGTCATGAAGACGCTTCCACACGATTGGTGCTCTCTAAGTAATGAGTGAAGATTGGCCGCAGACGTACAATCCGCAGCGAAGTTGAGGGCCGCGGAGTCCAGGGAACGCCAATAAGACAGTGCAGTTCTACGCTGGGTTCGCGACTCTGTTTCTTTTGGCCGCAAACGCGAGCGACTTCACGCCGGGGGTCATAATCGGCCAAGAGGTGTCCGAGGGCCTAAAGTTGGTTGCGACAATTCTTCAAGAGGACGCTGATGAATCCATACACACCACCTCAACTCACCGAGGATGCAGTGGATCAGCCGTCGAAGCACAAGCTTGACACGTTGATCAATCTGGTATTCCTGGTGTTATTTATGGTTTTACCCGGAGTCGTGCTGGCTGTTGCAGTCTTCTTCTGAGGCAGGGGAATTGGACAAACGTCCTTGCTTTTCCCACATGTCTTGTCGATCAGCAAAGCGGCGTTTCCTTTCCTCCGAGATTTCATTCACGCATTGAGGACAATGGACGCCTGCGCGAAAATCTTTGTGATGCTGATCTTCCCATGAAACGGGCCAACCGCAAGCAAAGCACATGACGTGCTCTCCTTCCTCAAGGCCATGACGGACGGAAACTCGCTGATCGAAGACGAAGCAATCGCCCTCCCAGAGGGATTCCTCTTCTGGAACGGTTTCCAAGTACTTCAGGATTCCACCCTTGAGGTGGTAGACCTCTTCGAAACCCTCTTGTTTAAGCAGCGCCGTCGATTTTTCGCAGCGTATCCCTCCGGTGCAAAACATCGCGACCTTCTTCTGCTTCGCCGGATCAAGTTCTCGCTTGACATAATCGGGAAACTCGCGAAACGACTCCGTGCCGGGGTTGGTGGCACCGCGAAACGTCCCGATTGAAATCTCGTAGTCGTTTCGTGTGTCGATGACGACGACGTCCGGGTCCGATATCAGCTCGTTCCATTCCTCTGGCGTGACGTAGGTCCCGACCGCGCGATTCGGATCGATTCCGTCGACGCCCATCGTGACGATTTCCCGCTTGAGCCGAACACGGGCGCGGCGGAATGGTTGCTGATCGCACTCCGAAAATTTGACTTCCAGATCCGCGAGCCCGTCGAGCGAGCGGAGATGATCCAGGACCGTCTCGATGCCCTGGCGGCTGCCGGCAATCGTCCCATTGATGCCTTCACTGGCTAGCAAGATGGAGCCACGCACCTGTGTAGTTTGCAGCACATTCTCGATCGATGAACGCACTTCTCGGAATGCCGGCATCGCAACAAACCGGTAGAGCGCCGCAACGAGAACGGGCTTGTGCGGCGATTCGTCTGTGCTTTCGCGTTTCAAATTCATGATGACCAATTGAATCTCGCGTCGCGACAAAGACTATATTTCTCGATGTCTTCGTGAGTTCACCCTTTGTTGCGGCCAGAGAATTTAAGGCGGCATCGCTCCTTTGTCACCACCGATTGATTTGGAAGCGAGGCGTCAGAGCCTTCAAATGGGCGGTTCAACGGTGCCGAAGAATTTCGACCATTCGACCAACGATTTTCATGTGAACGGAGGAATCTTTTGTGGACATTCAACGCGTTTCACGGCCCGAACAGCACTATCTCTATGTCGAGCGAACGGCGACCTACGAAGGGTCAAGCATCGCGGAGGCCATGGGTTCGGGATTTGGCGAAGTCACCGGATTTGCCAAACAATACGGCATTGAATGCCTGAGTATGCCGTGCTCGATCTATGTTGAAATGCCGGGGCCAACGGGTATGGCGTTTCGCGCCGCGATCTTTGTGACGGCTGAAGATGCGGCGAAGGCGGAAGGCGACATCAAGGCGGGAAGCATCGCGGCAGGCGAAGCCTATACGGCGACTCATCGTGGCTCCTACGCGAGCATGGACCAATCGCATAACGCGGTTTGGGAGCGAATGGATTCAGATGGCGTGACGAAATCGATGCCGATTTGGGAGATCTATGCCGATGACCCGACCCTGGTGCCCGAGGCCGAGTGCCGGACCGAAGTATTCCGGGCGGTGGGTAGCTGACGATTGGCCCAAAGCGACACGCTTCGAATGTGTCGCAAATTTAGTCGACATTGAGCGATCGGCGTGGTGTCCCGCGCCTATTTCCCCTATGAGAGAGATCGTCGAGTTTCACGATCGTTCGATAGAGTCATTGGAATTGGCATGAAGCCGAATCCCGCCAAGGCAAGCTTCCATTCATTCGTTGCCGTTGCATTTGTGCTACTGCTGTTCGTTGCGTCGAAGTCGGCTACCGCCCAAACACCGTCGCCGCTCCAGTCTTTCGATTCGCAGAATGGCTTTCGCGGGGGCGGAAACGAACGCGGCCGGTGGCGACACCCCGCGACGACACGGCGAGGAGACTTCGATTTCATTCGGTCCGAGAGCGTTTTTCCGGGGACTCGCCCTGCGGCCAACGTTTCCATCGCGCCACAGATAACGACGCCCGGTAGTCGTTTGGAAGACTGGAAAAATTCAGAAAACTGGCCGCTCGAATGGTACGGGCAAAACGCGATTGATTCCGCCCGCGAGACAGCGAGCCGGCTGCGCTTCTACGCCGAGTCGATGCCTAGCGTGGTCGCGAACGTTGCGATCGAGAATGCGGGTTTCGCTTCGCAATGGGCTGAACTCGCCGAAGACTATGTCGCATTGGCAGCAAAAGCGGATGAGTTATCGCAGACGCTCGCAATGACGACAGATGACTTCAATGGCGTTCGACAGAAGATTGACGCCCACGGACTGACACCGACCATCGGCTCTCTGTTGCGTCTCAAGAAGGGTCAGCTTGATCGTTGGCACGCAGAACGATCGACGTCGATCTTGGTCAATGAATCGCTACAAGAATCACGTGACGCGCAGCTCGCGCTTGACTTGGTGCGGTTCGATGGACTCGACCCCGATGATCAGGCGGCACAGATACTCAGGGACTTCGATCAACCATCTGCTTCGAAGGGTCAGCATCGACAGGAGCTCGTTCGTTTGTTGGCGCATCGGCATCAATGGTTGGAGGCTTTGCGGAAAGGACATCGTGACTACCAAACCAAGCTCGGCGAATTCGATTCCGCAAAAACGGCCGCAGCCGAGTTAACCCGGCAGTATCATCGTTTCATTGACAAACAAGTGACGTGGATTCGGAGCGGAAACCCGATTCAACGTTCGGATTTTTCGCGAGCAAAGAGTGGCATCGCGTCGCTCATCAACTCCAATCGCGGGCATCAATTCGGTTCGGACCTGCAGCAAAAACTGAGGGTCAACCTAGCCAGTGGGGTAGGACTGCTGGTTCTTGTCGTCGTGTTTCTTGTTGTCCGTTGGAGGGCAAAGTCATGGCTGGTTGGAATCGGCAACCGTCAGGTCTTGCGGAACGGAACAGACGCGACGCAGTTGATGGCGGCTTGCGGATTAACCGTCCTCGTCGCGCTGATCATTCCTGCCGTGTTCTTTGCGGCTGGACGTTGGCTCGGCAGCGGATTCGTTTCCGAGTCGATGTTGGAAGCATCTCGCGGACTCTATGCAAGCAGCCTGACTGCGTTAATGGTTGAACTGCCAAGGCAACTCTTGCGTGACCACGGCGTGATTGCGAGGTTTTTGGCCGTCGAGGTTCCGCGGCGTGAAACGGCCTGTCGGTATTTGATGATCGTCGGAACTGGTTTGGTTCTCGCTGCGTACGTTGTAACCGTGACGGGGCTGATTGATGGAGGAGTCTGGCGAGAATCGTTATCGCGGTTTTTGTTGATCGGTGCTCTTTTGCTGGTGGCTTGGACGTTCCATCGCGCGTTTCGGCCGGTCGGCGGCTACATGGAGCCCTTGATCGGACACTTCGGCGGCGCCGTGATCCATCGAGTGCGGCTGTTGATCTATATCGTGATGGTGGGATCGCCGATCGCTATCGCGATTTTGGCGGCACTCGGATACGGCTTTACCGCTCGTGAATTGATCACTCGTTTCGCAATGACGTTCAGTGCTCTGCTGATCGCCGCTTCTCTCTGGAGTCCGCTCAAGATCTTATCCGCACACGGCTGGAGGCTGCTTACCGGTGGCAAGCCGCCGGAGCGAGAGTTTGATGCCTACGGTGAGATCGTCCCCGAACATCAAGTCGATCTTTCGGGTGGGCTTTATCTCGATCTTAAACACCACATCGCTTTCCTTTTGCAATGCGGCCTACTGGTCGCTGGCGCAATCGCACTGGGGTGGCTTTGGCTGGACATCTTCCCGAATCTGAAGATGGGCAATCCCGTCGTCTGGTCGATCCAAGAATCCGTGACATCTCAGGTGGTGACTGAATCTGGCGAAGTTGTCTCTTCCGCAAACGTGTTGTCGAGCGACGTCACCCTTCTTCATGTTGTTTCAGCGATTGGAGTCATCTTCGTCGCATTTCAGCTTGCCAAACTCCTTCCCGCACTCTTTGACGCCATTGTTCTGCAACGAGTCTCGTTCGATGAAGGGATGGAGCACTTTTCGTTGGTCGTCGGACGCTGCGTGCTATTCGGAACGGGTTGCTTGATTGCGGCAAATCTATTGGGCCTTCAATGGAGGACCATCCAGTGGTTGGCGGTCGGGCTGACGATCGGTTTGGGGTTCGGTTTGCAAGACATGGTCCGAAACGTCTTCGGCGGGTTGATCGTGCTCTTCGAGAAGCCCGCAGGCTTGGGCGACAGAATCACGGTCGGAAAGATCACCGGCCGCGTCGCAAAGCAGCATTTACGAACGACCGTTTTGACGGACGACGAGGGCCGTGAAAACATCATTCCAAATAAGAAGTTCGTGACCGATGACGTCACCAATTGGCTGGGAGCCGGTCGGCTGACGGTCCTGCCGATGGAAGTCGCGGTGACATTGGACGAGCGTCCGGCGGACATCTGCCGCAAGCTCTTCGAGTTGGTTCGCGAACAACCACAGGTGGTCACGATGCCGGCTCCACAAGCGACACTCGTTTGCGTTTCCAAACATTCGCAACGTATCGAGCTGCGGGCCTGGATCGAAGACGGCAGCCGTGCGATGCAGTCGCGCGAAAAGCTACTCCAACTGATTCACGCGACCTTGCGAGATCGCAAAATGCTTGCGAGCGATCAGCCGACGCAGCCTCCGATGCTTGACCCTGTGATCGACGGAGAACCGATGTCCGGTATGACCGCTACGCGGAAACTACGTTCGCGAAGCTCCAGACGGAGCGCATAGCAAACTCTGCCTAAACAAGCATCCGAAGCGACGCCATCGCTGTTGAGTAGTCGGGTTCTTCGGTGACTTCCGCGACGATTTCCTTATGAGCGATCTCGCCGTCGGCATTGAGCACGAAGACGGCTCGCGTCAAGAGTTTGAGTTCGTCGATGGTGAGCCCCCAATCCGAACCAAACTGATGCGTTTGATAGTCACTGGCGGTTCGCATCTTGATGTCCTCGGCACCACAGAAGCGTGCCTGTGCGAACGGAAGATCGCGGCTGACCGTGACAGCGTTAATCTTGTCGCCGAGTGACGCCAGTTCCTCATTGAACTTCTTCGTTTGGATCGCGCAAGTGGGCGTGTCCAGACTGGGAACGACGCTGATGATCGTCGGTTTGCCCTTCAAATCAGCCATCGTCAGTGTTTGAATTCCCGCGTCGGCGTAATGAAGTTGAAAGTCGGGCACTGCTTTGCCGACTTCCAAAGGCTCACCGGCTAGCGTCATGGGGTTGCCTTTGAAAGTGATGACTCCGGTCTGTGTCATGAGAATGCCTCGGGACGAATGAATACTAAGGGTCGAAACGGGGTGTAAGGGAAAGGCGTCGGCCGCGTCGATTGGCCACGCCAACTCTGCGTGGCGCCTGGTAAGCTGAGGCCTCCCCACATCGATTATTATGTTGCCGCCTCAACGCATCGTGAATGGGGGCAATTCTTCTCAGTCGACTATGAACGCGGTCTCCCTATGGCCTTACCTCGTTTAGCGGGCGTTTTCGCCGTCATCGTGATTTTCATCGCGCCGACCGTTCGGTTTTCCGGAGCGGCTGACGGGTCAAAGTTCGCACATCACGATTCCGACGCACGCTATCTGCATCAGATTCACCTTTACGACACCAACAACCGCCGGATTGCACCGGACTCCACGACGCCGATTTCGATTCAGAACACGTGCGGACGCTGCCACGACTACAAGACCATTTCGCATGGCTGGCACTTCAACGCGTTTGGTCACGACTCGGCCGATGGTCGGCAAGGTGAACCTTGGATTTGGACGGACTCTCGAACAGGCACTCAACTACCGCTGTCCTATCGAGATTGGGAGGCAACGTTCGATCCGCGGACGATCGGAATCGACCAGTGGTTGATGACGCGGCAATTTGGTGGACGGATCCCGGGCGGTGGCCTGGGCGCGGAGCCGGAGTCGGACTCACCAGAGTCTGAGGCTGATGCAACGGAAACAGCTGCGAACTCACGCTGGTCGCTTACCGGGTCCCTGGAGATCGATTGTTTGGCCTGCCACGGCGTCTCCGGCAGCTACGACTTAAACGCACGGCGGGACCAAGTCGAGAAAGAAAACTTCGCATGGGCGCCGACTGCATCGATGATGATGGGAACCGTGTCCGGCGAAGTTTCTCGATTGAAGAACGGTTCCGATCCAGAGGACGAATCGACTCAAGCCAAGATGCCCAAGGTCGCCTACGACACGGCTCGCTTCGCTGCCGACGGGACCGTCTTCATTGATTTGATTCGCAAGCCGCAAAACAACGCGTGCTACCAGTGCCACAGCCAGCGAACCGCTGATGACCAAGGCATACAGCAACGTTGGATTCATGACGAAGATGTGCACCTGCGAGCAGGGATGCAATGTGTCGATTGCCATCGCAACGGCATCGATCACCACATCACGAGAGGCTATGACGGGGAGGAACATCCATCGGGTGAGGAAGTCGTCACGTTGTCATGCGCGGGTTGCCACATGGGGAAAGGATTCGTCGATGAAGTGGCCGGACGAGGACACGTAAACGCCCATGACTTGCCAACCGAAATGATGGCCGGGCGTTTGGGGTCGCCGATGCCGGAACATGCAGGCTTGCCGCCGGTTCACTTCGAGAAGCTTTCTTGTACCGCATGTCATGGCGGCCCGCTTCCACGTGAGGAGGCGTTGGGCGTGATGACTTCGCTCGCCCATTCGATCGGCAGCAAGGGACATCGCAGCGGACAGGAACTGCCGTTAATGTCATCACCCGTTTATCGAAAAGGTGAAGACGGCCGTGTCTACCCGCATCGCGTCGTTTGGCCAGCCTATTGGGGAAGCCTCAAAGAGGGAAAGATCACGCCGCTCGATCCCGATGCGGTCTATGAAGCGACACGCCGATCGCTAAGAGTGCGAAAAAGCTTCCGTGAAGAGATCTTGTCGCCGAAGCTGAGCAGCAAGGAAATGAAAGAGTTGCTCGGTGACGAACGTTACCGCACGAAAGAAGAAGAATGGAGTGACGAGGAGGCAAGGAAGGTTGCCGATGCGAAGCTTGAAGCAGGACAGGTGTTGTTCAGTGAAAAGGTTTACGCATCCATCGAAGCCATCCAAAAGGCCTTTGAGATCGAGCAGGCGGTCTATGTTTCATCAGGATTCATCTATGCCGCAGGAAAGGAAGAAGACACGCTCGAAAAAATCGAGCTGGAGGACACCTCCGCCATCGATGCCGTTGCTTGGCCGATGGCTCACAACGTCAGGCCTGCGGGTTGGTCGCTCGGCATCAAAGGATGTTTGGAATGCCACAGCGAGCAATGGTTGATTTTCGCCAGCACCGTCCGCCCACGAGGTCCGGGTCCGGACCAAGG
>JBCCOI010000206.1:0-11436 GCA_039025515.1 Planctomycetota bacterium
CACCGGCCGGCGGGGGCGGTTTAGTTTGGCGGATGCATCCGGCGAAGAGTCCGATTACACGAAGGCGGATAACTTGCTCGCGTCTGAACCAGACATTGCGATTGGTGTTCCCGGCGAAGCAATGGACCTTGGATTTATCGGAGACAATCGGTTCGTGGGTTTGGATCCGGACCAAGCGTCGATTCTTCGAAATGCCACCGCCGCGACTTTGGACTTCGGAACGTTCCAATCGGTTTGTCCGTGCTGCGGCATTGCCATTCGTCCGACGGAACCGATCAAGGATCCGAAACCGCAAGCGGCCAAGCCTACGGGCTCGGCGGTTGTCAAAATGAGTTTCGGATCGCTCGACAACATGTATGTCAAGCAGAATCCATTCTACTCACTTCCACGCGGTTCGCTGACCACGGCGCTCGCGAAGGACACGTGGCGGAAACAATTCAAAACCGCTCGTGACTATTTGAAGAAGCAAGCGGAGCACGAAGCAGCCATCAAAGCCGGCAAGAAAGATCGCCCGCCACGCAAACCCGTCACGGATGATTTCTTGGCTTTGGTTCAAGGCAAGAAACCGCTGCGAATGTCCGCACCGACCGCATCCGAGATGCGTGACATGATCGAGCTTGCCGAAGAGCTGGACTACAAACTCAGCTTCGATCAAGCCGTTGAAGCTTGGTTGGTGACCGACGAACTCTCTGAATCAAGTGTTTCGGTGACGATCACACCGCGTGCGAGCCGTCAGCCCAACTTCGGCGAGGAAGACAGTTCCGGCAGTTGGGTGGAGACTCCGCGAGTCTTGGAAGAGAGCGGAATTCCGTTCGCCGTGACCAGCCTCTCAACTTCGATCAGTTTGGGAGGTATCGCGGGTCGTGATTTGACGAGCTTGCCGCTCGAAGCAGCTTTCTTGGTACGCGGCGGAGCAAGTTCTCAGGAAGCACTCGAAGCATTGACGCTCACGCCCGCGAAGATGTTGGGCGTTGATGATCGAATGGGATCTCTCGAGGTCGGTAAAGATGCCGACATTCTGATCCTGACCGGTGATCCGTTGGACTATCGGACTTATGTCGAGACCGCAGTCGTCAACGGTCGCGTCGCATACGAACGTGAAAAGGATCGCGTCTTACCGCTGACGGACTAATCAACCTTCGTCTCGCTTTCGAGATACTCGAGGTAAACGCGAGCGACGTCGCCCATGTAGCCCATGGGCGTGCGTTTGACGGCCAGCTTCATGAACTTCGTCGCCTCTGCGCGGTTGCCGAGTGCATCGGCGTGGAGTCCGAGATAAAGGTTGCCATAGAACGCTGCAATCACCTCCGCCCGTTCGCCTTCGTATTCTCTAATTCGTTCCTCGACCGTGGAGGTGTCGCCCGTTTTTAGCATCTCCAGAATTTCTTTCATGGGAGGTCGCGGATCATTGGGAGCCGGCAGAACTAGCCCTCTCGCTTTCTCCGGCGATTCCAATTTTGCGAGGCAAAGAAAGTGCCATGCGGCATTCTCAACGTCCTTGGGATTCACTTCGCGGTGTACTTTGAATTGGTCCACGCCGTCTTTGTATCGTCCAGCGAAATACAGCGCGATTCCGCGTTGCCATAGGTAAGGCTTCTCGCCCGAGCGTTTGGCGATATAGCCATCGAACTGTTTCACCGCAGATTTCGCATCACCCGAGCGCAGCAGCAGATCCGCCGAGATCAACTGAACGCGTTCTGAAGACGCAGACTTCGCCAGTGATGCCGCAAGTTCTCGCGCCTTGGCAAACTCCTTCAATTCCATTGCTCGATTGAATTCCTGAACGATCTTGGCTTCGGCGCCGGTTTGGGCAATCGCTGATGGAACATGCCATGTGAGTGAAGTCGAAATGGTGAGGAGGCCGATGAGTGCCGGTAGCGTGCGCATGGGGACGGGAGTCAGTCGGAGAAGGTTGAGACGGGGTCGTGGGACAGCGAACTTTACCAAAGCCGACTTTTCGCACGGTTTTGATTGTCGTGAAAGTCGTATTTTCGGCACTTTTCTGAGTGTTTATCGCACTTCGAGTCGCGCAACCTTACACTGATAGCTGAGTCTTCCGGGTTTGACGAGCGACGATACCTGTAAATGATGAACTCATTTTCCATCCGAATGATTCGATTCATCTTCGCGGCGATTGGCTTGATTGCGTTCGTCTTGAACGGCGTTGGAGTCGCGTGGTCGGCCGATCTGGATCCACGTTCGTCGAAGCCTCAACGGTCGTCCGGCAGCCGTTCTATCGACCAGTTATTGCGCGAGTCGTGGCAAGCTGCGTCGATTGAACCCGCGGCGAGAAGCGGGGATGCCGAGTTTTGCCGACGTGTTTGGCTGGATCTCGCGGGTGTGGCACCGCCCGTATGGCGACTGCGAGAGTTCTTGGAGGACTCGTCGCCTGAGAAACGAATCCGTTTGGTCGACGAGCTATTGGCTTCGCCGCGTTTTGCGCATCACATGGCGAATCGCTGGACAGAGATGCTGCTTCCCAATGATGTCGGAATCGCCGAGAGGCAATCGTCGGTCGAACTCAATCGGTGGCTTCGCGAACAGTTTTTGTCGAACCAACGCTACGACCATTTGGTTGGCGGCTTTCTGACCGCCGGCGGTGCAGAAGATCGGGGCCCCGCCGTTTTCTACACGTCGCGCGAAGCAGACCCGATCAAACTCGCGTCGGCCACTTCGCGAACGTTCATGGGGATACAACTGGAGTGCGCCCAGTGTCACGATCACCCGTTCGCGGATTGGACACAGGATGACTTTTGGTCTTTCGCTGCGTTCTATTCGCAAGTGGAACTGGACCAAGAAACCGGAATGCGTTCACAAGCAGTTCGCGATCGTCGCGGCAAGGAAATCACGTTCCCTGAAACAGAAGACGTGATGGCTCCGCGGTATCCCGGTGTCGCGGAAGATCCTGAGCCGGACCCGACCAACTTCCGTCGCCGGCAGCTCACGATCTGGTTGGCTTCCAGAGACAACCCTTACTTCGCCAGGGCGGCAGCCAACCGCGTCTGGGCCCATTTGTTTGGTCGTGGTTTGGTCGACCCCGTCGATGAGATGGATTTTGACAATCCGGCCAGCCATCCACGTGTGCTCGAGTTACTCACTGAACACCTGATCGAAAGTCGTTTCGATCTTCGTTCGCTGTATCGTATGATCGCATGCTCTGACGCCTACTCTTTGAGCAGCATTTATCAACACTCCCAAGGTGCATCTCCGCAGAGTGAAGGTATGGCATCGGAATCGCGTCCGCCCGCGGGCTCCTTTGCCGTCATGAGCGTCAAAACACTTTCACCGGCGCAGTTCTACGATACCGTTCGGCAGAACGTCTTCCTTGGTGGACGTAAGCAGAACTCGAGTCCCGCTGGAGGACCCGAAGCATTTCTGGGTTCGCCGAGGGAGCAATTTCTCTCGCGGATGGGCCGCGGAACGGGTTCGCCGATGGAGTATCCGCATGGAGTCGTTCAGTCGCTCGGATTGATGAATGGGCCGGAAATCACGCAGGCGGTTTCTCCTCCCAGCAGCGGATTGATTCAAGCATTGGACGCCCCATTTCTCGCCGATTCTGATCGTGTCCAAACACTGTTTCTCGCTTGCCTTTCACGATACCCGACGGAAGCCGAGGGCGACCGGTTCCTGGATTTTTTGAGCTCGACCGATCCCAAATCAAATCGCGAGAAGCAATTGAGCGACATGTTGTGGGTTTTACTGAATACCTCAGAGAGTTTCGTTTGTCCTTGAAGTAATAGAGCATGTGATGACGTCTTCAATTCACACACGACGACGCAGTTTTTTGAGCGGTCTCGCCGGTCTGGGAATGGGGGCGAGCGTCGGTGGTTCGTTTTTTCCGGGGCTGGTGTCTGCGGCCGAACAGCAGGCTCGCAAGAACGGGCGGCATTGCATTCTGCTCTGGATGTCTGGCGGGCCCAGTCAGATCGATACGTTTGATCTGAAGCCAAATCACACCAACGGTGGTCCCTTCAAAGAGTCCGCTTCGAGCGAGGCAGGTCTGCGATTGAGTGAGCACTTGCCAAAGCTGGCACAGCAGGCGGATCGCCTCGCGGTCTTGCGTGGACTGTCGACGAAGGAGGGCGACCACGAACGCGGCACCACCATCATGAGGACAGGACATCCGAAGGGTGGTCCAGTGCACTACCCGGCGATCGGATGTTCTCTTTCGAAGGCACTTGCCAATGCGGAATGCAAGCTGCCGGGGTACGTTTCCATCACACCGGGACCGTTTGCCGCCAGCTCGTTGCGGCCGGGGTTTCTCGGTCCTCGCTACGCCGCGACAACCGTTCGCGCAGCGGCTTCCAATCCGGCGGCGGCTGTCTTGAACGGGTTAATGGGTAACGACTTTGCCGACTTGCGAGTCGAACATTTGCAGTCGAGCGTACCGGTCGATTCGGATCGATACCGGTCACGCATGCAGCTCTGGGATTCCATGCAGCAGTCGTTTCTACGCTCACGGCCAACCGCGAATAGCATCACACACGACACCGTCTATCGTTCGGCGATCGAGATGCTGGGAAGTGATGCCAAGGACGCGTTCAACTTGGATCAAGAACCGGCGGCGGTTCGCGAAGCCTACGGCAAAAGTGCTTTCGGTCAGGGCTGTCTGATGGCGAGACGATTGATCGAGCGTGGCGTTCCGATCGTTGAAGTCACGTTGGGTGAAGGTCTTGGCTGGGATACGCACGCCGACAACTTTGAACGTGTCAAAGAGCTAAGTGGTTCGCTGGATGCCGGCTGGTCGACGTTGATGACCGAGCTATCGGATCGGGGCTTGTTGGAACGAACAACATTGCTCTGGGCCGGCGAGTTCGGGAGGACGCCCACGATCAACGCGAGTGGCGGACGCGATCACTTTCCGCAAGCTTTCAGCGCTGTGCTGGCCGGCGGCGGCATCGCGGGCGGACAAGCCTACGGGGCAACCAGCGAAGATGGCATGGAGGTCGTTGACGGAAAGATCACGCAACAAGACTTGCTCGCCACACTTTGCCGAGCCCTCGGTGTCGATCCGTCAACGGAAAACATGGCCGAAGGTGGCCGTCCGATTGCGATCGCCGAAGGCGAGGCGATCGACGCCGTGCTCTCATGATGCGCCCTGCTCTCACGATGCACCGTGCTCTCATGATGCCCGGGGCCTGGGAAGCTGGCGTGCGAGTGACTTGCATCATGATGGCTTTGCTGGTGGTCGGTTGCCAAAAGCCTGATCCGGGGCAGGTGGAACAGCCGAACGAAGTCGTTGCCGAAGCACCACCGCAAAGTCTGGCGGTGGATTCGGGTTCGGACCAAGATACCGATTCTTCTGCACCGAGTGACCCATCGGAAGCCGTTGCTCTCGCCGAGTCCGCCGACGAGACGGGTGCAAACCCAACACCTAATTCAGAGTTGACGGATGAAACGGAGGAGACTCCCGACGCCGGAATCGCCAACTCAGTCATGGAAGACCCGAACGAGGAACCTCCAGAAGAAGCCAAGTCGGACTACCGGATTTGGATTCCGACGACTGCAGGGCCTCTGCTGTTGGCGTTGAATGTTCGCGTCGATGGTGGAGACTTGAGCGAAGTGTTTGAACAGCGGCTAAGCGAAACGTACGAACAATTGACTGAGGCCTCAACATCTGAAAGGCTCAACTGGGACAGCGTCATTGATTACGTGGCGGATCGTCCGCAGACGTTTGGTCAATCTGCAGTGCAAGCGAGGAACCAAAAGGATACGTTGGTCAGACGTTACGATCGCGACAAAGACAAGCTGATCGACGAGAGTGAATGGCGATTGTTTCTGTACCGCGACGTCATGTTTGCCGAGCCCATTCGTGTCTTTGGGACCTCCGCTTTTCGTTACGCCAACCGAAACGACTCGGAATTGTTCTCGGCGCTCGATGTCAATGGTGATCAAGAAATCGACCGGGATGAGGCGAGTCAGTCCGCCGACGTCATTCTGCGCGAGCTTGATCGTGATTTGGACGGTTGCCTCTCGTTTTCCGAAACGCGACCCAGTGGCCAGGTGAACGGGTTGGAACCTTGGCGGTCGCGGCGTTCGAATCGGCAAGGCGACGTGTCAATGGATTTGGTCGGCTACGTGAATTGGGAGGATGTCGCCTATTCACTTGACCGGATGTTGAAACGTTCGGCACCCATGTCGTTTCATCCCGTCAAGCAGATCGATGACGACTCAAGCGGTTGGATCAGTAGCGAGGAAGCAGCCTCTCTTGGCGAACTATCAACACCGATTCGGATCGAGGTTGATTTCGAGCCGGGAGAACGGTCACGGCCCGCCATCCGATTGCTGGTCGACGAGCAGATGACTGATGAAGTTCAACTGCTCGGTCAATCCTCGTTTCAGCTGTCGGATCTGACGGTTTCGGTCGTCATGAATGAGGTCGTTATGACTGACGAATCGATTTGGCGCGGCCAGATCCGGGGTCGAGCTGCCGAGCACCCCGACGCAATTTTTGCCTGGCTGGATCTCGATCGTGACCAGAGACTCTCTTCGCGAGAAATTCAGGCGTCTTCCCAAATGATCGTTAGTCGAATCGAATCGATCGGGAACTTGCGGGCTCAAGATTTTCCGGATGCCGTGCTGATTCAATTGGTTCGCGGTGATCCGACTCAGGATGAAATGCAGTTTTCCATATCGAACCTGGCCACATCGAGCGAAGAGCAAGCAAAGTATCCGAAGTGGGCCGCGGCGATGGACGTGAACCTGGACGGCGATCTTTCAGAATCGGAGTTCATCGGACCCGTCCAGGCATTTAGAAGCCTCGATCAAAACGGGGACAGATTCCTAGATCTGTCGGAACTGTTGCAAGCCGACTCGGCGGATCAAACCCAGTGAAGCTCTTCTTCGTCCGGAGCTTCGTCGGCGTCAAGGAAACCCAGGTGATCCGCGTTAAAGAATCGTGGCAATAGTGCTCTTACCGGTACTAGCAAAGTGATGAAAATCGGAAACAGGATCCGTACCGGCTGACTCGGAAAAACGTTGATCATACAGAGCACGATCAGACAAACGACTTGAATCAACGTAAAGAAGTGGATCGTTCGTACCGGGACTCTGCGAGTGTAGTGATTCAGAGGGAAAAGCTTTGAGTCAAGAAACAACAACCCGATTCTCTCCATGAACTGAATCCCACGCAGCGACGAGAAACCCATGTAGAGGAAGATCCCATAGAGCGCGGCCATTGGAACGTATTCCAGCAGCGGTAGAGCCAAGAGCGATCCCCCGATCAGAATATGAATCACCAACCCGGTAACGCGGTTCTCCTGGACATGAATGATCTCTTCCCGTTTTTCGCCGTTCGGTTGCGCGACGTCGGCGATGTCTGAGAGTGCTCGGACATGCGCGAGAGAGCGTACCGTCGCAGCAACCATCCAGGGCCAACCAAAGAGCGAGCAAAGTCCGATCAACAAACCAACCACAATCAAATCGAGGTGATAGGACTCGCCTTTCTCGAGTTTGTTCTGCGGACTGTTGACGAGCCGAGAAGTGATGTTTTGGGAAAGGTAAACAAGAACTGCGGCGAGAATCGCAGGCCCGATTGCGGCGAATTTCACCCAAGTCGGCACACTCCAAAGATCAATGATCCAGCCGCCCCGCGAAGATTCCACACTGCTCACTTGCAGCGTGTCGAGCGTCTCGCCGCTGCCGAGCCACCAAGCCGTCGCGACCATCGTAGCAAGCGCGATCGATGGTCCAAAGTCGGCGAGGAACTCTCGTAGCCAGGGGAAGAGATACTTGCTGCGTCTAAATCGCGCCAGCGTCATCGCGATGTAGAACGTTCCGACCGCGAGGACGACGGCCAGCAGTGCCTTTTCCGTTGATCCGCCGGGCGATTCTGCATTGCGGAAGCCCTCCACAAGCGCCTCGCCCGCCTTGTAAATGAAGATCAACGACATCAAGGCCGAAAAAATCTCATCTGTGAAACGGGTGAAAAAACGCATTAGGTTGCTTGCGTTCGTGATGGACAACAGCACGGTAAACATCGCCGTCCACAACCCGACCCATCCATAAACGCCCAGGAATTGGTCGGCCAATTCCATGTCTTCACAAAGTTGGTAGAGAATGATCGTAAAGATCAGCAGCGGTCCGATTCCGCCGAGGATGATCAGGGGACCTCCGGAAAACAGCGCATATAAGACTCCGCAGACGGCCGTGGAAATCAGCATCTGCCCGGCACCGATTTGTCCATTCGTTTCACTACCCATCAATCCACCGAAGGTGACGGCGGGGGCAATGCAAGCGAAAAACATGAACACGATCGACGCAATGCTCTTGCTACGTATCCCGTCGATGAAATCACTCTTGTAATACTTCAGGCGTCGCAGAAAGTCGGCCTTGAGTCCCGAGAATGGGCGCGAAGAAGTCGTCAGTCCCTCGGTAATCTCGCGTGGTTTCGGCGGCTTGGCCAAGACGCTGCGATGAAGGTGTCGATCGATTGCCTCCAAGACGTCTTGGGCGTTTGTCGAATAAGTGAGCTCAAAGTGGCAAACGTTATCGCTCATCATGCGAGCGATCGCGGCCAGCGTGTCGAGGTGCTGAGCCGCCTGCCCCGTCGGACCTAGTAAAACAAAAAAGTATCTCGTCGCGATCCCGTCGGGGGCACCGAGGTTAACGGCACGCTTGAGGCGAATGAACACCATCGCCGGTTCGGCGATCCGGTCATCATAGTAATGCGGAACGGCGCAGGCGTGACCGATGGCGGTTGGCAACGACTTTTCACGTTCAAGCATGCCGTCGATGACGATTTGCTTCTGATGCTCGGGTAGTCGTCCCGATTCGACCAAAAAGTCGACAGCCGAGGTGATCACATCCGGCATTGTCGTCGCGCTGACGTTGAGCAGACAGCTGCCACCGGCAAGCGAGTCGATTAGTTGCTTCACTGCTTGTCACCCACGTTGCCGTCTTCAACCTTCACCAAGCGAACCGCGTCCGCGACGACGTACCCATCGGTTCCTTCGTTTGACACCGTCACGGATGCCTCACTCCCAGCGACGAATTCGTAGCGGCCCAAAATGGTGAAGGGCAATTTTCCAGATCGTGACGTGCGTTGATTGATGGAGATGTCTGCTGAACCCGCAGCGTGCTGAATGAAGATGGGAACGTTCGTTGCGCGATTGGAACTGGGCGGAAACGCAAACTGAACTTCGTACAGTCCGCTCGTTGCCACATCAAAGTTGAAGCGAACCGTCCTTTCGCCCTTGCCTCGATTGTCGTCATGGACGTAGCCGGCAACGAAGTGGGGATGGTTGGCTTGGCTATGCACCCAGGTACCCGTGCGACGGGTACGAACGTCATCCACAAACACACCGGGATAGGATTCTGGATTGAGTGCATTTCGAGTCGTCGTTTTAAACTCCAGCACTTGACCATCTGCGACCAGCTGCTTTCGCAGCGCCGCGTAATCAATGGCTTGCACGGGCTGATCGTTCTCAATCGACATCACTGCGGCCGTTGCGGCGCTCTGGCCCAGGATCATGAATACCGGCTCCATTCGAATGGAACCAAAAGCAATGTGCGTGCTTGAGACACAAACCGGTACGATCAGATTCGTGCATTCTGATTTTCGTGGAATCAAAGATCCGTATGCGATCTGGTAGGGGCCACGGGTCGAGACACCGATGTCGCCTTCGTTTTGCACGTGGCCGTTCCCGTCGATGTGCCGCTGAACGTTGTGTGAATCGATGCTGTAGGATCCCATGCCGACGGAACTTGGCGTCGGCTTCAACTTTTGCAGTTCGTTCTGAGTCATGACGAAGTCGCCGATCATGCGACGTGCTTCCCGCACGTAGATTTGATGAGGCCAGTTTCCATTGTCAGTGAATTCATCCCCCGCCAGTCCCCAAGTCTTCATTTCGCTGCGAATTGCTTCGGGTACTCTGGGATCGCTGACATGGAAGTACAGCCAACCCTTTTGGTAGGTCTCGTGTTCCTTGATGATTTCCTGACGTCGTTCGTAGGACGCTTCCGGATAGTCGTAGTTGAAGCCGATGTTGTCCGTGCTCATCGGACCGTGATTGTTGGTGTCGGTTTTTCGATTCGGGATCGGATCAAATTTGCGAAAGGTCGCTTTCCAGCCGGCCTGGTAGATACGCGCCAACAACTCATATTGCTTCGGGTCGTAGCCGTCTGGCTCCGTGAACGCGACGCGGTTCTCCGGATGATTGGTTAGGCACATGCGAAAGCAATAAGCCTGAACGCGATCATCACCTTCGCCTTTTTTGCCCGGAGGAGTGGTGCTGATCCTTGGCAAAATGCCGCTATCGGGGTCATCGGGATCGACGTACGGGCTGATCGGGGGTAGATCACCGAAGTGATGATGATGGTGGTTGACGCCGGTTTGCACACCGTTCCAAGTCTCACCGTATTGGTCGTTGGATTCCCGCCCCACGTGGTAGGACACTCCGGCCGCGGCTAACAAGTCGCCTTCGTACGTCGCATCTAGGAAGACTCTGCCATGAAACGTGGCACCGCTTAACATCCGGATCGACTCGATTTCACCGCCCGCCATTTCGACGCCCGAGTCGCGATTCAGCCACTCGTCACGATGAACCGGAATTTTGAACTCCTGCACATAGTCTTCGAAGACTTTCTCGGCGACGTGAGGCTCGAAGATCCACTGCGTTCGGTTTTCACCGTCGATTGCCTTGTTGCCTTGACCACGGTTCCCATAGCTTTCTCGGGTTTGCCACTTCCAGGCGTCAGGATTCTGATACTCGTTGTAAATGCGGTGGTAGAAGTCTCGTGCCAGACCGCCGATGACTTCCTTCTTACCCGTATCGGTCCATCCCAAGCCGCCTGAACTGAGACCACCGAGGTGCGTGGCCGGGCATACGATGATGGCCGTTCGGCCCATCTTCTTTACTTGAACTGCGGCGATGACGGCTGCTGATGTTCCACCATAGATGACGACATCGGCCCGATGGACGGGTGAATCACCGCGGACAGTTGGCAAGCCGAACGTGAGTGGGATGCACAATGCAACCAATGTGAAGAGTGGCCTTCGCATTGAAGTTACCGTTGAAAAGAAGAGGAGGTCCGGGAGTTACAGAGGACGCATAGTCTAACCAGCACGCCGGTGAAGATGTTTCGCTGGCATTCGGCAGTCAGCTTGTTCCCTGATTCGCATGTCGGGATCTGATTGAAAGCGTCCCCGTTTGAGAACACCTCCCCAATGAAAGGTCGACGGCTTACATTCATGCCCGGACGCGATTCTCAACGGCGTCTATTTCGAATTCTGACAGTTTCTTTCCCCCAATCTCTCGATCCCATGAAGTCGATGGAAAAAATCGTGTCGCTTTGCAAGCGGCGAGGTTTCCTTTTTCAGTCAAGCGAAATCTATGGCGGTGTGCAGGGATGTTGGGACTACGGGCCACTCGGTGTCGAGCTAAAGCGCAATCTAAAGGAAGCTTGGTGGCACGACATGATTGCCGGGCACAACGA
>JBCCOI010000207.1:0-11416 GCA_039025515.1 Planctomycetota bacterium
ATCCGAGCATGGTCAATTTCGACGCCCCCGAGCGGACGGTCTGCACGACAAAACGAGATCGTTCGAACTCGCCGCTGCAGGCTCTGACACTTCTAAATGATCCGGTCTACGTCGAAATGGCGACCGAACTGGCGAGGACGATTGAACGCTGGCCGGGAAGCGATCGCGAGAAGATCACGCGAGCGTTTCGCACCGTCGTATCACGAAAACCCAATGAGCGTGAGCTTGAGATCCTGATGAATCTTCTGAAAGAGCGTGGTTCGTGGTTCGTAGTAGCCCAAACACTCTTAAATCTGGACGAGGCGATTACCAAGTCATGAAGAACTTGAATCAACGGATCAACTTAGTAAATCGTCGCGACTTGTTACTACAAGGGACGCTCGGCATCGGATCTCTCGCCCTTTCGCAGTTGCTCTCTCGAGAATCTCAGGCGAGCGACGCTGGACCATCGAGGCCAAAGTTGCATCACGCGCCGCGGGCCAAAAATGTGATCTTCCTGCACATGGTAGGCGGTCCATCCCAAATGGATACGTTCGATCCTAAGCCAGCGCTCGACAAATGGGACGGCCAATCGCTTCCCGGTGAGCTGACCGAGGACCAGAAGTTTGCCTTCATTACACCCGAAGCCCGAGTCATCAGATCGCCCTACGAATTTAAGCCGAGAGGTCAGTCGGGAGTCGTCATGTCGGAGTTGTTTCCGCATCTGGCGACTGTTGCCGATGAACTCACGGTGATTCGAAGCATGAAGACGAATGAGATCAACCATGCTTCTGGTGAACTCTTTATGCACACGGGGCATGGGCGAATGGGGCGCCCGACGTTTGGGGCTTGGACGTCGTATGGACTAGGCACCGAAAATGAGAATTTGCCTGCCTATGTCGTGTTGAAGGATGGGTTACCGGTAGCCGGGGCGCCTATTTGGGGTAGCGGCTTTCTGCCATCAAATCATCAAGGCGTTGAGTTTCGTGGAGGCAAAACACCCATCCATTTTCTCAATAATCCGGAAGGAACCACAGTCGAGGAACGCCGCGCCGTAGTCGATGCGGTAAAAGCGCTCAACGGTCAGGCGTATCAGTATTATAGAGACCCGGAGATCGAGACTCGTACTTCCCAGTACGAGTTGGCGTATCGCATGCAGACCTCCGTGCCGGAGCTTGTGGATCTCAATTCGGAACCTGAGCACATCTTGAAACAATATGGGCTCCTAAATGCTCAAGGACCCAATCCCGCTTCAAGCTTCGCCCGGAATTGTTTGCAGGCGCGCCGATTGGTTGAGGAAGGCGTTCGATTCGTTCAGGTATTCGCAAAGGGTTGGGATCATCATGCTGACATCTATACAGCATTGCCCCGCAGCGTCCGCAAGGTTGATCAAGCTTGTGCTGCCTTGATCCAGGATTTGAAGCAGCGTGGAATGCTGGACGAGACTTTGGTCATTTGGGGTGGCGAGTTCGGACGTACTCCCATGGTCCAAGAGCACAATGCGGGTACAGGTGAACTTACCGCTCCTGGCCGTGACCATCACAAGGAATGCTTCAGTATCTGGATGGCAGGAGGCGGAGTGAAAGGAGGCTTTACCCATGGCACCACCGACGAATTCGGATTCGGCGTCGTTGAGAATCCGGTGCATGTCCACGATTTCCACGCAACCTGTCTGCACCTACTGGGTATCGACCACGAACAGCTGACCCATCGTCATCAAGGCCGTGATTACCGACTAACCGATGTCCACGGACACGTTGTGCACGACATAATCGCGTAGCAAAACCTAGTTTCGACGTGACATCGACCTAGCAAAAACCGTCTTCGGACGCCCTCCGTAGAAGTTGGGCCAATCGAGAAAATAAACCCGGCTCAATTGGAAGAGCAATCCGGACGGGGGCGAAACTCAGCAGAGATCTCACGGATGCGGATCGTCTTGAAGTAAAACACGCTTTCCGGGTCGTGGGCCTGGATTGCGATCGCCCCGCCGTTGGCGTCAATCAGGCGCTTCACACGTTTCCGTTCACGCTTGGGGTTTTCCGGTTCCGTGTAGTCCACAACTCGTTGCTCGTCGACGAACACCTGAATCCGCTTTCCTTCGACGCGAACGCGAACAGTGAACCATTCCTTCTCATCAACGGGTGACTCTTTGACCTGCACAACTTTGTAGAGACTGCCTGTCTTCTGTTTCTCTTTCTTTGAACTATTGAGCTGCACCTCATAGCCCTTGTGAAGGTACTTGCCACTACGGAGTTCTCGACCGGTGTGAAAGAAGATCCCGGAGTTGGAATCACGTTCCGGACGAACGACCGCGACTAGTTCAAAGTCTTTGAACGTGACGTCGCTTCCCGTTTTACCAACGTAGAAGAAATGGGACATTCCGTTTTTCCCATGAGCCTTGAGAACACCGTTTTCGACGGAGAAGGATTCAGGCCGGACATTGGCTTCCCAACCGGAAAGGTCCTTTCCATTAAGTAGTTCAAGCCAGCCCGTGTCATTCGCACGAGAGGTCCGCGACAGGAATACCAAGTTCAAGACCACCACGATGGTCAATAGCATCTGTGTTTTCATTAATCCAGTCTAACAATGGTTGCAGTGGTCGAATGGGGTGACGCTTGGTTCATTCATCTGCTGGGGAACGCTCATGCAACTGTTTCACGTGGTCGGTTAGCCCTGCTAACTCGCTCGCAATCGTTTGCAGTTTGAGGCTTGGTAACCATCTGTCGATGAGGACTTCACTCATGATGAGCCCGCATTTGAGTCGATCAGCTCGCGAAGATGGATGCCTGTACCTCTTAACGGCGCTACTGTGCCTCGCGTCCGAGATTGAAGCAGGGCTCCTTCAATGGTCGAGACGATCATCACGCCTAGCGAGTTGGCAAGCCTCGTTGGGACGCCTTCGTCGCGGAGGCTTTGAGAATACACTTGTTGGAGCGATTCGAGCGTTTGCGCGCAGACTTGTCTAATTTGCTTCTCTGTCTCTTCGGAAAGCGCACTCGCAGCAGCAAAGGGCATGAATCTGGGACAGTCATCTTGTTCGAGCATCGAAGTCAATGACCTCACAAGCCGCGTTATGGCGTCGGCGGTTGATTTTGAGTTGGCAACGAAAGAGCGATGAGATGCGAGTGCGCATTCAGACTGCCTTTCCATCGCTGCTAACAGCAACTCATCTTTACCGTTCGGAAAGAAATGGTAGAGCGACCCCTTATTGGCGTCGCACGCCGAAAGCACTTCAGTGAGGTTCACAGCTCGGCCGCCATTGCTCAGCAGGAGGTATTGTGCTCGCTCGACGAAAATATCACGCGTTAATCTGTTCAGAAACTAATTCCAGCTATTGCGAGTGACAAGGCCATCCAAGCTGACTTGAATCAGCTTTTGACAGAGTTAGCCGCAAAAGACTGATGTGCCAGTCATACTAACTTCCTGCCGACCGTTGGTCAGTACTATTAAGGACGCGCAGCCACTCGAACGGTGGCGCTTCCCACTTCACTGCTGAGCGGAAGAATCCAGGTGTTGTGCCCCGTGAGTTTGTAATCCGTTGAGGCGATGTCGACATTCGGGTCGACCAGCGGCTGGGGCACGCGATAATTCATCATCAGGTTGCTGACGACGCGGATACTTGGACGTCGCCCCGTCTGCTGCTCCCACTGATTGGCGATGTGGCTGCCGAACTGACGGATCATCCAGGGGCTCGTGCTGAAGCGACGCAGTTGAATATGGTTCAGATCGCCGCTGTAGTTCCAAACAACGCGCAGCTCTCTGTCTTCGAACGTAACGAATGAACGAGGTAGACCCTTCCAGTCACTCGGACGCAGTCGTCCCAGATCAATCCAGACCAGTGACTCGCGGCCACCTGCGAGCTTCTGAAACGCATGGGAATCGGAAGCCAAATTCGGATCATTCACCACAAGAAATCGTTCGCCGGGAAACGAGTTTCCTTGCATCAGGAACGGATGAAGCCGGAGAAGGATCGATCGGACGAAAGCCCCCTCGTCGCCTCGACTGATCGATTCGAGCTCACGTCCGATCATCACGAGTAGTTGCTCGCGATGAAGCCCCGACGCGGTGGAAGCCTGTGCCGTTAAGTTGCTTAATAGGTCAGCAGTCGATTCCAAGCCAGCGGAACCACGTTGCCGAAGCAGCGAAATCGCCTCCTCGAATCCGATTGTTTCTTCAACGGAAACCTGTCTACCAAGCAGCCGCCTCCATTGCTCAATGAGCTGCTGACGCTTGGTACCGGCATCTTCGTCGCTGGAAACACGACAGACTGCGCGAATTCCGACGTTTGGTTCATAGGTCGCGGTGAGCCCCGGATGATGAGCCCAATTGAATCGCGAACTTTCAACCGGAACGAAGATCATCTTTGACTGTTCTTCCGGCCACTTTGACCAATCGACATGCGTATCGCCCCGACTGTCGACACTCAGCAAACTTTCGTCGACGACATGAAAGATTACGTGGCTTGCGTCCTTCGCCCGGAGCATCATTCGCCAGCTGAAGTCCTGGCCTTCTTCGGTCCAGTTTGCGTCGCCGTCGATAAACAGATGTCTAAACGGCGCACCGACTTGAATTCCAAGGAAGCAAACGACGAATAGTGGCGTCCAAACGGAAACGGGTTTGTACGTCGAAAGCGAATACCCGCTGATGCGATCCTTCCATCCCAGTAGGAACCCGACCGGTGGCAGGACGAAAATGCCCAGCCGGCACCAATTCCAGTCCGGGGCCGTCAGACGCGGACGTCGCACCCATGTCGAAAGTCGAACCGGCCAATCGGGCTCCAGGAAGATCGTCGTTGCCGACAAGGCCAATACCGGGAAGATTCCGATTGGAAACAAAAAGTGGTTGCTGACATGGAAGATCAGCGTGAGCGCGAATCCCAGCAACCTCGTTCGTCGGCAGATCAGTAGAAAGCCAATGGACAGGTCGAACACAAGACCAAACCAACAGATAAACAGGCCGACCCAAATGGGATCAATCTCCGGCAGACCCAGAATGGGTTTCCAGTAGGAAAGGATGGCATCACCTTTACCAACCATTGGAATCCCAGTGAGCCAGTCCGCATTGATTTTGGCGACGCCCCCATAGAAGTAAACAATGAAGAGTTGGGCACGCAGCAGGAAGACCGTCCAGTACGGAACCGTGCGGTCGCTTGGTGTCGGTTGTTTTCCTCGACGCCTCCACCATGCGGAAACGGAGAACCGCCGATCGGCTGGCATAAATGCCAATAGCAAAGCGAACAAACACATCAAGTAATAGTGGTTGTTGTACTTGGCCAGTTCGCTCAGAAAGATGTAGCTGTAGCAAATGCACAGTAAGACTGCCGACGTTCGGTAGAACAAGCCGAACGCGACTCCCAAAGCAGCGACGCCCGTCAGATAGAAGAAGAGTGTCCAGAAAGGTTCTGGGAATGGCTGCACCCAGGAGAATCCCGGGTAAGTAAAGTTAAAGTTTGAATGCTGGTAGAGATAGTCCTTCAGCGTCGTCCCACCCTGGGGGATGAGATACTTCATCGCGTGGACAAACATCACCAAACCGAAGGCGATGCGAAAGAACGCTAACGAGGCGCCGTCGGTTTCTTGGGCCAGGAATCGGCGAAAGCGAATCAATCGGGCGGTCGAATCGAGGTCGGGGTTTCCCATGATCATCAAGCTCGGCTTGCATGACGCACATACGACGGTTGCCGCGGGACCAATGGGCGCAACACGACAATCGTAAAATCGTCATTACCGGCAACCATTCTTTGATCGAACCGTTCGATTATTCGACACCGCGGGCTCGCAGCCTCAGACGGCTAGTCGCATTGCTGGACACGCAGGCCCGAATCGGTTGGGTTGCAACGAGAAGGCAATTGCTAGTATCGGGCACCGGCTCGTAGATAGAGTCCAATGAATCCAAGATCTTCGGTCCAAGGACTCGTGATGCCGTCGGAATCCGTTGCGCCGTCCTGTCCGGCTCGCAATGGCGTGCCGCCGTTCAACCAAACCTGACTCTCAAGGCCAGTGCCGAACTCCATCAATAACTTTCCACGGTTGCGCTTGTAGTCCAAACCAAGCCGAAGTTCGCCAACCGGCACGATTCGCGTTTCGTTGTTGTGAACGATGGCATCGCCCAGGACGAGCGGGGTTCCTGAACCGCTGTCGCCGAATCTCTCCCAAAGTCCATCACCCTGGCCGAACAGAAGTGACGCACGACCGCTGGCGTTCCAACTTAGGAATGAGCAACCGAGCCTTCGCTGCGAACCGAGTGAGAACGTCGGTCCGATTCCCTCAAAGTTGAAGTCCGTGAGAAGGGCCGTCTGAACGTTGTTCGGGCCGGCAAGCGTTGGATCCACATCGCGGCCAATATAGTTGTGTTGAATGTTTGCGTAGCGGAGTCCGGCACTAAACGTCACAAGACTGTTGTAGATGGACCGTTTCGAAAAGCCCTCCAAGTCGACGACGTCGATCTCCGTTGACGCGCTCGCGGCCAGGAAGTCTGGATCGGTACTGCTCAGCGTATCGATAGCGATGTCTGGATCGTCGGCGACTCCGACCTTGACGTCGACGTCATCCGCAGAGTTTTCGCTCGCTCCGGCATCAAAGAACCAGTACCGGGCTCGCCATCCGAGTTGTGTCGAGGGACTGAGGTAGCCGAGTTCGAACCGATGGCTTCCCTCCATCTCCCAATCGAACTCTGTCAGCGTCGCGCTTTCCGGAGATCCGATCACGGTATCGTGGGTGTAGAACGCCGTGCTGTTACTGTAAACCGGCGCCAGGATCGCGTACTCATAGGCGCCGTAGTAACCACTTTCCAGCTCCCTTGCACCATTCATGCGAGCTCGGGCCGATGCGACGTTGCGACCGTTTTGAGCGACACGCGATTCAACTGAATCCATTCGATTCAGTAGATCCTGGTACGTCGACATTGGAATCGCAATCTCTTCCTCCTGAGCCTGCGCAACGGACGACGCGAAGACAATCGGAAAGGCAAAGATCAGCCACAATCCGATACGCGGTGAGGGTATCCCTTGAAACATTCCGCAACTTCCTTGTCGCTAGACGGCCTTGTAGTTGTCTCGAAGAGACGAGGCGGCTTGCGCACCTCCGTGATTTGCAAACCGGCATGCATCTGCCCTCCGACAGCTACTTGCTCTGTTATGGATCGACGCCGGGGGAATCGGTCAGTGAATTCACTTCCGCGGATACACCACGCCCGAATAACCGGCACGTATTACGCGTCTTCGTTGACAGCAACTCACAAGCAGAAGCATCGCGGCCGGCTGAAGAGATCGTCCAGCTTAGGTTGCAGATTCGCCGCGAGTTCCATGTCGCCCCAACGGGGCAAAGTTTGCATAGCCTAGGGCGGCGTTTTTGCTCGCAAGACTCGCAAAATCGTGTCCTGGGGCTATGAAGAGTCATACCCCTTCGGGGCGATGCGAAGCTGGTCGTCAAACTAGTCGCTAGGCCGGCGATTGGAAGAGAA
The DNA here is from genome assembly GCA_039025515.1 of Planctomycetota bacterium. Classification (GTDB taxonomy): domain Bacteria; phylum Planctomycetota; class Planctomycetia; order Pirellulales; family Pirellulaceae; genus Stieleria. The sequence continues at coordinate 7,441 of JBCCOI010000207.1, forward strand.
GAGGCCCAACTTCGAAGACGTTCTCACGGCTTCCAAGAGCCGCGATCTTTTCGACAGAATCACGATACGCTTCCGTCGTCGTGGCTAAAGGTTCTCGCTCGCGACGAGGTCGACAATCGCCGTGAGGTCTTTCGCTCAGGTGCCCGTGGGCTCCATGTCGCTTAGCGATTTACCGAGCCGTTTGCGGCTGGTGGCGGAAGATGCCTTCGGCTTGCGGCGACCCTTGGCCGGCGCCGAGTCCGCACCCAGCAATCGCGCGATCGTGGGCTCTGCATCCTGATCGGGTTCGGGCAAACCGATTTGATCAACCGCGTCACTCACGCCCAGCAAGACAGACTGGCGAACTCCGTCACGAAGCCACTGGAAGAAGTTGACGTTCATCGTATTCGAATCCCTTCGAAGTTTGCGGATTGGGGAGGAAGATTCGCCTGCCATGGTTCTATCGGCAGACAACGGCCGCGGGCTTGAAACCGTTATTGGACAACACGTGTGCCGGTATCTGGCGGCATACTCGCGGTCTGCGGAATAGCCGACATTTCGAATCGGCTGAAGTCTGCGAAAAGCGGTAGATGATCGCTGATCGAGCCCGCTTGTTCGCTGGTGAATCCCCATTCATCGATCAAGTCGATCACGCCGAATTTGTTGGCAAACTCCCGGGTGACGTTTTGATCAATCAAGATGTGGTCGTTAGTTTTGGTTTGAAGCAGATTCGTTCCGATATCACCCGCGACGGAAACGACACCACGAATCTTGCTCAGCATCCCCAATTCATCCGTCGAGACATTGAGGTCACCCATCACGATAAAGTCGTCTTCCGAATTTCGAGCAAACTCCCAGTCTCGCACCCGCTGGAAAACATCCGCAAGTACGTTGATCTCGCTATCTCGGTCAAGCGGATCGACCAAATCGGGATCCGTGTGGACATTGATCGCCGTAAAGCGAAACGGAGTTGCATTTTCATTTTCAGAAAGCACCGTCTGGAACGAAGCGACCATCGGTTCCCGATACATGCGGTTGTCGGGGTCTCTGACGACGTACGAGCTTCCCGGAACCAGTGCAATTCGATTCTGATCCCACACGAAGGCGTAGCATTCCGTGCGGTTTTTGTCACCAATCGGCTGGCTGACAACCGCCGAGTAATTTGCACCGGAGGCATTCATGAAGGCGACAAGATTGTCGACGGACGCGCCACCCGTTCGGACCTCTTGAATGGCAACCAAGTCAAATCGATTGACGATCTTGGCAATCTCGCTCAGCACGTCGACCTTGGTTTTCGGGTGCTCTCGAATGTTTGATTTATCCTCACCGAAGTTGAAAATGTTGAATGTCGCGATGCGAATGTGGTCTTGAGGCCGATCGGAGTCTCGACTCAGCTCAATTCGTTCGCCTTGAAACGGAGCTTCTTCGCTCGAAAACCATTTGTCAAAACTTGCAAAATCAAGCCCGCCCGTGAAAAACAGGTAGAGCGCATAGAGCAGTCCTGCCGACGTCGCGCTGGGGCCAAACCAGCGCAGCAGTGGATTGGATCCGAGTCTTGATTTCTTTCGACGTTTCGAGAACAGTCCCACCTAGGCCTCCCTGCCGGTGTGAATGTTTGCGCATGAAACTCGGCCTACTGCCGAGAGTTCTTGAGCCTTTAGCCAATATGAGCCGGCAGCGACAAGCCCAATCGAGAATCATGAATCGACAACGCGATTTGGAGGCGCAACTCGCTGAGATTCGGCGGCTCGCGAAATACCTGGATACATCGTTTCGTATCCCCTTCACCGGAATCCGATTCGGGCTCGATGCTTTGATCGGTCTTTTTCCGGTCGGCGGAGATGCCGCGACGGCGATTGCGGGCGCGTACTTGATTCTGAAGGCCTCGCGGGCGAACGCGTCAAAAGGCGTTCTTTTACGGATGGTGTTTAATCTACTCGTTGATTTGGTCGTGGGTGCGATTCCGCTGGTCGGCGACTTCTTTGATTTCTTTTGGAGATCGAATCACAAGAACGCGAAACTGCTCGAGTCCCATTTGACCAAGCAAAGCGATTCACCGATTGTCAGAAAAGGAGAAGGTGCATGACGAAGCCCGACGCCGACGTTCTTCCCTTCTGCGTCTTGCTGCATGTTGAGGGTGACAAATTCGCTCGAACCCGTGGTGGGGCATCACGCGCGCATTGGGATTGGTTGTTTGCAACCGACAAAGACGGCCCGCTGATCACCTGGTCTGGTGATGTCCTGGTCGAGGGGGGGACACTCGATTTGGGTGACCTGCATGGAACTTCGTGCTCCGTTGTCAGACTTCCGGATCACCGCCGAAAGTATTTGACGTACGACGGTCCACTGAGTGGTGATCGCGGTTCGGTGTGCGGCATCTTGCGGGGTGCCTACCGACTGGGGGATCAACGTGCGAATCGGTTTGAAGCCGTTGTTGTGGAGTCAACCCACGGCACACCTGCCATCATCCGCTTCCAATGGAACGAGCCCGGTGGTCACCGTCCCGCATCCGCGACGGCCCCGCGGGAGTTTGAGGGTTCGAATTGGACGTTGACCGTCGAGTCCTCGAAGCCCAACGTCTCGGAGCCGGCAAGCGAAGCGATCTGATAGACCGGTCCTTGCGGCATGTAAGCAAGAAGCGTGTCGGCGCCGGATTGTCCGGAGACGTCTAGTTGTGAACCCTGTAGCGCGATCGACTCAAGCAAGATCGGAATGTCGACTTCTCCCGGGTACACCGCTGGCAGCTCGACCAGCGCAATCGTTTCGCCGTCACGCGTGTCCCAGCACAGGTGGAATCCCTGACGAGTCACCTCGCGCTGGATTCGATTCATGAACTGCGACAATGGAAGTTTGAGTGTCCCGATCCGGATCGCATGTACGGTGATCGCCAGCCGGTTGGGTTCGTCGGTGAGCTGTACGCTAAGATCACAAGAGAAGACACCATCGAAACGGCTATTCTTGAATCGGGTTGCCGCGATGAGCTTTCCGTCTTCGATCAAGACCCTCGGGTTCTGAAGTCCACGTCGCTGCAGTCCCGGGTACCGCTTGGGCAATTGATCAACCAGCCAAGCATTGATTTGGTCTGTGGTGAAAGAGGCTTCCCACTGACCCTTCTCAATCGCATCATCGCGAAGTTGCTGAACGCTCGCCTCCAGCCGCTCACTGATCTCTTCGATGTTTTCGGTGGGAGTCTGCGCGATGGCCCGTTCGTAGAACTCCGGAACTTTCTTGGATTGTTGGAAGGCCCACGTGGCAAACAACGCCATGGAAACGAGAACGAGGGCGAAGAAACCAATGACCCATTTGATTCTTCGTTTCCACATCGTCCGGTTACCTCTCAGAAACGGATGGGGCGAGGCAACCAGCCTCGTATGCGTTCGGCGACGCCGCGTGTTTCGGCGGAGTCTTTAGCTTCAATCTCTGTCGCGGGGCTGGGAACTGTGTTGGGCGTTTTAGGTGAGTCCGGCCTACTCGCAATTGTAGTAGCGGACCAAGCAGGACGCGTCTGATTCTTGTTGCGTGAGTCGTCGGCGGGGAGCCTCAATGACGGTTGCGAAAGTGTCCAGTCCGAACGCTCAAGCAAATCACGGGTCCATTCGTTTGAAAGTAAGCGGGTAACGGACGCGAGATTGCCACGCCGAATGCCTTGTACCGCCAAATAGGCTTGACCGTGAATTCGATCGCGCTCTTCTTCTGTCGCAAACTGATGATGCAAACGCACGTCGTCAATCCAGATTGTGCCAAGCGAGAGACTGTCAATCGTCAATCGAATGGTCTCGAGTGACTGCAGATCCATCGCCTCAGCTTCTAAGACGAGGCGTCTCGCATTCCACTGACCGTTTCGATCAAGAGCCAGCTCCGAAATGACCTGGAACGGAACTCCGCCACGTTCGCCTTCCAGTGAAATACGGATTCGGTGCGGCGTCTGATCGCCTGACCTCGATGAAGCTTTTGCCGCTCGAACGGACATCGAAACGGCAAGCCTCGCCGTTTCCGG
>JBCCOI010000208.1:0-11400 GCA_039025515.1 Planctomycetota bacterium
AGATGACCGGGTTCATCCCGGACACGCGCGTAAGATGATGGCTTTGATGGAATCTCAGGGTCACGATGTCACGTACTACGAGAACATTGAAGGTGGTCACGGTGGAGCTGCCAACAACGCGCAGCGTGCCCGGATGCAGGCTCTCGCCTACACGTTTCTGCGACAGAAGCTGATGGCGGGTGACGAGTAGTGCGTCTGCGAACCGTTTGCTTCAAGTCTCTTTTTCTGTTCCTGCTATCGACGCCCGTCCTTTCGACGGGCGTCGTGCAATCGGAAGATGGCGCCAGTAGCGCCGATACTTTTCTGACTCACTACGAGAAATCAGGAAAGAAAGAGTCAGCGGACTATCTGACGACGATTCGCTTTTATCAGCGGTTGGCCGACCAGTATGACCGCGTCGAAATCCGTGAGGCCGGCCGCACCGACAGCGGCTATCCTCTGCATGTTGTGTTCCTCGCGGAGGACACAAGCATCGTCGCGCCCGACCGTGTTGCAGTGTCGGCCGGACAACGTGCACGGCAGAACGTGCTTCTCATTAACAACGCCATCCATCCGGGCGAGCCCGATGGTGTCGATGCATCGATGATGCTGGCGCGGGAACTTGCCCAAAAGGGACTTCCTCAAAACGTCATCGTCGCGATCATTCCGATGTACAACATCGGCGGTGCGCTCAATCGAAACAGCACAACGCGAGCGAATCAGAATGGGCCGCTCGATTATGGTTTTCGCGGTAACGCACAGAACTACGATCTCAATCGCGATTTCATCAAATGCGATACCCGAAACGCGAGGTCGTTTTCCAAGATCTTTCAATCGCTCGATCCCGAACTCTTAATCGACACGCACGTCAGCAACGGTGCTGATTATCAGTACGTGATGACGTCGGCGCATAGTCAGAAGGACAAACTCGGCGGTCGACTGGGCGTCTTCTTCGACCAAACGTTTCGGCCGGAGATCTTTGGCGAGATGAATCGCGTGGGCTTTCCGGTAATTCCTTATGTCAATTCCGGGGGGGCTCCACCCGATCGTGGATTCTCACAGTTCTTGGAAACGCCTCGTTATTCCACAGGTTACGCCGCGCTTTTCCAGACCATGGGTTTCATGACAGAAACGCACATGTTGAAACCGTACGATCAGCGTGTCGATGCAACGTACGCGTTTCTCCACAATGCTATCCGTCTGCTTTCCAAGCATGGCGAGACGATCAAGGAAATCAGAGAATCGGACCGACGCAGCTATCTGGAACAAGATGCGATTGCAGTCTCGTGGACTCTCGATCGCGAGCGTTCGACCAAGATTCGATTCCTGGGATACGAAGCTCGCACGATCCCAAGCCGCGTGACCACGGGATCAAGGCTGTTTTATGACCGTAAGCAACCCTTCGATCGCGAAGTTGATTATTACAACCATTACGTCCCGAAAGCGACGGTTCGGCCTCCCGCCGGATATCTGATTCCCCGAGGCTGGAATTCGATCATCGAGCGGCTCAAAATCAACGGAGTCGAGATGCGAGCACTATCAGAAGTCACAGAACTCAAGGTCGAAGTCTATCGAGTCATTGATTTGGAGACGCCCTCATCACCTTTTGAGGGTCACTATCCACATCGAAGCATCGAGCTGTCTACGAAAACAATGACCGTCACGGCGAAAGCTGGTGACGTCGTCGTTCCGTTCAAGCAACGACGCGCTCGCTACGTGGTCGAGACACTCGAACCGTTGGGCTCGGATTCGTTCTTTCGCTGGAATTTCTTCGACACGATCCTGCAGCAGAAGGAGCACTTCTCCCCGTATGTCTTCGAAGACATCGCTGAACGACTCTTAGAAGATAAGCCTGAGTTACGAAAACGATTCGAAGCAAAGCAAGAAAGTGACGACGAGTTTCGAGCCAGTGATCGACAACAGCTTCAATTCCTCTATCAAAACTCGCCACACTATGAAGCTGCCCACCGCACGTACCCAGTGTCGAGGTTAATCGATTAGAAGTCGCAGAGAATCGTTTTTTGCCGGTGTCATCAAGCATCATCCCCGTGGATTCTCCACCAATCCTTCGCATCTTTTGCTGTCCACGGATAATGCGGAATGAGGCGGTCGAGTTCGTTCGCTAACTGATCGATCGTTGAAAAGCGATCTTCCACGCTCTTCGCCATGCAACGCTGAACCAGTTGTTGGATTTCGTCTGGGATTTCTTCGTCCCGATGGACCTCAATGCTGATCGGTTTCTCGGTCAGGACGAGAGCGAAAAGAGACTCCGGATCGCACTCGATAAATGGTGGACGACCCGAGAGCAGGAAATAGGCGACGCATCCGACAGAGTAGATGTCACTTCGTGGATCGATCTCATTCGGCTGACGGTACCGCTCGGGAGCCATGTACATCGGAGTCCCGGCCCATACCGTGTCGGCGGTCTGAAAGGATTCTCCGTCCGGCTCGAGTGGCTTCGCCAACCCGAAATCAAAAACCACTGCCCAGTCGCCGACCGAAGCATCATGAGACAACATGATGTTTTGCGGCTTGACGTCGCGATGCACCAATCCCAGGGCATGTGCTTCTCCAAGTGAGTCACAGATTTGCCGTAGGATGTAGAGCACGCGTCCGGTCTTTTGAAATCCGCTTCGCGCGACCGCATCATAGAGCGTGATTCCTTTTAGGAATTCCATCACACAGTAGGCTTCGTCGGATTCTCCGCGACCATAATCATAAATCGTCACCGTGTGTGGACTGCTCAGGGAGGCGGCAAGTTTGGCTTCTCGGTCGAACCGAAGACGGTCTTCGACGTTGTCACGATCGCCACGAAGCACCTTGAGCGCGCTGTCGCGCCCCAGTTGCTTGTGCTTGGCACGATAGACGACACCCATTCCTCCGCTTCCCAGTTCGGCGACGAGTTGATAGCGGCTGAGCGGATGCACCGCGGCGCGAGCGAGTTCTGTTCGCTTGGAGATCCCGATTGCCGCCCAAATGGCCGTCAGCGAGAGCCAAGCGCCCAAGCCGATGAAACCGAAGCGGATGAAACGTGTCGCCGCAAACGCGGAAGAAGCGGGCCGTTCAACGATGATCCCGACCCCGTGTTGCCCAACGGAACGCCAAGCGCCGACCACCGGTCGACCGGCATAGTTCGGATACGGCTCAAGACGTACGCCCGGCATCGCAAGTGTGGCACCCGCGGCTGCGTAAGTCAGTTGCTGCGTCCGCCGGATTTGCGGCGACAGACTACGAGACGCGATCGACTCCTTGGGGTCAGAAACTCTTAGCCGACACGCGACAAACGTGTCATTCGGCGTCGAATCGGTGCCCGAAGCCTCATCGTCAAACATCAACGACACTGCGGCTCCGCTGTTGTTGATCATGTATCCGAGCCGATTCACCGCATATACATCCAGCCCGCCGTCAACCGAGGCAGTCCGAAAGATCTCGTCGAAGGCCTCGAACATTCCAAAGCCTCGGACCAGCATGGTCGCGATCACATCTCCTGATCTATCCTTGATCGGAATGATCTCGGCCATCACGGGGCGTCGAGTTTCGGGAACAAAACCGCTCGACTGGTCTTGCTCCAAGATCTCAGGACCGAAAAGGACAGTTTCGCCTTCAATCGCGCGAGCCAAATTGCCGGTACCCTGCGGAGAGACATAGCCGCCAAGGTCGCTCCCGTCGGGGAGCCAGCTTGCGATGATTCGACCGGTGCGATCCCAAATGACGTATTTGATGTTCTCGCGCGATGAAACCGCAATCAACTGATGGCGAATCGAATTCGCGTGTTCCGAACTGTCCAGTTGCGCGGGCGTCGCCTTGGGGCCCAATTCGAGCAACCCGATCACCGCTTCGCGCAGACCGACTTGGCGTCCCCACGAATTAACGAGCCGAGCTTGATCCGATAGAAATCGATCCACACTGGCTTGCACACTGCCGGCAACACTTGCAAGCTCTGCTTTCGTGGCCTCACGCAACTTTTGATCAACGACGACGTAGGTCCAGTAACCAAACAACACGGTTGGAACAATTGCGGCTATCCAAAGCCAACTAGCATGGATGGGGCCGTTCCGCTTCTTGCGTTGCTCAAAAACGCTCGTGGACTTCGGCTTCTCGACTTGGTCCGACTCGTCTGCGTAACGCGGTGAAGCATGCGTCCGTTGTGCGAGCTGTTGTGTTTCCTGGGACGACTTCTTCTTTGCAGCACCACGTTTCGTAGCCGGATCGCGACGACGCTGGAACTCGTCAGCGGAACGCCGTTTCGACTCGTCGCGAGCAGGTCCGCTGCCGTCACGATTTCCGGGTAAAAAAGGTGCTCGCGACACAGGCGATGTGGCCTTTTCGCTCGTTTCCTTTCGATCGGAAACCGCCGTGTCGGATGAAGACGCCACGTGCTGCTCAACCACGCCCGTCTGTGTTGAATCGGAACTGGAATTCGGACTAGCCGGGATGACCGGCTGTTTGGCGGACTCTCCTTCGATTCTTGCGGAGTGCTCGTCGTGTTCTCCAAGCAACGAGCGGATCTCCTCCAGCAGTGCCGGATCGCCTTCGCACTGCGCGGCGAGATAACTGTCGCGTTCCTCCTCCGGAAGTTCATCGGCCGCGAGGAACAGCTCCCGAACCCTGGCATACCTCTCCGCATCCATCAGGCCACTCGCAAACCGCCGTTTACGACCTGTGAATCTAACCCGGGCCGACGAGGTTCACTCATGATCGGTATCGCCGGAAGACGAGAGATCTTCACTATCGAAACCCTCTTCTCGTCTCAGCTCCCGACGCATCCAGGCGCGACTCATCGCCCATTCCTTTTCAACGGTGCGCAGGCCGAGCTTCATCTCTGCGGCAATCTCTCGCATCGTCATCCCGCCGAAAAACCGAAGTTCGACGATTTTTGCCTGACGAGGATTCAAATTGTTCAGTTGATGAAGTATCTCATCGAGTGCAACGACGTCTTCGTCTCGGCTTAATTCGAATGTCACGTCATCGTGCAGTTGACGTCGCTCCCAGCCGCCGCCCCGTTTGAGCGATTGAACTTTCCGGGCGTGATCGACCAAAATTCGTCGCATGACCGTTGCGCCGATGGCGAAAAAGTGAGTCTTCCCCTGCCAGTTGATTCGCGAATGATCCACCATCCGCATGTAGGCTTGGTGGACCAGAGAAGAGCTACTGATACGATGCCTCAGAGGCTCGTTTTGAAGAAACTTACCGGCCAAACGACGCAGATCGTCGTACATCACCGAGAAGAGCCGGTCCGTTTCTCCCTCCGCACCCTCTTGGCTTTGACTGAGTAATTCGGTGACGGATGCCATGATTTGGAACCAGACATTTGTGATGAGGAGCGCATCCACCTTACAGAAACGGCTTCCAGCTCGGGGCGCAGGTGGATCGGGGGCTACCCCGAGTGTACCCGAAGGCGTTCACTGCATGTCAGCAACGATGTCGAATTTTTCATGTCCATCCTTATCATCTTCACCCGCCACAATCCTTCCCGTTTCCCGAGACGACGCCGCCGTTTAGATTACCGCCACACCCGTTCATCGCTCTCGCGGAAATCTCATGCTGATCGATTCTCATCATCACCTCTGGCGTTATTCAGCAGAGCAATACCCATGGATCGGCGACGGAATGGAGGTGCTTGCGAAGGACTACTGGTGCGAGGAACTCCAGAAGATCGGTGAGGAGAATGCCGTGGAAGGGTTTGTGACCGTTCAAGCCCGGCAATCCCTCACTGAAACCGAGATCCTGCTGACGCTCGCCGAACACGAACCGATGATGTTGGGAGTTGTCGGATGGCTGGATCTCCGTTCACCGGAACTGCCCGCCCAATTGGAGAGATATGGAAAGCAGCCGATGCTGAAGGGCGTTCGCCACGTCGTCCAAGACGAACCCGATCCAGATTTCCTGCTCGGCGATGCCTTTCAAGCGGGGGTGAGACGACTGCAAGCGTATGACTTGACCTATGACGTTCTGATCTTTGCTCGACAGCTTCCTGCGGCTGTCGAGTTCGCTGCGAATCATGACAACCTAAGGCTTGTCCTCGATCACATCGCCAAACCGACGATTCGAGGGACTTCAATCGATGACGACTACGTTCGATTGATGCGAAAGCTGGCCGGATACTCCCACGTGTCATGCAAGTTTTCCGGCGTGGTGACGGAAGTCCGCGACGAGAGCTGGGATATCGAAACCATTCGTCCTTATTGGAAGCTCATGCTGGAACTGTTCGGACCATCCCGCTTGATGTTCGGCAGTGATTGGCCCGTTTGCTTGCTGAAGTCAGAGTACGACCGTTGGCTCGAAACGGTCAAGCAGCTTGCGAGCGACCTTTCCGAGAGCGAACGCGAAGCGATCTTTAGCGAGAACGCTCAACGAGCCTACAAACTACACAACGAAAGACTCATTGACCGGAAGGGAACCACGCCATGAAAGCCATTCAGATCTTCGCGCCCAAAGAACTCAAAGCGATCGAAATCGATGAGCCGGGTCAACCGGGTCCCGGGCAAGCGCTTGTCAAAACACATCGAATGGGCGTTTGCGGCACGGACGTGAGTTGTTACCTCGGCAAGTTTCCCTTTTTTGACTTCCCACGCATTCCCGGCCACGAGTTGGGTGTTGAAGTCGTTGACGTTGGTGAAGGCGTGACCAACGTCGTTCCGGGCGACAAATGTAGCGTCGAGCCATACATGCAGTGCGATGACTGCTATGCGTGCCGCAAAGGCGCGATCAATTGCTGTCCCTACCTCAAGGTCATCGGCGTCATGATGGACGGGGGGCTTTGCGAGTCTTTTCTGGTACGGGCATCAAAGCTGCACCCTTCGGAGAAGATGACGTTCGATCAGCTAGCACTCGTCGAAACGCTCGCGATCGGCTGTCACGCAAACGATCGTGCCGCACCTGAGCCCGGTGACCATGCTCTGATCATTGGTATGGGCCCGATCGGTCTGGCAACGCTTGAGTTTCTCAAGTTCACCGGCGCGGTGATTAGCGTGATGGATATGAACGAGTCTCGGCTCCAATTCGTTCAAAAGCAATACGGCGTCGAGAATACGATTCTGTTCAAGGGCGATGGTAGCGAACGTGAGAAGATCGAGGAGGTCACCGGCGGCGATCTCTATCAAATCATTGTCGACGCGACGGGTAATCGGCACTCCATGGCATCGGCACTTGAATCACTGTCACCCACCGGTCGACTTGTTTACGTCGGCATCACGACAGACGAAATCACCTTCCGCCATCCCATTTTGCACAAACCGGAAGCGACGATTCTCGCCTCGCGAAATGCACTTCCGGGCGACTTTACTCGGATCATTCAGCTGATCGAACGAGGACTGATCGACACCGTCCCCTGGATCACACACCGGACGACGCTTTCGAAGGTCGTTGATGACTTCGAATCGTATACGCGTCCCGAAACGGGTGTCATCAAGGCGGTCATCGACGTTTGCGAATGAGTGGGCGAAAGCCTTGCTTCTTCCGAAAAGAGAAATGAGACTTTCTGCATGGAATGCGCGGCCTCAGTCACCAGGAATAATGCCTATCCGGCAACGCTAGTGTTCGTCCCGAACCTCAGGTGCAGAAGATGCTTCGATTGCTTTCGATGACCTTCATCGTTGTCCCGTGGATAAGCCTTCGCTCAGACGGCGAAGAGCTTTCCAAGGCTACGGTCCGCAGGATTGAAACCGTCGCCCAGGCTTATGTCGACGGAGGTGCGATCAACTCCGCGGCGATCGGTGTTATCGACGGCGATCAAGACGCTTTCATCGGCGTCGGTCGATTCAGCGAGTCAGATGATCGCGTACCGAACGCCCAGACGATCTATGAGATTGGGTCGATCAGCAAAGTGTTCACGGGCATAATGCTCGCGGACGCAATTCAGAACGGACTGGTGACCGCAGATCAGCCGGTTCAGGATCTTGTTCCCGATGACGTTCGAATTCCGACCTGGAAGAATGCTCCCGACCGCAAAATCACATTGCGAGATCTCTCGACACACGTTTCCGGGTTGCCGCGGATGCCCAACAACCTCAACGTGCTCGCTCAACTGTCCGACCCTTACGCAAACTATGCCGCAAGCGACCTGTTTACGTTTTTGAAAGCTCATCAGTTGAGACGAAGTCCTGGGGAAAAGGAGGAATACTCGAACCTCGCTGTGGGACTTCTCGGCGAAGTCTTATCGCAGCAACAAAACCTCACTTACGAAGCCTTGCTCCGATCGCGAATCACTGAACCGCTGAAGATGCGGGACACGTGCCTTTCGCTTTCGGAAAGCCAACTTGAACGGCTCGCACCACCCCACAACATCGGTCGCAAACCTTCTTCCAACTGGAACTTCAAAGCCTTGGCGGGTGCGGGCGCGATTCGAAGTTCCATTGGTGACATGCTGAAGTTTTGTCGTGCAAATCTGAACGTTCCAGATAACGAGACCGGGAAAGCGATTTCATCTGCGTTTAGCAAGCAGCGTGAAGCGGTAGGGGCGAGCAGTCGTCCAATGGGGTTCGGCTGGATTATTAATCCGGGCAGCGAGACCCGTTGGCACAACGGTGGCACGGGGGGTTACCACAGCATCCTTCTGATCAACCAGAAAGAGAAACACTGCGTCGTAGTGCTCTGCAATACCGCGAGCGCAGAGGTCGACCGATTGGGGTCGGAGATTATGACCGTCTTGCGTGGAGATGACGTCAAGCCAAAATCCTTCCGAAAGACGATCCGTGTTTCAAAGGAGACTTGCGCCAAGTACGTCGGCACCTATCAGTTCAACCCGCTCGTTTCGATGGACGTTGCGGCTGATGACGAGGGGACATCGCTGACCGTTCAGCTTACAGGACAAGAGCCATTGGGTATCTATCCAGAGACCGAAACGCTCTGGTTCTTGAAGGCCGTCAAAGCCGATGTGGAATTCACCGTCGATGAAGACAGTGGGCAATGCACCGCAGCGACGCTATTTCAGAACGGGATTCGTCAGAAGGCAAAGAAGGTCAAATAGACCGGGGAACGGTCAATCAATTTCCGGCGTAGTTGAGCTCCCCTGACCCCAACGACCCATTCTGAGCCGATGAGCGATAGCTCCGGTTTCCGCACCGGCAGGAATTTCTAAGCGAGGAAGCTCATCTTAAACATCGGCCGTTTCTAAAGTGGTGCAGGCAAGTCGCGACGGTTGAAGGTTCGAATGGCAATACCGTAGAACAGCGATCCCAAGATGATCAGAATCATGGGATACCAAAGCGGCGCCAGCCACGACTCCTCCATGACGATCATCGGACTCCAAGGAGACGTCGCCCCACCATCGCTCACGAGCTGCGACAGCTTCTGCGGACGATAACAATTGAAGAAAGTCATCCCGACGAGCCAGTTGAGTGACTCGGCCGCCTTTCCCAGGCCAAACATGACAGCCTGCAGCACGTACACCGCCATCACCAGCCCAACGGTGCGCCAGCGGTAGCGGTCCCAGCTGCTCAACATCGTTGAGAGTCCGAGCAGGAAGAAACCGAACGCAAACAAGTTGAATGTCGCGGCGGCGTAAACACTCGCGTCCACTCGCTCGGCGAGCGGAAACGACTCTTTAACGGGCTCACCAAATCGTAGCGGAATATTCCAGTCAAAAATCGGAACTTCCACTGCAGGCGGCGGCACTGTCTCGTCCACCGTGGTTGCCGACACTCCGATGGCAATTCCTCCCCAGACCATTAGCGCGAGCACAGCGAGTCCGCCCACCGCGACCGCTGCATGGGACAACAAGAGCTTGCTGCGACTGATCGGTTGCGAGAGTAGCATTTCCATCGTTCCGCGACCAACTTCGCCGCTCACCACATCGCTACCGCGGGCAACGCACCAAATGACGGTGCAAAGAATGATGATCGGTTCGTCGTAGGTCATGCCGACGCGACCCTGATACGTAAACAACGCATCGAAACTGATCGGCGCGAACTTTTCGAAGTCGCGGAATTGCTCCAGGATTGTTTGGAACTGTCCCATATCGAGCAAGCTCACAACCCAAACACGCACCCAGGCGAACGAAAACATCGCGAGAGCCAACGCACCCAGCAGTAAAGATCCTTGTTTGACGTAGCTTCGAACGAGCGTGTGATCAATCATCTTGAATTGGCTTCGACCATGCGTGGATCTTCCGCCTGCTCGTGATGAACGGCATCATAAATGGCACGTAGGCCCAATGGTTCGATTCGCATTCGCTCCAGTCTCAAGCTGGACAACCATGGCAGGATCGGCGCCAAGTCACCTGCCGTATCGATGCGAACGCTGACGCGATTGCTTTCGCTCGGTCGGTCGTGGATTCGGTTAACAGTACTGATCTGGATTTGCTCCTGAAGTTCCGGCGGAACTCGACCCGAAAGCTCGTCGACAACACTTGCCTCAGCGCCGCAAACATAGTCGGCCCACACGCGGTGACGCTGGAAGAGATCACTCATCTCCAATTCCCTCGCCAACTTTCCTTTACGCAAGAACGCTACTCGATTACACGACTCTTCAATCTCGCTCAGGACGTGTGAAGAAAAAACCACGGTGCGGCCGTCCTGATGTGCTTCCGCGACAAGATCTAAAACGGTTGCCCGAACAGATGGGTCGAGATTTGCAGTCGGTTCGTCCAAGATGACCAGTGGCGCTCTCGGTGCAAGAACAACGGCGAGAGCAAGCTTCTGCCGCATGCCGGTCGACATCATCCCAACATGCCGTCGCGTATCCAGTTCAAGTCGATCCGCCAGTTGGCGACTTCTTTTGTAGTCGCCCAACGGATGTAACTCGGCGAAGAACCGAAGTACTCCCTCGCCGCGAAGGTGCCTCGGCAGTCTCGCATCACCTGGCAAATAGGCCACGCTGCCCCGGACGGCGACGGGGTCAACGCCAGGGTCCATTCCGCAAACATGAACAGAGCCACCCGACGTATTCAGATACCCCAGCAACGAACGAATCAAGGTCGTTTTGCCGGCTCCGTTGGGCCCCAGTAAACCGAATACATCACCTTGGTTGACTCGCAAGCTGCAATCCAGCAATGCATGAAATCGGCCGTAACTCTTGGATAGACTCTTGCACCTCACTACTGCGGGTCTGTGATCATCATCGTCCTTTCGTTCCGGCGACGCGTCATTTCCAGGTCTCACGACGTGCCCCACACCATCGGCCTCAAAATCACTTCTCTCTTGCATTGCCTCGGCGCAGTGCGACTCCTGTGACATGGATTTCACGGTCGAGGTCGAGTCGGAATTCAAGGCGGCACAGATTCGCTGTGAGGTTTCTTGCGCTTCGACCCGAATGAACACCGAACATGCAGCCGTCAGGTCGGTCTATTGTGGCGGAGCGTCAAACGCTAAACTCCGTGACGTCGACTCGACCGATCGAGACGCAACGAAAAGCGGATTCCCACGCCTCCGAAAGCTGCGTCGGTGCTCACAAACATAGCCAACGTTCGTCAAACATACATCG
>JBCCOI010000209.1:0-11396 GCA_039025515.1 Planctomycetota bacterium
GACTGCCGACCGGTTAACGCATCGGCGATCATCTCACGATTCGCATATTCCAACACACTGCCGGCGGTAATGCCTCGTGCCAACCGCGTCAGTTTCACCGGATACTCGCTGAGCAGATTGCTGATGTACAGTGCCGTCCCGTCTCCTTCGACGGTCGGATTCGTCGCCATGATGACTTCGCTGAAGTTACCTTCGCGGACTCGATCAACCAATGGTTCGATCGTTAACTGGTCGGGACCAATTCCGTCCAAGGGTGCAATTCTGCCGAGCAACACGTGATACAGGCCGTTGTACGCCTTCGATTGCTCCAAGCTCATCAGGTCACGTGGCTGCTCGACGATGCACAGCCGCGTGGTGTCGCGGTCGTCCGCGCGACAGATGTTGCAAAGCTCGCCTTCGCATAGGTTAAAACAGACGGTGCAGTACTTCACGTCATCACGGACGCGGCGGATCGCATCCGCAAGTGCGTGAGCATCACTTTCGGGCACACGCAAGAGATGAAACGCCAGCCGTTCGGCACTCTTCCGCCCGATCCCCGGAAGCCGGCCCAGCTGATCTACAAGTTCCGCAACTGCTCCGGCGTGCTTTTCCACGAGTACCGCGTTTGTGTGACCGTGCTTTTGTGAATTGATTGCCGCGACGAAAACGTCGAGCAGGAAGACACGCCCCGCCTTAGTTTCCCGTCAGTGAGCTGAGTAAGCCGTCGACGCCGGGAATATCCACGCCACTTTCGGCGATCATCTGTCGAACCGCTTCGGCGAACGTCTGCTTTGCAACCGCGCCAGCCGCGTTGGCTGCTTCCTTCACGGCGTTCTCCATCTCCGGGCCATCAAAGGTCTCTTTGATCGAAACCGATTGAACTTCGCCGACGCAGTTGACGATGATCGAAACCCGCCCGCACGAAGATTTGCCAGAGACATGCTCATCCTTCATCCTCGCATTCAAATCCTGCATTTTGTCTGGCAAGTCTTTGAAAGCCGCGACCATCGAAGCGATGTTGCCGAGATTCCCGAGTCCTTTAAACATTTGCGTCTTACCGGCGGATATGGAGGTGCAGCTTGGCGTTCGGATTCCGACCGAATGCGAAAGGTTGACTTGAAAGGCAATACTGCGGCTGCCCACAATGGGTTGGGAGAAGCCCGCGGCCGTATTCAGTCTACGACACCGGGGACCTCCCGAAAACATCACTCGCCTTTAGGCCAACGCTGGCCTTCGAGTTTGCACCTCCCGTTTCATGGCCCACCATGTTCCGACGAACCTCACTGTGTTTCAATCCCATACATTGCCTCATCGCGGCCACCACTGCGTTTGTTTTGCTTCTGTTTATTTCGCCCAACCTGGTCGCCGAGAACGCCAAGTCGGACTCTGGCGTGGAACCTCTTCCTGTACCCGACGCGACAGCCACGAGTGAGTCGGAAATGAAGCCCTACGCGGAGGTCATCGAGCACACCGAATTGACGATTGACATGGTCCCGATTCCGGGCGGGGAATTCATGATGGGAAGTCCCGAGGACGAAGATTGGCGAGAGGACGATGAAGGCCCGCAACGCCAGGTAAAGGTCGCACCGTTTTGGATGGGCAAATGTGAAATCACTTGGGACCAATACGATGTCTGGAACGAAGACGTTGATCAACGCATGCGGAAAATGTTGGGGATGGAGAAGACGGCTCGTGACTTGGCCATTGATGGTGTTTCAAGACCGACCGAGCCATACACCGATATGAGCTTCGGGATGGGGCGTGAGGACTATCCCGCGATCTGCATGACCCAACATGCGGCAAAGGTTTATTGCGAGTGGCTTTCGCAGAAGACAGGTCGCTACTACCGACTCCCGACGGAAGCCGAGTGGGAGTACGCGTGTCGAGCCGGCAGCTCGTCTGCGTACTCCTTTGGCGATGATCCGGATGAGCTGGAGGATTACGCTTGGTTCTTCGACAACAGCGATGATACTTACCAACGTGTCGGGCAAAAGACTCCGAACAGTTGGGGTCTGCACGACATGCACGGGAATGTGTCCGAGTGGGTGCTTGACCAATACACGCCGTACGATTCGGTCAAAGAGAATGAGAATCCGCTCGCCATTCCGACAACACTTTATCCCCGTGTGGTTCGCGGTGGAGGTTGGGACGACGATCCCGAAAAACTACGCAGCGCGGCGAGGATCGCGTCCGAAGAGGATTGGAAAGAGCAGGATCCGCAAGTTCCCCGTAGCATTTGGTATCACACCGATGCACTTTCGGTCGGCTTTCGTGTCGTAAGGCCACTCGTAACGCCAAGCGATGAAGAGCGAAAAACCAAATGGGACAACTCGCTGCCGGTGCAGAAAGACCCCGAGGAATAGTGCCGGGCGGCGATCGGCGGTGATCCCGTTGGGTAAGTGGGTAGCCGGAGCAGATTGAGCCGACGAGCGATAGCTCCGGTTGCGACGAGCATTGGATCGCTGCGGAAACGCAGTGGCTGTCCAGTAACGGCTCAAATGCCAGAACCGCGGCTATCGCCGTTTGGCTTAAAAGATTCCTCGCTATCTCTGCCCAGTTTCGTGCGGCTACGCTTGGCTGCCGTAGGGGCGTGTACTGATCACGCCTTCGGAGGGACTGGAGGCCGTGCCGTAAAGCCGCTTCGGAATTCGGCCGGCAAGAAACGCCTCACGTCCGGCGATCGCCGCATGTCTCATAGCCTTTGCCATTCTCACAGGGTCTCGAGCGTGTGCGATCGCCGTGTTCAGTAGTACAGCGTCGCCGCCAATCTCGAATGCCTCGCTAACGTCGCTGGCAGTTCCGACGCCGGCATCAATGATGACGGGATAATCCGGGTCGTCTTCCTTCAAGTATTCCAAAATGATGCGAAGGTTGTTCTTGTTGAGCAGTCCCTGCCCACTTCCGATGGGGCTGCCGGCGGGCATGACGCTCGCGGCGCCGGCATCTTTGAGCCGCTTGGCAGTCACGGGACAGTCGCTCGTGTAACAGAGGACTTGAAACCCCTCTTCGACGAGCGTCTGACAGGCCTCGACCGTACCAGCGGGATCGGGAAGCAACGTTCGGCTATCACCCAGCACTTCCAACTTGACCCAGTCTGCACCTGGATTTCCCAATTGAGTGAGGATTTCGCGGCCGAGTTTCGCCGCACGAACGGCATCCTGTGCCGTGTAGCAACCGGCCGTGTTCGGTAGGAGCGTGAACCGGCTTGGATCAATAAAATCCAGAATGTTCTCTCCGCCTCGTTCGTAGAGTCGCTCACGACGAACCGCGACCGTGACGCAGTCTGCGCCGGATGCGTCCAGCGAGTCGCGCATCTGGGGCATCGTGTCAAACCGACCAGTTCCGACGATCAGTCGACTGCGCAAAACGTGCGTTCCGACCCGCAGTTCTCCCAGCTCATCATTGCCTGAAGCCAAAGACGATTCAGTCAACGTCATCGCTGATTATCCTCCACCAACAAGCGTCACCACTTCGACTTCGTCACCGCCTCGAATCATTAATGATGCGTAGTCTTCCCGAGCCACCACGTCGGCGTTTACTTCGACCGCCAGATAATTCGGCGGGACATCGACGGTGTCGAGTAGCTCCTCAACCGACATCTCTTTCTCGATTTCGACCGATTCGCCATTCACGGTGATTTCAATCATGGAAACCTGCGTCTGCAGTCTGTAGGAGTCCGTCGATCATTCGTTAGCTTCGTCGAACGCCGCATCAAACGCACGACTGCTCGGCGAGAAATCGAGCTTCTTCGTGAACTGACAAGCCTCTGCCGCACCGAATTCACGTTCCATGCCACTGTCTTCCCACTCAATCGAGAGCGGGCCTTGGTAATTGATGTCGTTCAGGGCGCGAATGATCTCCTCAAAGTTGACACCTCCACGTCCCGGGCTGCGGAAATCCCAGCCTCGCCGCGCGTCACCGAAATTGAGGTGGCTGCAATTGATACCGGTCGACCCGTCGAGTGTGACGATCGCGTCTTTCACATGAACGTGATAAATGCGGTCGTGAAACTTACGAATGAACTTGACCGGATCCACGCCTTGCCAGATCAGGTGGCTGGGATCGAAGTTGAATCCGAACTCCGGCCGGTGATCCAATGCTTCAAGCGCTCGTTCCGCAGTGTAGATGTCGAAGGCAATTTCAGTCGGGTGAACTTCCAGCGCGAAGCGGACACCGCATTCACCGAAGACATCCAAAATCGGATTGAATCGCTCGGCCAACAAGTCAAACCCCGCATCGATCATGCTGGGGGGGACCGGTGGGAAGGAGTAAAGCAGATGCCAAATGCTGCTACCGGTAAATCCGTTGACAACTTCGACGCCAAACTTTTGAGCCGCACGAGCTGTGTTTTTGAGCTCCTCGACGGCTCTCGAATTCACTCCCGCGGGGTCTCCGTCGCCCCAAACGTACTCCGGCAGAATTGCCTGGTGGCGTTCATCGATGTTGTCGAGAACGGCTTGCCCGACGAGGTGTGCGCTGATCGCGTGGCACTGCAGACCGATTTCGTCGAGGGCCGACCGTTTCTTGGCGCAGTAATCCTCCTCGGCAAGCGCCTTGTCCACCTCAAAGTGGTCTCCCCAGCAAGCCAACTCGATTCCGTCATAGCCGAACCCCTTCGTCTTGGACGTGATTTCCGTAAAGGGCATGTCGGCCCATTGGCCGGTAAAAAGGGTGACGGGGCGAGCCATTGAGATCTCCGGGGGTGAGCGGACTTCATGGGGATGAGCTGGCGACCGGGAAATGCGGTCAGACATGGCTGCCCTGGTGAACGCAAACCCCCGCCGGCACCGATATTGTGCGCTCGCGACCGAGATTGCCGCAACAACCCTTCGTCGGGCTTTCCAGCGGGGCAAATTGCGCAAGTGTGCCGGCGTGTTTCGTTGCGAATCGTGTTGCCGCGGGGCTTTCAGGTTTGAGCAGCGGATTGCTTCGCCTAGAATGTAGGTGAGCTGATCGATCTCCTTCTCCGTCCCCCAAAAGCGTTTTCCATGGCACACTCAAACGGCAAAGCTGCACCGGCCGCTCCCCGCATCCAAACGCCGACGACCGCGGAGTCTGTGAAGGCGCGGCTGCGTGAGAGTCTCTTGACGAAGCGTCAGGAGTTGGACGTCGACAAAATTTTCCGTGCGTTGGTCAAACTGGAGGGCAGTGACTTGCACCTCAAAGTGGGCCAACCGCCGATGGTTCGTGTCGGTGGCGTGTTGAAGCCACTCAATCGCGGTCCCATCGAATCCGAAGAGATGGTCGACCTGCTGCTGCCGATGATGGACGAGCGGAACCTTTTGATTTTCGAAAAAGAGGGCGGTGCCGACTTTGCGTACCTCTGTGAGGTCGACGGTGTACGTTGGCGATTCCGGGTCAACATGCTGAAGTCGCTGGGCAACATCGGTTTGGTTGCTCGTCGGATTAACAACTTCATCCCTGACTTTCGCGGCCTGTTTCTTCCAGAATCGATCGAGCAGCTATGTCACTTCGATCAGGGCATGATCTTGCTGGCGGGTGTTACCGGTAGCGGTAAGAGTACGACGATTGGGTCGATGCTGAACTACATCAACTCGATTTATCGCAAACACATTTTGACGCTCGAAGATCCGATCGAATTTATCTTCACCGAAGACAAGTGCTTGATTAACCAGCGTGAAGTCGGCCAGGACGTCGTCGACTTCGGCGTCGGAATGAAGCACGCCGTTCGGGAGGATCCGGACATCATTCTCGTCGGTGAGCTTCGTGATGAAGAGACGTTCATGACGGCGATTCACGCGGCCGAAACGGGTCACCTCGTGTTCGGAACCATCCACGCCTCAAGTGCTTCGACCACGATCGGCCGGATCTTGGATTTGTTTCCCGAAGAAATGCACGGTGCGATCCGAAGCGCGATCGCGTTTAATATGAAAGGGATCGTCGCGCAGAAACTGCTCAAGAGCATTAAGCCCGGTGTTTCCCGTGTTCCGACGTGCGAAGTGATGACGTTCAATCCGACAATTCGAAAGTTGGTGCTGGAAGGGAAGGACGAGAAACTACCCGACGCTATTCGGATCGGGGCGGAAGATGGCATGCAGGACTTCACCATGAGCCTGAAAGGACTGATCGATGACGAGCTTATCGATCGCCCAACTGCCTTCGCAGTCGCGCCCAACAAAGATGCCCTCAAGATGGCCCTCAAGGGAATCGACGTCAAAGCGCCCGGTATTCTCTGATCGTCTGGACTTCCTGCCAACGACTCTGACGGAAAGGACGATTGTCGCAGATTCACCGGCATGAGCCGGAATTGCGACTTGTCCCACGTTGGGGGAATCAAGACACCGCGTGCAGATGCCGGGGCACGACAGCGACGGTTATCACGAATTCCCCATCACGGATACCGAGGCTGGAGGTCGGCTGAAGGGATTGCCGATTGCTCTGGCAAGACGATAGAAATCTCATCTTCCACACGCGAACAATGGATTGTTCGATGCGAAAGGACGTTAAACGTTCACTTATCCTCTGGCCGCTGGTCAGCTCGATCGTTGTTATCGGCCTTTGTTTCATAGCGATTCAAGGACGAACCCTGACCAGCCGATTCCTGGTCGGGTCCGGCCAGTCAATTGTGTCTGGGGGCGGAGAGAAACTGGTGCAGAGCGCGCTTGGAAACTCAAAATCAACCGCCACGAAACAGATCGGACGCAACGGACAGACGTTTCCGAGTTCACAATCTGGAGTGGAAGAAGCACCTGCGGGCTCGCGAATCGGAGACGGCGTCGGAGCGATTCGAGGTTGGTTGGATGCACCGATCGAGATTCCGAAGCCGTCGATGAAGGGCATTCCCGCTCCGAAATTGGACTCCATGAGCGATTTGTTCGGGTTCGAAGCAAGGCCGATCGCCGGAGAGACGGAATGGAAAAACGAGTTCGGTGATTCGGTTTTGGAAGACGTGTCGAATTCGATTGACTTTAACGATTTGGTCATAGAACTTGATGACGCTCTCTTTGATGACGACGCGACAGACGCCGTTGGGCTCCCAGAGCCGCTGGAATTGAATCATCCGGACGTCGGGTTCTCCGTCGTCGAACCCAGACTCGCCGAAAGACCGACGAATCCAACGGCGCGACCGAACACGGAGAAGCGGACGGATGCCTATCAAGCACCCATCTCCGCTCTCGCCGATCTTGAACGCGAAGAGGGCCGCAATATCAAACTGGATGAAGTTCTCTTGCCCTCACCCAACGAGGAGATGAGGCGATCTGCCATCGGTTCTCTGGGGGATCAGTCGGCAGAAGACGTCGCGATTGATCTGGGGCCGGAAGTGGAAGACAAGGGTCGTGTTGAATCACAACAGCAGCGAGAACTTGCCGATGCAAGATGGGCGACCTGGCCAAATCCCAAGCGTCTCGTGGATCAGCTTGAGACCCTCAAAGTATTGGTGGAGCAGGAGCCCGTTTCCCAGTTAACGTCGGCGAACTACGTCAGTGATCTGACGCTCGGGGCAGCCGATGTTGTCTCCTGGTGCGATAACGTCCGAAGCATGCTTGATGAACTACATCATCAAACGCGATTGGGGGACGATGTTGTCGGCGGCGTCCTCGACGAACTCGGCGCACTTCAACGGCGTGCCGCCATCGAGGCCGAAACCGTTGCGTCCAGAAGTCAGCGTGTCGCGTGGCTGCAAGCCGCCTATTCGTTAGAGCGTCGTTTATCCGTTTGGAATCCGATCTATCGCATCAACTCCGGCGACTTTCCGGCAAATCAGTACGTCGGCGATGACGCAATCAAGGCAACGACCTCGATCGCTCGACTTCAAGACAGCCTCGATTCCACTGGAGATGCTGAGGGCTGGCGCGTCTTTCTATTGTTGGATGAACTACAGCGCAGTTTCACGTCTGGTGATGATCGCTATCGTCGCGAGCTGACGCAGAAGTTCCTTGCGCGGCTCCGTTGGCCTGGATTGACGCAAGAACATCAAGACTGGTTGAACGGTGACTTGGTGATCGGCGTCGCCCGAGCCGTGCGTCCATGGGCTTGTGGCGCGGTCGACTACTCGGCGCTGTTGCATCAGATCGAAAAGACTGAATCGAATGCGATCGACTTGGTTACTGCAGAGATCGCACAGGCGATGGTTTCGCTGCAGTACGCAAAACACGAAGAAGCTCGTAAGCTCGCCGCTGCGATCGACACGCATTACCGTAACGCCAACGTTCGGTTTTCGCTGAGCGATCGTTTCTTGGAAGGCATTCTGCCCAAGATTCCGAACCGATCGATGCCTCTTCGAACCACGGTGCTCGGAAGCCGAGTGACGGGGGTGAGCGACGTGAGCAGCGAGTTGGGGATCCGCTTGATTCCGTCAAGCCGTTCCTGGGAAATGCAGCTCGAAACGATCGGTCAGGTCTCGACTCGCAGCATTGGCCGCAGCGGACCTGCCTCGTTCCGCACATCAAGCGTGAATCCTTATAACGCGAGCACGCCGATCTCCATCAAGCCTACGGATATTCAACTCGGAAACGCTTCAGTCGACGTCCTGGGTCGAACGCGTCTGCAAGGCGTGGAAACGACCTATGACGGTTGGCCGTTGATTGGAAGCTTTGTCCGCTCGATCGCTGAAAACGAGTACTTTGAGCGATCTTCGCTTTCCAACCGAATCGCCCGTGGGCGAATCCGCTCGGAACTGTCCAGCGAGATCGCTTCGGAGATCAACGGGAAAGTCGAAGACGTTTCACAGCAATTCTCACAGTCGGTGCTTGGGCCGCTCAATGCGCTGCAGTTGCAGCCTAGGGTGATCGACATGCAGACGACCGAGGATCGGATGATTGCCCGATACCGGATGGCGGGCGAATCGCAACTCGCGGCAACAACGCCTCGTCCCAGGGCATTGGCGGGCAACCTCTTCAGCGTGCAGCTCCATCAATCGGCACTGAACAACACGCTTGAGCAATTGGTTCCTCAAGATGAATTAATGCCGATCCAAGACGTACTCACTTCGTGCTACAACGTACTCGGAATCGATTCGTCGCGAATGCCCGAAGATTTGCCCGACGATGTATCCATCCAATTTGCACGTCATCGCCCGATGACGATCGAAATCGAAGACGGCAAGGTTTGGATCACGATGCGAATCATCCGTCTGAATCGTGATCGGCTCAAACTTCGGAACTTCATTGTTCGGGCGGCTTATCGACCGCAGTTCGATGGCCTGAAGGCGAGCCTCGTCCGTGAGGGTTCGCTAAACATCAGTGGCCCGCGGATGTCGATGCGTCAACGGCTACCGGTCCGAACCGTGTTCACCAAAGTGCTCTCTCCCAACCGACCTCTGCCACTGCTCGACGGAGAGATGCTCCAGAAGTTCTGTCCGCCCGACGCGGGTGTGATTCAATTCGAACTCCGCGACGGCTGGTTGGGTCTGGCGATTGGCACGCAAACTCGCACGGGCACGATTGCTCGACGTCCGACCGGAATTCGCTGAGCTTGCTGCCTCCGTGAGAGACTGTATTCCCAGGAAAGAATCGGCCATTCCGAAGCCGAGCTAGGGGATCGGAAAAGCCTCCGCGAATTCGGGCACGTCGCGCATCGTCGCAAACGCAGGATCGGTATTGGGGAATTGGGTTTCCGCATTCGGCTGGGCAAGATAGCGTCTGACGGCTGTGATGCAGGTTTCGGCGATTTGATCGAGCTTATCCGCTGAGGTATTTCCTTGCTGCGTCTCCCAGTAGTGCCATTCGCCGACGCTCACCGCCAACCACTTGGCGAGCAGATTTTTCATCGCGGGCGATTCTGCCGCGTCAATGTCATCTTCAAGCCGACCGATTTGAGTTCGAAGCGTCTCGAACTTGTCTTGGTGAGCAGCGGCGAGCACATCGAGGCTTAGGCGAATTGCGGAAATTCGTTCTTCGTCGATGTCCGAGGATCCGTGTTGGACCGCCCTCAAATGAGCAGACCAAGTTTCGAAGATCGAAAACAAAACATGCATCTGATAACGCTCGACCAACGGCCTCAAATTCTCAATGACGTTGTCGATTGCCCGTTGAGCGGCATCCAGATCGCCGTTTCGCAGTTCGAAGTCGGCAATTCGGGACCACCTTGATGCGATCTGGCTTTTTTGGACCTCGGCCGACGGATCCATGCGAATCGCTGCTTCTAACGCTTCGATGGATCGCAATGCATGTGACTTCGCCGCGTCCCGATCTCGTAATGCATGCTTTGTTGCAGCAAGCACGTCCTGGACAGCTCCCATGCGGAGGCGAAAGCCCGTTCGATTCGGTTCGGCGTCAATCAAACGCTCGTATGCAGTCGCGACATCGGTCAGTGTGGCTACGCCGTCTGCAAAGTTTTGCCTTGCAATCTGAATCGTCGCGATCTGAAGTTTTGCGTTATAGAAATTGGTCCGCAGTTGAACATCTTCGCTTTCGGATGGATCGAGCGGCTCGAGCAAGTCGATCACGCCCCGGTACGATTCCGTCGCCCGATCAAACTGCCCTTGTAGCATGAAGTTGAGCCCCAGCATTGAACGCAGTTCGGTCACGTTAAAGCGACGTTGAAGACTATCTGGCGAAGACTCAAAGAGCTGTTCGGCAATTGGGATGGCTTCTTGAAAGTGTTGGTTCGAATCTTCGACTCTGCCGAGCGAACTGCAGGCTCCTCCCAGACGAGATTTGTTTTTGCAAATGAGGTTGAGTAGGTCTTCGTCTTCCGGATACTGGTTCAACAGTTGATTAGAAAGTAGCAGAGACTTGGAAAGACTCGTGATCGCTTCTTGAAAACGCACTGAGCGTGAAAAGAAGGTCCCAAGATTGAGACGGATCAAGGCTTCCAGTCGTCGGGCCTTTTCGCCTTCGATGGCTTCCACACGGGCGATAGCTTTTCGAAACTCCGAGAGGGCTTCGTCATTGCGGTTCTGTTGCGACAAAATATAGGCAAAGCGATTTTCGGCATCCGCCATCGTCAACGCCGACTCGATGTCGTCCGGACTGGTGTCGATCACTCTTTGCAGCCCAAGCATTGCCGACTTCAAGACCTCGCCTCGGGCTTCGATCGAAGCTTCGCGAGTCTGCAGCTCATCGTGGACGGTATAGACCAGATCATTCATCGCCTTGACCACGACATCTCGCTGCATGGCCGCATCTTCCAACGCGGCGGACGTTCGATCGAGCGAAACCTGAATCTTGCTGCGTGATCGCAGAGAAACAGCCGCGATCGAAAGGAGAGCTACACCCGCGATGCCGGCAGCCGCGGACAGCGATGGATGTCGTTTCACCCAAGAAATGATTCGACGGTGCAGCGGTGTGGGCTTTGCGAGGATTGGCCGTCCGTCGAGATATCGTTTCAAATCTTCGCGAAGCTCCGTCGCGTTCTGGTAGCGACGATCGACGGAACGCTCCAGGCAGTGGTGGCAGATCGTCTCCAGATCCGTTGGGACACGACGATTCAATTGACGAATGGGAGTGATATCC
>JBCCOI010000210.1:0-11361 GCA_039025515.1 Planctomycetota bacterium
ACGTAGAACTCGAAATAGGGTCTTGGGTCACTCGCGATTTCCCTGGTTTGGTCGAAGACGTTGATTGTTCCGTCGATAAAATACACCGGTCCGATTATGAGCTGCCGCCGGCTGGCGGGAAGGCTAGTCGCGTTTGAAGTTGGACCAATGATTGGCGGCATGCGTCGGACGGCGACGCCTGGTTGTCCAACGTAAGCACCGTCATCATCGAAGTAATCGTTGATCAGTCCCGGGCCGCCGGTGATTCCGTCGCGATGTCCGATCGATCCGCCGCCCGGAGTACCCCGGTCACTGTCGGCGCGGAACGTCGGTTCAAGATTGAGCGTCGACGTGCCGCCCACCAATTCGTCCATGGACCACGCGATGAGTGCATCGGACGGTCGGGCGATCGGCGCCGGCGGGTCGTCATTGCGAATCGTGACCACGCCGAGACTGTTCGTCAGCGCAGCCGACAGGTTCCCGCCGCCTTTGGGATTGATCAACCGGATGATGATCGTTTCGTCATCTTCGAAATCTTCGTCCCCGATGACATTGATCGGAACGAGGATCGGGTCGACGACTTCCTTCGGATTGAATGTGAAAACCAGCGTGCCGGTACGCGGCTCTCCGTCGGTTCCTGGCAGTCGGAAGTCGCTTCCTCGCGACGCGGTTCCGGTGCCGAGTAGTTCGTAGCTGACTTCGGCGGAAAGGCTTTGGTTGGTTTGCAGGTGGTCGAGATCCGAGATATCGATACTTACTTGAAACGCGGGAACCGATATCGATTCCCCATCATCGGGCTCAACCACAGAGTTCGCGGATGTGATTGAAAACGTTACCAAGTCAGAAACGTAGGCTTCGCAAGAACCGCCGGGCAACGGTAATGCTGCTGACGCGCCGGCCCCATCAAACCGAAGGCATCCTTGCGAGTCCAACGCCAAGGCGAACAGGTCCACGTCGTCGTCGCCGCCGATGGAGCCCGGGTCAAAACTGCCCGTGAAAGAACCGCTGACTGCAATCGGATCGCTGGCTCCCAGTCGATAGTCAATCTGTACGTCACCGCCACCGATCAAACGGCCTGCGGAAAACCAATCCAGGAACCCAACCAACGGCACCGGTGTGAGCGGTACATCGACAGACCAGCTCGCGTCGAGCGAGAACTGCTGGATGATGGCGATGAGCGGGTTGGAGATGTCAATCAAGATCTCCCCGCTAAACTCTTCGGCGACGAAGTAGCCAAGATCCAATTGCCCCTGTTCGATCTGTATTCGTAAGTTGCCTCCTTGCTTTGTGATCTCGAAGGTTGCATCACTCAACTCAAACCCCGGCAAAGTCAGTTCACCGCCTTCGACGCGCAGACTTCCATTGACCTGTGTCGCTGTCGCATTGAGTTGCAGCAGGAACAAATCACCGTCCAGCTCAAAGCCGGGTAGATTCATTGCGATGCCATCCGACTGAATCGCATCGCGAATCAAATCGCCCACATCGTTGAGCCGGATTTCGGCTTCAATGCCCTGCGGAGTGAGCGTGACGGCGTTATTGTTCACGTTTCCGGGAACGCTCGTTGGGATCGGGATCTCGGCACCGAGTAACCGGACGCTGCCCATTAACGCTGCCGACAGTTGTCCATCGGAACGCGAGATTTGAAACTGTAAACCATCCGAGCCGGGTGCGACGGGAAGTAGAACGTCGGGCAAGAACTCCCGGATCTCCGCTTCGGCTTGAAAGTTGATTCCGTCGCTGCCGCCCGGAGTGATTTCGAAACCGAAGCCACCAGAGAATAAAGAAGCCAACGTCATTTCGGCGGCGACTTGGATTCCACCGGTTCGTTTAAGTGCATCCGCGTTGACATCGGTTTCAAAGCCCGGCGAGAACGTACGCAGGACGGCTCCTCCGGACAGATTCAACCAGTCGGGAACACTTTCGGTTTCGCCCACGACCAATCCGATTTCACGAAGCAGGTCTTGCAACGCAGCGGTCTCCGTCGTTGTTCTCCCGAAGCCCGCGTTGCCTCCCAGCCGCGAATCGACTTGATAACCTTCGGGGGCTGTTCCGAAGACGACTTCGGCGCCCGCGCGGGGAACGCCGCGATCTTGGACACCGTTTCCGTTGCGATCTTCGAAGGGCTCGTCGGACGTTTCCCAAACTCCATTCAAATTCAGATCGACGAAGAGCTGATTTCCTTGCGTGTCAAATTGAGGTTGTCCATCGATAAGCAGGGGTGGCTCGGCAGGATCCCAACGCCCGTTTCCGTTGCTGTCCGTGAAAGATTCCGAACGATCGGAACCGAGATCGATCATGAACTGCATGGGGACGCCCAAGTAATCGCCGGCAACGCTTAGCCGCTGTCCGATCACGCTGATTTCCGCACCGCCAAATGGGATCCCCAGTAGTTTGTCGGTCGTCGCGGTTGCATCCTCGCCCGGCTCACGCAGCCCGCCGCCCCACTCGCCTTGGAAGTAGCCGTATTGCTGCCACAGTTGACTGATGTCCGACTCAAGGTCGCCCGCGGCGGTCTCCAGTCGTGATTGCAGTTCGGAGGCAGTCAGGTTTTCAATCGCCGATGCTCCACCGATCGCATCCATCAACTCGGTAAAGAAATTCGGCACGAACAACTGCATCTGCGCGACCTGCTGAACCGCCTGAACGTCGCCGAAGTTGTCTAAACGTCCACCAAGAAAGTCCATCGCCGCTTGCGGGTTTTGCGTGAGGCAAGCAAACATATTGTTCATCAACGGCGCTTGGTCGTCCCAACACGATTGTCCGTCCTGGAGATCCGCTTCCACGAAGGCGCGATAGTCTTGCCAAACCGAATCGCTGATTTCATTGAAGAGCGTCAACGGCTCGGTCAGAATTCGCGGGATCGTCAAACGACCATCGATCAACAAGCCGCCCGCTTCGACCAGCTTGTCAAAGTTCTCTTGTTCGACGTAAATCCGATCGGGTCGAATGCCATCGGCTGGTAGAGCGGTGGAGACGATTCCCGGATAGCGAGACGAACCGTCGGCGTTGGTTTGGGCACCCGCATCACCGAGCAAAAGCTCGGTGACATCTTGTGTCAGTTGCGGGTCACCGTTCCCACCCGGAAAAATTGCGCCGGCGATTTGTCCCAGTTGAAAACCGGCGAACTCGGCGGCACCGGACAAGGCAACTTGCCAAGGTTGCCCGGATTCGAGATCCAATTCAGGAACCTGGTAGGTAAAGAGATCTCGATAAAGGTTCTCAAACGGAACGTAAACATTGGCGGTCAAGCGGTCGTCGATCGGCAGTGGAATACCACCCAGCGTCAGTAAACGATTGATAACACTGAAACTGCCGTCGATCGTCAGTGACTCTTTGGTGACTTCCGCAAAGACACGCTCGCGGGGTTGCCCCAGCGGAATGCCGAGAATCACCGGTTGGATGTGACCTCGGATCTGTAAGCTTGGGTCCAGGATCTCAAAGAAAGCATCCGCAGCGGAACTCCCTGCTGCGATCAACGTGTCGTAGAGACTGGACGCCAACATCGCCGCAAACTCGGCTTGTCGTGTGGCGTTTTCGATTGTCCGATCGAGTGCCTCGGTTGCGGCGGTTCGTGCAGCTTC
Organism: Planctomycetota bacterium; assembly: GCA_039025515.1. Taxonomy (GTDB): domain Bacteria; phylum Planctomycetota; class Planctomycetia; order Pirellulales; family Pirellulaceae; genus Stieleria. The sequence goes on from JBCCOI010000210.1 coordinate 3,561, forward strand.
GGACGGCAATCCCGAGATCGCGTTCTGCTGCGCCGCGCGAAGCGAGTTGAGCGAGGACTGTGTACCAGATAGAGCGGCTTGATAGATCGAAAAAGCCAAACCGTCCGATGCGTCGGGCGCCGGCGGAGCCGCAAAGACGAACTGACCGGCTTCATCGACCTGGATCACCAGCTCGTAAAGTCCGACCAGCAGTTCACTCGCGATAATCGTTGCCACGTTGATTCGTGCGATCGACAGCTCGTTGATGGAGGTGGGAAGTAGCCCTTCGATCGCTTCCCCATCGACGACACCGCCGAGTAGTCGTGCGCGCAAAAATTCTCCGGTGATCTCACGATTCCATTCCGCAGGGGAAAGATCAACGTTGTACGTGGCCGCGTCCAAATCACCGTCCACATCCAGAATGGCGAACAGCGAATCCGAAGGCGAATTGAGTAGATCGATTTGCTGTTCGATGAATGCTTGACGTTTAACATCCAACTGACTCGCCAAGCCGTCCAATAGGCCGTCAAGGTAATCGACACCCGAGTCGATGAGACTTCGAACCAAAGCGATGCTTGCTTCCGCAATGCCCTTGGTATCCAGCGTCGCACCGATTTGAGCTTGCACGGGCATCAGAGTGCTGAGCCATCCGCCCGACCCTGGAACGCCCGCCGCTACGGTCAATGTCGGGTTGAGCGGACCGAAAACCGTCTGGCCATCCACTTCGCGATCGCTGAAATCCAACACGGCGACGGCCGTGCCGACCCCTTGGCCGGACAATTCTAAGTCACCACGCAAGAAGACCTTCGTTTCCAACGGGCTGCCGCCATCACCGGGCGAATCGAAGCCAAGATTCATTCCGAGCGTGACTTTGCCGCCGATTTGGTTTTGCAAGTTGATGTTGGTCAGGACTCCGCTTCCGACCAACTGAACACCGTCCGACCAGGTGTAGCAGGAGGCCAGCTCATTGGGGCCCGGCGGGAATGCATTGCAATTGATGTCGTTGTCAGGGTCATCGTCACTATTGAGTTGCTGCGCGAGATCATGTCGTCGCTGCGCGGTTTGTTGCATGACCGCACGAAGACGATCATCGGTGATTTGCGCGGGTGCGACAAACTCTGGGTTGGTGAGTACGTCTAACGGATTCTCAGGAGGCGAGTTGTCTCCTCCGGCATCTCCAAAAATCAAGGCACCTTCAAAGCCGGTCATCATAAAGCCTGTTTGAGCGCCAACCGACGCCCCGATTCCGGTTCCGAGTCCGGGGATGACACTCCCGGCCGCGGCACCGACGAGCGCGCCGATCGGAATCGGTACACCAGAAAACAATCGCGCTAGTACTGGGCCATATTGCGTCATGATGACTTCTGCACCCAGACCCATATTCCCGTAGGCAAACTGCCCACCGATGCGGCCGTAGAATGCCGACTGTAGGCTCCCGTCGGGAAGCTCGATCTCTCCAACGCCCAGCCCCAACGAACCTCCGATTTCGACGCCGGCCAAAGAGAACGGTTCGATAGCGATCGTAAAGCCAGCGAGGTCTTCGATCGGCAGTGGACAAGACTCGCTACCGATTTGATCAAGGTTGCTGTAACAACTGTTCGAAGCGAACTGGACAAGGTTGCCCAGCTCGACTTCCAGCTTATTGACTCGGCCGGTTAGCGGTAGTCCATCCGGAGATCCTTGCAGGCCGCCGCTGAAGATCAGCGTCATGTTTTCGGGAGACAGAAGCGGGGCGAACGTGGCACCCGGTTCGGTTAATGCACCCTGTAGCGTTACATCCAGTGGTTCATCGTCTTCGCCTTGTCCGTCGAATCGCAAACCGATCTCGTTCAGGGTGATCGGAATCCAGCTCGGAAGGCCCAAGAGGTTTCCGCCCAGGTTCGGATCTGCCGACGCTTGGAAGTAGGCATTCGGCATCACATAAACCGTGCCGTCACGGCCGACACCAAATCCTCCAGCCTCGAAGCTGATGCCACTCAGCCAATTCAGTGAGTCTGGAAGTTCATCACTGAATTCGACGCCCGCGGTGTCCAGGACTGCAAACGGTTCATGGCTTCCGGCATCGAAGTTAAACGTTGCGGCGCCGATCAGTTCCACGTAGGGACCGAGCGCGATGCGAATCTCTCCGGTCGACAAATCCGTCAGACCGCCACCCGCGGTGACGTTGAACGGGCGACTCGAATCGGCGATGTTTTGAATCCAGGTTGTGAAGGCGATCTGTGCACCCTCCGCGGCCAGAAAGGAAAACTCTCCGCCGCCCTCACCCAGCCAATCGATCTCAGCGCGCGTGATCGTACCTGATTCGGTGATCTGTCTCGTCAGTCGGCCGCGCGCTTCGAGCGACGCGCTCGCTTGTGGATTCTCCTTGTCTCCGTAAACCAACTCGAGTGTGCCACTCAACTCACCATCAAAGTGGCCTCGATCGAAGCTTCCAAGCTTGAGGTAGCCTCCTACAGTCAATGGCTCACCATCCAGGTTGTCCATGATCCGCCAGTCGTTGATGCCGAGGTAGATCGGTCCCAACTGCTCGATGGCCATCGCCGGATTGTCACTTAACAGAGCCGCCGGGTAGAGCGTTCCCGATAGTCGTCCATTTCCACAGAGCAATTCACCGCCGGGTAAGGTGACACGGTCTTCGTCAGCACAGCCATCGGCCGCATCGCCCCCAACAGCGAGCACCGGTGTAAATGGGAGTCCGCTGAGAGAATCTAAGTCGAGTGACGCATCGACTCGGATCGAAGCGTCGAGCAACGAATTCCGCGGGTCATGAAAGACAAGTTCCAACTCGTCCACTTCCAGCGGTAACAGTCCGGAGAGGTCCATCCGCTGCGTCAACAAACCTGTATTCAACGTCACCGAGACGCCGTCTTGAAGGAAGGCCATCGACGGAACGTCATTGCTCGCGTCCTGGTCGAATAGGTTCGGTTTGGTTAACGCAATCAGTGGACCATTCGATGGAGCCGAAATGGTCACAAACGTGTCTTCTTCACTGAGAAGTGGAACCGTTAAGCCGACACTGCCCGTTGACAGCAATGGCTCGCTAAAGTCGCTAGATAGATCCAGCGTCACATTGGCGAGCGAGACATCGACGAGATCGAGTAGAGTGCCTTTCACCTCGTCTACCGCCAATTGCACCCCAGATTGGTTGGCTGAGAGGGACCCTCCTGAAAAGACGGCTAAGCCGCGCGGGGAGTCCGCGAGCATGGCATCCAGTGGTGTGCCGGAGCCGTCGTCGCTCGGGAACAACACGGCGTCGACTCCGTCCAGCGAAAATGACGCGGTGATGGATTCAGGATCGAGGATCGGACTCAGGTCGTTAAAGTCAATGCGAAGTCCCGCATCAAGCCTTCCGGCATACACCTCAATCCAATCACCCAAACGATAGGACGAAGGAACACCTGAATAACCCTGGTCGGTCCACTCCCAAGCACCCTGTTCGGTTCGCCAGCCGTTGTCTGGACTTCCGCGAAAGGTCTCGACGATGTTTGCTCCGGCGACACCGGTATCGGGATTGATCGGTTTGACTGCGAAGTCCACAAACGTCGAACGATCGTTCCCGGTCAAGAGCCCAACGAATCCATCACCAAGCGTGCCGCCGAAGAGATGTTGGCCCCGATCCACCCATCCCGATTCGTCCCTGGAGCTGAGTAACGCGATCCCGTTTTGATAACTCAAGCGAATCGGTGCTTGCCCCGAGAGACCCGACGCTGCCGATGTGTTGTGAACCATCTGAGTCGGTGCGCCCTCGGAGTCCAAAACTGACTCACCGATCACCCAGCGATCATTGGCGACATCGAGTCCCGCAAACTTGTAGTCGCTTGGTGACTTGTAGCCAAAAACGATGAAACCACCTCGGTTTGCATCCAGTTCCACTTCGACTTCCGCTGCCAGCGGCGCCGGCGTGTACCAGATGCTCGTTCCCTGGCCGCCGATCGTTAAACTCACCTTCGCGTCCAGAACGAGCGGCTCGTCGCCATCGGGTCCAAGCTTCGCATGCAGTCCGACGTCAAAGAGAACTCCGTCGCCGGCGGGATCGGGAAAGCCGATTCGTCCCGCGAGTTCGGTGTTCAACGAGAGATCGGGTCGCAGTTCGATCGCAAACGCACCGTTCCTTAGCTGCAGCCCGGCTAGATTCGCGGTCAAACCGTCTTCCAGTCCGGCCGGCGGTTTCACCGAGAGTGCGTACCGCGGATTGAGCTGCTCGCCGTCTGCCATCACCTTGACGAAATAGGTTCCGGGTGTCTGCCCCATCAGACTCAAGCGAACCGCGTTGATGTCACTGCTCGATCGGCGATGAACTCGATCCAACGCAGGCTCGCCGCCTTCGATCAAGCGATAAAGCTCGACTCGGACGTTACCGCGTTTCGTGTCCAAGTCGACTTGAACGAAGCTGGTCGCGTTGCCCGCCTCGACGAGGTCAAAGCGATACCAATCCGCGGCGTCTCGTAGCGACCCTTCCACGATACGAAGATCATCGAGCACCCCAAGATCTTCCGGAGACGGATTCTCCGAGGACATCGCGATGATCTCTTCCCAAGAATCCCCCGCTTCGAACGCGTCATCTGGACTGAATGCATCGCCATTTTTCAGTCGCTCGACAAGCTGAGGATCCACGTCTGCCAGCCGAAAGTCATTTCCGGTGCGGAGTTCAAACGCCAGCGGAGGCAACGGACCACTGGCTGGTTCCGCCGTGGTGTAGGCGGCGCCGATCAGGTTGATCGAACCCAGTGCATCACCCTGTTCGTTTTCAAATCCGGGAACCGTGAGTCCTCCCGACATCTGGAACTGTAAATCGTAGAGCGGTTGATCAACGAAGCTTGCGATCGCACCCGCCAGCGTTCCAACTTCTTCCAAACGGAGTCGTCCATCGCTTCCACCGGTGGCGCTCAGGTCGATGCCGACTCGGCTGCTGAAGCTGCCTTCGATGCGGCCGAGGTTCAACAACCCTCCCAGCCACGGTTGGTCACTGGAGAGGCTCGCGCCGACCGAGATTCCTGCCGTCAGTTCGGTGGACTCGGGAACGCTTTCATCCTGGCTTCGTGTCACCACGTAGAAAGGACTCGTCGAGGTATCGACGCCAAAAACAAGTTGGCCGCCCAAGTGGACTTCATCGATAGTGAGCGATCCCGAAAGCCCTTCCGGCAGCAGTCCGCCTCCGGTCGTTCCCACCGAGGCTCCGAGGGTCAGCGGATCCCGAATCAGCTCAAGCTCATCGAAGTCCAACTTGAATTGGATCAGGTCAAACGGCTCGCTCGGCAGTCCGTTCTGCAGCCAACCGGTGATGTCCTGCAAGTCGATGCTTTGGACGACATCGAATAGACCCGTCGACAAGCTTTGCCATGGCATCGTGATCGAATCCCAGCCCAAGACGTGTCCAAGCCCGACGTTGCCGGAACTGAGCGGCAGAGCCAACGTGTTGAGAGCATCGAAGATTCCGGGGTGCTGCAAGAAGCCGCCGTCAGCTTGTTGTTCGATGCCGACGAACTCACCCGAGCCGACTAATCGATTGGAGTATTCCAGCGTGACCGTTGTTTCGACGCGTTCTCCTGCGATCAATGTTGCGAGCGTGATGGTCGCTTCACCATCCGTTCCCGGCGCGGCCGAAACTCGCAGGATGTTCGAACCGTCGATCCGTTCAATCGTGAGATTGGGATCATCCGTGATGGCCGCGACCGGCGGATCCGACTGGTAGGCTTTGCCGCGCAAGATGCCGGGTTCCAAAACCAGGACTTGCCTTGAATCCGTGTGACTGCTGATTTCAAAGCTGTCGCCGACGACCCGCTTGCCCGTTCCTTCGATTGTTCCCGCAGGCTCGATGCGCGTCGTCGTCGACAATCGGACTTTCTGTTGCGAGGTGCTTAAGAACGCACCAAGGTCGTAATCCAACGCCATGATCGTGAAGTCCGCGTCGGTGGCACCGTTGTAGAGAACGGTTTCCGCCGCGTACCACATGCCATTGGTTCCGCCTCCACTTGTTCCGCCGCCATTCTCGGTGGTCGTTGCTTGCTTCACACCCGCGCCATGACCGACGACTTGCACATTGACGGGCGCCGTGAACTTGGCCGGAACGGGATCGGATTCGGACGAATCTTCGCTGTGCATGACGGCGCCGACTTGGACCAACAAGGTCGCCGCCTCGTCGCTTCCCTTTATCTCGACGGTATTGAACTTGAGTTCGAGTCCGAGTCGGGCTTGGATCAGCGAAGGCGAGTAATCGTCGCTATCCGGTTGACTCGAAGGGCGATCGACACCGGCGATCGATGCTTTCGCCGAGATCAGTAAAGCTTGACGCCCAAGGTCCGCGTCCGGCACCGCACCGGCGAACGCGTCCGCAAGAATTCCGTCGATGCCGGTGCGTACCTTCATCGCAAGCTGGTCGGCCAAACCGAAGGCCGGCGACTGTGAGTCTTGCTGCGAGAGAAGGTCTCCCAACTGTAAACGTTGCACCCACGAAACCCACGCCTCGTAGGCTTGAATCGTTGTGAGCAAATTGTTTCGATCGGCTGCTTCGATCAACTCGAGCAAGCCTTGGGCGTCGCCTTCGTCGGAGCGACTCTCCAGCCACTTCACCATCGCATCGCGAAGCTGCAGACGTAACCCGTCCGGCAAAGCTCCCGTTGTTTCCAACTCCTCCACGCTGACCGTCCCCAGTGCGGCCGCGATTTCTGACTCGGCGAATCGCTGCGCGGGAAGGATGATCGGCCCGGCGGAATCCAGGTCATCGAGTTGCGAATCGTAGGGCACCAAGAGTTCTCGGACGATGGTGTCCTTTCCACGCTGAAAACGAACGCGAACTTGGATCGCCCCCAAATCGGCATCCGGGAGCTCGAGCGAGAGCCTGACCGTCCCATCCGTTTGCGTCGTGAGCGTTTGGTGTTGATCTTGGGCGGCACCGATCGTGGAGATGTGAACCGACTGACCCACCTGGGGCTCGTTACCTCTCAGTAACTGGACTTCAACCAACACGCGATCGCCCGCTCGCGTTGCCAGCGGATTGGTCGACAGGCCTCCAAGACCTGCGCTTTCGGGTCCCGCTTTCAAAACGATCTGCTCGGGTGGTGCAAGCGAGAGTTCGGTATGGCCGAAAGTGATCGCACCGAGCTCCGGGAGTTTCCGGATTCCAAATGCCGGCGACGCTGCTTGCCCCATAAAGACGAGTCCAGAATTCACGAAGAGACGTACTTTCTCTTGGCCGGGTCCGATCGTTACCGTGTCGCGATAGACGCCATCGCTTTCGGTCACACCGATACCTTTTGTCACTTCGGTGCCATCGAGCGGTGCAACGCTCACAGGCATGCCCGATAGCGCGAGTCCCACCGGTTCGCCTTGCTCCTGCCCGGGCTCTTCCCTGATGTAGAGTCTGGGTGTGATCTCCAGCGATGCCTCTGTCAGACTGCTTCCAAAGTCCAAACTCTTCGCCGATTCGCTTGGATCAAAGTCAATGTAGAACGGCAACGCATCCAAGATCCCTTGACCGCCATTGACATCCCAAAACGTGCGGTGGAACCCTTCCATCGTGTATTCGAGAGAAGCGGTTCCTTCACGGATCAGTTGGAACAGCTTTTCATTCTTCACCGATTGCGGCGCACTCGAAAGCGTTTTGTACTCATTGGCACGCTCGCGGGCACGCTGTTGCTGGTGGGAGATGCCCTTTTCGAGCAACTCTTTCACCAAGGCAGTTGCTTGATCGACATTGACCAACTCGGTCGGATCGAGACCGAACCCGAGTACCGCGGTACGCCAAGCGTCAAAGTTCTGCACCGCTCTTTCGTAGCTCTCACGAAACGCCTCATCGTTCCTGCGGATGAAGTCTTGCCCACTC
>JBCCOI010000211.1:0-11295 GCA_039025515.1 Planctomycetota bacterium
ATCCCATCGTACGGACGCAAGACGGAATACGACCGGTCATTTCATCCTTCGGAACGTTGGTCGTGTCGCCGTTTCCTCGGCCGACTTCCGAATCGTGTGGCGGTAGTAGGTTTCGAGACAGAGCGCGGCCATTGATGTCGAATAGATTGTGCCACCGTAGCCGCCCCATGTTGAGTCGGCAGACCAACTGCCGTCAGCTCTCTGCGACGAAATCAGCCTCGCCTTCAAAGCTTCATTCCAAGAGTCCCACGCATCTCCCTGCAACTGATGAAGTGCGAGCGTCGCGTAGTACCAGTAGTAGTAGTTGTCTTTTCCGACACCCGGGCGACGCTCCAGCAAGTAATTCTCGGCCTCCTCGACCTGGTCCGGAGGAACTCGCTGCCCGATAAGCAACCGTGTCGCAAGGGCTTCCGCCGTCATCGTGCGACTGGTTGCTTCTCCAGGCCGGTAGCACGCCCGTCCGCCCCGACCGGTTCGAACGCTGTAAAGAAATCGAGCAACACCGGGCATCGCCGTTGATCGAATCTCGATACCCGCGCGACGCCCAGCTTCCAGCACCATCGCTTGCCAACCGAGCTGGCTGAGATCACCGGGATCACCTCTCGTATACCGCCAGCCGCCGGTCACCGGATGTTGCATCCGCTCGGTGTAGGCGATCGCTCGTCTCGCCGACTCAATTGCGGAAACATCTCCCGTCATCACAGCGGCTTCGGCCATCGCCAACGCTGCCATCGAATGGCAGTAGCTGGCGGCATAAATCGTCGCACGTCCGCTAAGCGAACCGTCGGGATTTTGATTTTCGATCAAATACGCCAACCCGCGAAAGACCGTTCCAGAATGTTCGCCTTCAAGATGCGTATGTCCCGCACCCATCAACGCAAGAAGCGAAAGCCCGGTGATTCCCGTCGTGCAGCGAGTCCCCGCACCGAGTCGCCTCTCGCCAAGTGGCATGCGTTCGACACCTGCACCTGACGATTTCGGATCCCACGAACCATCTGGGCGTTGCGCGGCAGCCAAGAATCGAAGTGCCGCTTTCACCGAAGCTTCCGTCACGACGTTTCCACCGGTCTGCTCCAGCGCGATTGACTTCGATGATCCACGACGATTCGCAAAATCATTGACTTCTTCGCCAGGCAGCGTCGCCGCAATCGCATTCGCCACCGTCGCTGCTGAAGATCTTACCCCGATCTCACCTTGTGCGGGATTCTGTTCCTTCAGCTTCTCAAGATCAGTCGACTCGGTCAGACGTTCGTCCGCTGACTCCGCCCACGTCGCCACGCGTGACTCGGCATCTGGAGCCTGAACCTGTTCGGAGATCCATTCGTCAAGCGCCGACTCCAATGCAGTGTCGAACTGTTTCAGCATCGGTTCCAACGGTTCACTGGCGGACATGGCCTCACTCATCTCGGAAGATTCAATCGAATCCATCACCGATAGCTCAGGCGGCGTTTCGGACTGAGACTCGACGCCATCCGACTTGGCGAGAGGCGAATCAGTGAGCGGTGACTCGGCGGGTTGCGGTTCTTCAACAGGCGGGTCGCTCGACTCCGCATCGAAGAGCTCCTCCCATTGATCGACAGGCAAGGGCTGAATGTCTGCAGCCGCGTCGCCGGAAACGTCTTCGATATTGAGCTCCGAATCAAACGTGGAGAAAGTGAGATCCGCGACTCCGGGATCGTCGTTCTCTGCAACGCGCCGCCCACCGGCTGGCTTCTCTTCAAAGGGAACGAGATAGATCAGCGCGATATGAAGTCCAATCGAAATGACGAGACAAATAATCCCGGCAGCCCTTCCTTCTCGCTTCGAACGGCGAAAAAGCCAAATCGTCGCCGCAAGCAGAACCACTGCCAGCACAGCGACGGCATAGATGATCCGCGGATCAGCCCAAAGCTCCGCCAATCGTGCAAGGATCATCGACGAAGCCCACGCTGAGCCGCTTCACTCTTGACCGCCATTCCGATCTTCTGAACACCACTAGAACGCACGGTGTAAACAGCTTCCGAGAAAGACTGCAACGAACGCTCGCTGCTCGCACGAACGATCACGCTGAGGTCCGGATACTCGGCCACCTGCATCTCAAGCGTCTCCACCAGTTGCTGCGGTGTCACGGGAGTCCCGTCGAGCATCAGTTGTCCGTCGTCAACCACCTCCACCACACGATCGTCGGGAGCCTTCGCAGCAGCCGCCATCGGTCCAACCGCTGGCACCGAGACATTGATTCGACTTTCAGATTCACTGAACTTGCTACCGACCATGAAGAAGATCACAAGCAAAAAGACAACATCGATCATCGGGGTCAGGTTGATCGAAATGTCTTCCGACGAAGATTGGCGTTTGCTCATTGCATCGCTCCTTTCGCTATGCCGCCTTACGCTTCTTTTGCCGCGCCGAACCGGCACTTTCGAGTCCTTCGGCTGAAATGCAATCGATCACTCGTTGGCAAAGCTTTTCGATTTCCCCCAAGTACCGATCCGACTTGCTGCTGAAATACATGTAGGCGAGGTAGGCCGGGATCGCTACTGACAAGCCACCGGCGGTCGTCATCAAGGCCATGCTGATACCGTTGGCCAACATCTCGGGCTGGCCGATCGATTGCTGATCGCTAATGACATCGAAAGCGTCAATCATTCCAATCACCGTTCCGAGCAGTCCCATCAACGGTGCAACATTGCTGATGGCGTGAAAGACCCTCAGGTACTTTCGCAGTCCGTCTGACACTCGGTCGCCTGCGTCCATCACGGCTTGCTCGATCTCGAACATCGGCCGACCCCAACGTCGCAGTGCCGCGCGAAAAACCTCGCTCACGGGGCAGTCAAATTCCTTGCACAATTCGTTTGCTTCGTCGTAGCTTAAGACACCGTCTTCGACGCACTCGGTAAACCGTTGCACGAAAGGTCGCGGGATCACGCGCCCACGCCGCAAAGCAACCAGCCTTTCCAAAGACAGCGTGATTACGACGAGCGAGCAAAACGCAAGAGGCAACATGAGCCATCCGCCCGCCAAAACCTTCGCGATCCAGTCCGGCATCGTCAACCAACTCATAGCAGAGGCTTCCGCATCGTCAGACGGCATCGTGCCGTCCTCGGCGAGCTGGCCTACCGCAGTTCCCGGAACCGATTCGGGCGGCGGGGCAGGAATCCCGGAATTACCGGGCGCTAAAGCCGTTCGTGCTTGTGGCGCTCCGGCCGTCGGGCCGAATGAGTTGGGGTATTGTGTCGATGGGTAGGGGTTCCTGGCCCCGGTATTCGGATTGCCCGCAGGAACTCCAAGGCCGTTTCCGTAGCCTTGGTTCTGATACGGAGCCTGAGCGCGAGCCGATCGGGGCGAAACTGTGGACAGCCAACACAACAGCCCAACCGTTAACAATACTGCGGGCAGCAACCGAGATAGCAAACCCGCCGTGTGCGAACGTCTGCGTTGAGGCATGAGCGTTCGTCGCGAATTCATTTGATCATGTTTCATGGCGTGTTCCGATTCCGTTCAACGTCGAAGTTGCGATTCATCGGTTTGTGGTAAAGATGCGAGCCTTTGGCGGGCATCATCAGCGTGCGGGCTGTCGGCGTGTCGACTCAACAGCAGTCCGTAGCAAACTCCGGCTTCTGCTGTCCGCCCCAATTGTTCGTATGACTTTCCGGCCTGGACCAGCGAGAGCGCCCCGAATCCACCTCCGGGATCTAAGCTTTCGACGAGGCGATAAGCATGAATTGCGTCGCGGTATTGTCGCTGCATAAAGAAGGTTTCACCGATCATCCATTGAGCACGTCCGCGTAGCGCTGGCGTGGATTCTGCGGCCCGCACCACTCGTTCGTAGTGTTCTCGCGCATCAGAGAATCTGGCTTGCCTGACGGAAAGCTCTCCGCGAAGGCAGTTCAATAAGGCGTGCTGCGACGTTCGTCTTCCACCGCTGCCGGCGTCCGCGGCTTGTTCAGCCGCCAGCAAACGCCGTTTCGCTTCTGGCATAGCCGCCCGTGCGACCGCCAGTTCCGCGCACCGAAGCAACGTCGGAAAGTCGTCCGCGCCGCCTTGATCGATGATGCGTTGCCACAGTGGCAGCGCCAATGCGACGTCTTTCTCACGCGTGAGGGCTTCGGCAAAAAGCCGGTCGACGTGCACAGTACGTGCCTGAGCGATCTGTGGAGAACCAGTAGGTTCCGAAACAGCATCCCGACGACCTGTCTCCGCAAAGTGACTGTTCTTCGCAATGCTCGCCAGCAAGGACCAACGGTTTGTCCGCCCCGCCCAGCGACACGCCGCCTCGCAAGCCAGCGGTGAAAATCGACCTGCGGGCGAAATCACGCGTCGGGCAACTTCATCGGCAAGCTTTGAATCGAGATTCTCAAGTCGTGCCAGAAGACTCGAGATGATGTTCCCTGTTTCATCTTCACCCACCTGACCGACCAGCCGACTGAGTGTCTCATCCGAGAGCTCGCTTCGACGCAAGGCAATCAAATCCGCCGCTGTACTTGGGCTGATGGCTTGGGTTGCCGGAACTGCCGTCAACCAGCCGTCGACAACATCAGAAAAAGGCTCGCGAAACTCATCAGGAAGTCTGTCAAGCATTGCTGCCAGAGACGAATGCGACTCGGTCGCTGACGGATGCCCCAGCATCAGTGACTCGGAGACCCTTATCGCGGATGCGAAGTCACCTGCTTCCATCAAACACCTGATCGCCAACTCCGATGCGCGGCGTGCGTCACCGTGATCGGGAAACTGCCGGACGAAGCGTTCGAGTTGGCGAGCAGCTTGTCGCTTCTTTTCGGGTTGCAAAGACAGCGCCCATCCCCGCCCCAGTTCGGCAAGCGCGAGATCTGCGAATTGTGTCGCATCGGTTTGCGAGCGTTCAATGTCGGCCCGCATCGACTGAGAAGCGAGCTCATACAGCTTGGCGGAAGCATCGGCCTTCTCATGCGTCAAACAATGCCATGCGGTCTGCATGGTCAAGTCATGCAGTCCCTTTGCGACCGAGGGCTTCGCATAAACCTTGACCGATGCAAGAGTGTCTTTGAGACGATGGGCAAGCAGAATGGAGTCCAACAGCCGATCATCGGCATCGGCGAGCGAAGTTTGGTTCGCATGGAAACTCGCAATCGCGAGTGAAGCCATGAGCGATGCATCACTGAGGTCTCTCGTGTCGGATCGCTCGAGACAAACAAATGCAGCCTCGTACAGTTGCGTAACAGTTTCACGGGAGAGGTCGTCCTTACCGCGACGCGCGAGCGCGATGCACTGCAGTGAGAGATCGTTCCCATGTTCTTTTGAATCGAGCAGCAGTTTCTTCGCCGCGCGTTCGATTGCGCCCTGCGAATCTGCTCCCCAGACGGTCGCATCCGCGATGAATGCCAAAGCGCAGCAGACAACAGTGACCCGAATCCACGAGCCAAATCGGAGACGGCCGGTGGTCGGCCTACCGCGAAATGTTGAGTTTGTGCTTTGCATGTCAGCTGGAAAAATCGGCAGAATCGGAGCTACCCCAAAAGGCGAGTCAATCGCAACCCGAAAAGCGAACGCATCCTGCGTATAGCCCCTGCTTTACCGTCAAAATCAGCTATCCGCGCCCGCCTCTTTCATTTACGCTAATCGCCGAAGGTCGTCCGAATCCCGCTGGCTCCGAAAGGCCGTTTTTCGCTCCTCGCATGCTTAAAGCACTCGAACTCGCCGGCTTCAAGAGCTTCGCCGATCGCACGCGATTTGATTTTCCCGATGGGATCACGGTCGTCGTCGGTCCCAACGGCAGCGGCAAGTCGAACATCGTCGACGCGATCAAGTGGGTTCTCGGATCGCAGAGTGCAAAGAGTCTGCGCGGCAAGGAGATGAGCGACGTCATCTTCAAGGGCTCTCAGACTCGGGCTCCATCCGGCGCTGCCGAAGCAACCATCATTTTTGAGAATGCCGACGGCAACCTTCCGGTCGATGCTCCCGAAGTCCACGTCACTCGGCGGGTCTATCGCAGCGGTGAAAGCGAGTACCTGATCAATCAGCAAGCCGTTCGCCTGAAAGATGTGAGGGATCTCATTCGTGGAACGGGAATCGGCATCGACGCCTATAGCCTGATCGAACAAGGCAAGGTCGATCGAATGCTTCAGGCCAACGCGAAGGACCGCCGCGCGATCTTCGAAGAGGCCGCAGGCATAAGCCGTTTCAAGGCCAAGAAGCTGGAAGCCGAACGCAGGCTCGCACGGGTACAGTCGAACCTTACCCGGCTTGGTGACATCGTTGAGGAAGTCAATACGCGACTGCGAAGCGTTCGAAGCCAAGCCACGAAAGCGGAACGGTACCGCCAAGCGAGCGAGCGATTCAAGGAGTTGCGAACCGTCGTTGCGTGGAACGATTGGGCAAACCTGAATGAGGAACTTGCGGCCTGCGAGTCGGAACTTACCGAAGCGGCCCAAACACAGAAGCGGCTCACCTCTGAACGCGAGGCGATCACATCCAAGCGACAGGAAATTGAACAGCAACAGAGAGCAATCACGGAGCAGATTCGAGAGCTGGAGTCTCAACGCCGTGATCTTCTTGCCGAATCCGGAACGCTGACGGGCCGTCGCGACGCGGACAAGGGAACCGTCATTGACGTACGCTCGTCCATCGCATCAGCCCTTTGGAGCACGCGAGGTATCGTTCAAGCCAATCGTGCTGCCGAAGACGAGCTGGAGCGAGCGAAGAAAGACAGTGAGCGTGTCACGAGCGAACTTGGGAGAATCCGTGAACGAGCCAATCAATCGCAAGCCAAGCGTGACCAAATACAGCTTGAAGCGAACGAAATTCTCGAACGCCGCGAGCGGGTGCGACAAGACCACGTTTCTGCCATCCGTGAACTTTCCCGCCTCGACGCCGAGCAACAGCGAGTCTCGTCAAGACTGCAAGAAACCCAGCGAAGTATCGAGCGCACAAAGCAAAGGTTTGAGCAAGCCGAGACCGATCAAGCTGAATCTGCGAAAGCGGTCGAAAACAAGCAATCCGAGGTCGACGTTCTGGCGAAACAGATCGCTGATGCCGAAACCGCAGTTGCCGAAGCGGAGAAACGTTCCGACGAAAATCGCAAGACTCTCGACCAGAGAAGTGGCGAAACGGCTGAACTGCGCGCAACCTTAGAAGGGGTACGCCAGCGCTATCTCGTGCTCGAAGACTTGCAGCAACGCGGCGAAGGTGTCGCGGGCGGCGTTCGCGACGTAATCGGACAACTCTCTGTCGATGAACTGCAGCAGGCATCGGGAGTCTCTCATTCGGCGATCTCTTCGTTTGTTGGCATGGTCGCTGACTTGGTGACCGCCGACGTCGATGTCGCTCCCATGATCGACGCCGCGTTGGGCGAACGCAGCCAGTACCTGGTGGCGAACTCGCCCGAATTGGCCGATTCCATTCTGCGCGGCGAAATCGATTCTGGCGGTCGCGTCGGTCTTTTGCGTCTCGACCAGTTACCCGATCCTCCCGATGAGAATCCGATCCAGCTGGAAGGCTTGAAAGGTGTTCTCGGTCGGGCCGATCAACTTGTCACCTGCAAAGCGGAACATCAGCGCCTGATCAGTCACCTTCTTGCTTCGACGTGGGTCGTCGACGACCTGGCGACTGCCGAGCGAGTTCGCAAGCTTGGAGGTTCGGATCAACGATGTGTTACGGTAGACGGCGAAGTACTCGACGCCGACGGTGCATTGTTGATCGGACCTGCAGCCAGTGCGACCGGACTAGTCAGTCGGCGTAGCGAATTGAATGCGGCCGCCGAAGAAATCGAAACGTACACGTTCCAAATTTCCGAGAACGACGCGGCGATCAGCGAACTTGCTCGGGTCGTTGACCAGCAAAGCAATGAAATTGGACGACTGCAAATCGGTCAGCGTCATCTGATTTCATCAATGGCCGCAGCAGAAACCGAGTTAAGACACGCACATGAACACGCGAACGTTTGCAAGGCGACGAACGAACAACTGCAGACGGAATCTCAACGGCTCGACTCCGAACTCGACTCAGTTGCAGCTGAGTTAGACGCACTCGGAAAGCAATCCGCTCAGCATCGTCACAAGATCGAATCGTTAGAGTCGGAATCCGCCGAAGTCGAAGAGACGCTCTCGGAAACTCAACAAGCTCTGCAGTCGGCAGTGGAAGAAGTCACTTCTTTGTCGGTAGAGCTGGCACGTGCCGAACAGGTAGAACAATCCAAATCGCGTGAAATTGAGCAGCTATGTTCAGCACAGAAAACACGACTGTCGTCGCTTCAAGCTGCGAAAGAATCGACCGCAAGCGGCTACGCAAGGCTGAAGGAGCTTGACGAGAGGCAGCGGACAACGGAAGTACGACTCATCGAGGTCGAGAAGCTTTCTCAAGAAACGGAGTCAAAGATCGCGACGCTCGCGGCATCTGCAGATGAACTTCGGGATAACGTTGGAAAACTCGCCGAAGAGTCCGAAGCAATTATCCAGGCGGCGACCTCTGCATCAGAGGCGGTTCATTCAATCACCAGTCGACGCGACGCCGCAAAGCTTCGACGGACAAGCTTGGCGGAGCGAATTTCCGAAGACTATCAGATCGATCTTGAGAACGACGATCCGCCCCAAGAAATTGCGGAAATCGAAGACCGACTCGCGATCGATCGCGAGATCAGTCGCCTACGCGAACAACTTCAACGCACAAGCAACGTGAACATGGAGGCCTTGGCGGAACTCGAAGGACTTCAGCAACGATACGACCACCTGAGCGGACAGTTCGAAGACTTGACGGCCGCGAAGGACTCACTCCAACGCATCATCGGACGAATCAACGCAGACAGTCGGCGGCTGTTTCTTGATACGCTGGAAGCGATCCGCCAAAACTTTCAAAAGCTCTACCGAAAATCCTTCGGCGGCGGCCACGCCGACCTGATCTTGGAAGAATCCGATGATCCACTGGAAGCCGGCGTCGAGATCGTCGCGACGCCTCCGGGAAAACCGAGTTTCAGCAACTCGTTGCTTTCCGGTGGTGAAAAAGCGCTCACCGCAGTCGCATTGTTAATGGCGATTTTTCAGTATCGCCCGAGCCCCTTCTGCGTGCTTGACGAAGTCGATGCTCCATTTGACGAAGCAAATATAGGTCGGTTCGTCATGGTTTTGAACGAGTTCCTTGACCACAGCAAATTTGTCATCGTCACCCACAGCAAGAAAACCATGACGGCAGCAACAACGCTCTATGGTGTCACGATGCAAGAGTCTGGTGTGAGCAAACGTGTCTCGATCCGATTCGAAGATGTCAGCGACGACGGTGAGATCAACGAAGGCGAAGCCGCCTGAGAAACGCCATCCAGAATCGTCGTACCTATCTCGACGACTCCGTTCCGACAGGGCGGCGCCGACGTCGAAACAGCATGCCCGTGCTCATCGCGAGGAGTGCAGTCATGCTGCCAGGTTCTGGAATTGCCATCACATTGAGCGTAAACGACTCGCTTCCGAAGATTTGATCATCGAAGTCCGTCGTGATTCCATCAAAGGTGAACTGAGTGAAGCCTGGCTGATCGATATTGGTCACCACGGTCGTACCAACCGAGACTCCCGTGAACGTAAACGTCCCGATCTCGATCGAAGTCGGTAGCCCGGCTGGAGCAGTCACGCCATCCGTGTTGATGCTCAAAACGCTCAGGATGGGGCTGGATGGTACCGATAGGTCCGACAGCGAGAACAGGTCAGCGAATCCATCACCAAAACTCAAGTCAGTTGCTTGAGCCGCAAGCGTATCCAAGCTGAGCTGGATCTCGGCACCCGTTACCCCCACCGTTGTGATATCGACGGGCGTTGCCGACCCGGTTTGATTTAGAAACACGGTCACATCAATCGTTTCCCCAACGCGAATCGACTCATCGTCCGCGCTAAAGCTAATGCTCAGCGCCCCAGAAGCCGGGCTGGCAGCAACCAAAGAGAACAACGCCAGCAAACCGCATCGAGTAAATCCGTGGAGAAAGCTCATCGCTTGGAAAATCTACAGACAGGAATTGAATCAGTGTAACTCACGCCCAATTATAAACAGGTTTACCTCACAAATACCGGCACAGCACCAAAGATCAGGAATGGGAAATCAATAAGTGGCGGACTTTTCCCCTCTCTCGAGATCTCTTCCGCTTTTTGAAGTTGCACCTTTTGCAAAACCCGACGCGTAAGCGAGGTCAACTGATATCGACTCGAGTCTCGCTTACGCGTCGGATTGTAAAAACCAAGGCCTGAAGCAAAATCGCAACTTCAAAACTCCCGTAACGCGGGGGCGGGAGAGACGGTTTGAACGTCTACTCATTGATTGCCCATTCCCAAGCTTAGTTGAACCGCTCGATTGATCGAACATCCGTTGATCAAACGCATTGCGTGTGTCGTCCGTCCGACAATCCTCTAGCGTCTAAGTTCCGCACGGTCTTCGACCGCGCCGAAACGCGACGCAGCTTCCTATAGAGAGCAGCATGATCAGGCTGCCGGGTTCGGGTACGGCTGACACATGAATCGCGATGGATTGATTGTTTAGAATCTGATCATCGAAATCGGTGGAGATCCCGTCGAAGGAAAACTGTGTGAGCCCCGCCACATCGAGATTGGTAACGATCGTTGTTCCGACTGAGTTTCCCGTAAACGTGAATGATCCGATTTCGATTGCTGTCGGCAAACCACCCACTGCGGTAACGCCCTCGGAGTCCAAACTCAAAACGCTAAGGATTGGACTGAAAGGATCCGTGAGATCAGAAAACATGAACAGGTCGGCGAAGCCGTCGCCGAATTGAAGATCCGTCACGCCCGCTGAAAGTGTGTCCAGTTCGAGGTGAATCTCGGCGCCCGTCAGACCAATTGATGAAATGCCCACCGGAGTCGCGGAACCGGTCTGCATCAACAACACATCGATGTCGATGGTTTCCCCGACGCGGATCGATGCATCATCTGCACTGAAACTAATCATCAAGGCGGAAAATGCGTTGCTTTGAAAAGACGCAGCAAGTAGGGCCGTAACGAAACACCTGGCGAGTATTCGCGTGCAAATCATCAAGTAATCTCGGGGTAAGAGCGGTAGTTAAGAGTGGGACGTCCGTAAAGCTTCCTTGGAGAAGGCCAATGTTCGCGGTCGCGGCAGCGAACGAATCGATCAGTCGCAAGAACTACGCATCAAGACGTTGGCGATAGTTGGTGCGAAAGATGTTCAGATCGAGCAAGTCGACATCACCGTCGTTGTCATAGTCGAAGGCTGAGTCAAATCCCATCTGTGAATCGGTCAGGCGAAAGGTGTCTCGCAACGCGTTTAGATCCAACAAATCCACGTCACGATCACCGTCGTGATCACCAAAGAATCGGAAGAACTCGTCCG
>JBCCOI010000212.1:0-11274 GCA_039025515.1 Planctomycetota bacterium
CAACACTATGCGGACCATTATCCGGAAACGAGATCGAAGCTTGCGTTTCGCTATTGGTTGCGCGCGTTGTCGAGATCGCTATCAACCTTCGATCGCGTGTTGACGGTTTCCAAGAGCGCGGCCGATCAACTGCGTTCATTTTGTGATCGGCACAAGATTCAAACCCCAGCGATCGAGGTGACCTATGAGGGCTCGACGTGGGAGCACTACCGGTCACTGCGGTTCCAGAAGCAGGACCGTGTGATTCACTTGGCGTCGACGGCGATACACAAACGGACGAACGAGCTGATAAAACATTGGTGCCAGCTAAGGTCCCGCCGCGAAGCTCTCCCCGAACTTATTTTGGTCGGATCGATTGACGATGAAGCACGGGTGCTGATCGACGGTAATCCTGGGATACGCAAGATGCCGCGAGCAACGCAGGAACAGCTTCGAGATTTGGTCGGGAGTTGTCGTGCGCTGTTGCTGCCAAGTGAAATCGAGGGATTCGGATTACCGGCAATCGAAGCCTATTATGTCGGTACGCCCGCCTGCTACGTGGGCGATACGTCGGTCGACGAGATCCTCAACATGGACCGTGAGGTCGTTCTTCCGGGACGTTTTGAGCTCGGCGACTTGGGGAGTTTCGAATCAGCTCTTGAGCAAGCCATTTCGTTATCCGATAGCGAGATACGTCACGTATCCAATGCGTTGTTCGATCGGTTCGCGACCGCAAAGATCGCAGAGCGAGTGATGCACGCGTTTCGTCGGTCGATCGTTTAGAATTTCCTCCAGAGGAAATGCACGACGGAGACGAACGATGCTTCTGCTTATCGACGGCTACAACATCGCGCAGCCGGTGGCTCCTTCGCGACGTCCGCCGGCCAATTGGTTGCAGCTTGCCCGTGAGAATCTATTGCAAACGCTCGCGAAGTACATCGACCAGTCCGTCCGAAGTAGAACTTGCATCGTTTTTGATGCGGCCGATCCTCCAAAGGGCCGTCCTTCACAATTCCAGTTTGCCGAGATGGAAGTTCGATTCGCCGTCGACTATGTCACTGCGGACGATCTACTTGAAGAGATCATCCGTTCCCATCATACGCCTAAACAGCTGATGGTGGTTTCATCGGACCACCGAGTCCAAGTGGCCGCAAAACGGCGTGGCGCAACATTCATTGATAGTGAACCGTGGATGGATCGGCTGACGGATGGCCGGACAATCCTGGCATCGGATTTGACCACAAAACCTGATGGTAAAACGGGACAAGGCGGGGCAGGGGAGGGCAGCGCGAAACCGAGGATCGAGGATCCCGACGAAGTGCAGCAATGGATGAAAGAGTTCGGTTTCGATCCTTGATCGCGGGCAAGGGCCGATTGCTTCTCACGAAACAAACGGTCCTTCCGCAAGCGTCCGTGCCGTCATAGAATCCGATGTCTCGGTTGCTCTTTCCCCATACATGAAGCCCGATGTCATCGACCGTCACCCAGCGTGCATACAATTTTTCTGCCGGACCCGCCGTCTTGCCGTTATCGGTCCTCGAAGAAGTCCAAGCGGAACTGCTCTGTCTTCCGGGAGCCTCCTGTTCGCTTTTGGAAATGAGCCATCGCGACAAACGGTTTGTCGACATTCTGCACGAAGCGGAAAACACGCTTCGGCAACTTCTCGCGATCAGTGACGATTACGCGGTCTTATTTCTGCAGGGCGGTGCGGCGTTACAGTTTTCGATGATCCCTGCAAACCTGCTTCGCGACACAGGGAAAACAGCGGCGTACATTCAAACCGGTTCCTGGGGAAAGAAGGCGATCAAGGAAGCTAAGAAGGACGGAGAGGTCGCTGTCGTCTATGACGCCGCCGATTCCAACTTCGATCACGCGCCGGCTTCATCGGATTACGTCGTCAGCGATGATGCGGCATACCTCTATTTCTGCAGCAACGAAACCATTCAAGGCGTGCAGTTCCCGGCCGAACCCACGTGTCCTGCAGGCGTCCCGCTTGTGTGTGATGCCTCGAGTGATTTCCTACACAAGCCACTCGACGTGGATCGCTACGGGTTGATTTACGCTTGCGCACAGAAGAATGCAGGACCCGCCGGAGTGACCGTGGTGGTGATGCGACGCGATTTAGTCGATCGTTGCCAAGACAGTCTGCCGGGGTATCTGAACTATAAGAATCACGCCGATGCGGACTCCGAATGGAATACTCCGCCGACATTTGCAATTTGGGTCTTGGGAAAAGTAGCCAAGTGGCTTCGTGAAGATGTCGGCGGCTTGGCGGAGATGGAGCGAATGAATCGCGAGAAGTCGTCATTGATCTACAACGCGATTGATCAATCGTCGGGTTTTTATTCGGGGCATGCTCAAGTCTCGTCACGATCATTGATGAATGCGACGTTCACTCTACCCAGCGACGACCTTCAGTCGAAGTTCCTCGCCGATGCAGCCGAACATCAGTTGGTAGCCTTGAAAGGGCATCGTAGCGTCGGCGGAATCAGGGCAAGCGTTTACAACGCAATGCCGCTCGAAGGTGCGAAGGCACTGGCGGACTTCATGGTTCAGTTTGCTAATCAGCATGGTTAACGGTTGACCCGCCCAAGCCTTCGTTTGCCCAACGCTGACCTGATGGTAGATGAACGGCGGATGGGTTCCGTACCTCCCCCCGAAGACTCCATTCGAATACGCCTCGATTCATGTTCAAGATCCTGACCCTCAACAACATCTCGGTGAAGGGACTCGACCGCCTACCACGCGACACCTACGAAGTGTCGTCCGATACGGCGCAGCCCGATGCCGTCTTGCTCCGATCGTACACGATGCACGACATGGAGATTCCTGAGTCCGTCAAGGCAATCGGGCGCGCGGGCGCGGGTGTCAATAACATTCCCATCGAGAAGATGACTCAGCGGGGTGTTCCCGTTTTCAACGCTCCAGGCGCCAACGCAAATGCCGTGAAAGAGTTGGTTTTGGCCGGAATGTTGATGGCCGCACGCAATATTCACCCGGCCATGCAATTCGCGTCCACCATCGAAGGGAACGATGCGGAGATATCTTCAGCCGTGGAGTCAGGGAAGAAGAACTTTGTTGGCTGGGAAATCCACTCCAAGACGCTCGGTGTGATCGGCTTGGGTGCGATCGGAATTCGGGTCGCCAATGCGGCAAGTGCGCTGGGCATGAACGTGGTCGGCTACGATCCTTTGATCTCTGTGGAGAACGCATGGCGTCTATCGCGCAATACTCGGCAAGCTCTCAGCCTCGATCACTTGTTTTCCGAGTGCGATGCGGTGAGCGTGCATGTGCCTCTGTTGGATGCGACCCGTGGGCTGGTCAGCAAAGAGCGGATCGAGACGATGAACGACGGCGGCATCGTCGTGAATTTGGCGCGGGGAGGAATTTGCGATGACGACGCAGTCCTGGCGGCGCTCGATAGCGGAAAGTTGTCTGCCTACGTGATTGACTTCCCAACGGGTGCGCTACTGAAACATGAGAAAGTGATTTCCTTCCCACACCTGGGTGCCTCGACCGGCGAGGCGGAAGAGAATTGCGCGGTGATGGTCGCCGATCAAGTTCGGGAGTTCTTGGAAAACGGCACGGTAACCAACTCGGTCAACTTTCCAGAAGCCGTGATGCCGCGGACGACGGGCTCGCGCATTACGATCGTCAATGCGAATGTTCCCAACATGGTTGGACAAATTTCTACGATTGTTGCGGACGCGGGGCTGAACATCGCAGACCTTTTGAACAAGTCACGCGACCAGATCGCCTACACCATCATCGATATTGATGGCACGGTTGAGGAGTCGCTCGTCGAGCGGATTCAGGCGATCGAAGGCGTCTTGGCAGTCAGGCTGCTACCCGCCGCATA
This sequence comes from Planctomycetota bacterium, assembly GCA_039025515.1. GTDB lineage: Bacteria > Planctomycetota > Planctomycetia > Pirellulales > Pirellulaceae > Stieleria. The sequence goes on from JBCCOI010000212.1 coordinate 3,839, forward strand.
GTTCGCGATTCTGAGCACTCAGCCGTTTCGAACTCGAGACGTTTCTCTGGCGACGGTACCGCTATTCTTGATACGTTCCGGAAGCGGTGCGTGATGTTCCGCCGAAACCTCCGAAGACACGTCAATGGATCGTGTCGTGTTTCACGTCGCGAATGGAATCGAAAGCGTGTCTGCTGCCCAGCGAATCCGCCCTTGGCTCTTGCCCATCGGGCTGATCGCGTGCATCGTTGTGATCCTGACGCCGTTACCGGGACCGCTTTTGGACCTGCTTCTGGCTGGCAACATAGCGTTGGCCGTGGTGATCTTCCTGACCGCAATACAGGTCCGATCGCCGTTGGATTTCAACATCTTTCCGACGGTACTACTAGCGACGACGCTGTCACGGCTGGTGATCAACATTGCGACGACCCGTACGATTCTCACGCGGGCCGCCATCGATAAGGAATCCGCCGCGGGAGGCGTCATTCAGACCTTTGGTGAGTTCGTCGCGGGAAACCAAATCGAAGTCGGCATCATTCTGTTCGCGATTTTGGTTGTCGTTCAGTTCGTAGTCATTACCAAGGGCGCGACTCGCATTAGCGAAGTCGCGGCAAGGTTTGCCTTGGATGCGATGCCTGGTCGCCAAGCTGCCATCGACGCGGATTTGAATGCCGGGCATCTCGATTCCGAGGCGGCGGCGGAACGGCGTGAAACTTTAGTCGTCGAGGCCGACTTTTATTCAGCAATGGACGGTGCCGGGAAATTTGTTCGCGGTGATGCGATTGCCGGTTTGGTCATTACGTCGATCAATTTGTTGGGCGGTTTGTACTTGGGGCTGTTCGTCTATTCGATGGATCTCGCACAAGCGGCATCGGTCTTTTCGAAGCTGACGATCGGTGACGGACTTGCGAGCCAGGTGCCGTCTCTGTTGATTTCGTTGGCGGCGGGTGTCCTGGTAACGCGGGGAATTCGTCGAGTCGACTTGCCCGACCGGTTTGCGACTCAACTGTTCGGGAATTCGCGTGCTTTAGCGATCGCGGGTGGTTTTCTTTTGACGCTCATGTTCACCGGCTTACCCATCATTCCATTAATGTTGTTGGGTGTTGGTGCGTTGATCCTCTCGCAGTCACTCTCGCGGGCACAAAAAAGTCGCGATGCGGAAGATCGGCTCAACCGAGAGCGAGAATCGTCGGCGGCACCACAGAAACGCGTCGAAGATTTCCTCGCCGTTGATCCCTTGGAGGTGGCAATCGGTTTCGGGCTACTACCGCTCGCCGATCCCAGTCGCGGCGGCGATCTGATGCCTAGGATTTCAAGTCTTCGGAATCAGATGGCCGCAGACATTGGGATCGTCTTGCCAAAAGTGCGAGTTCGGGATGATGCATCGCTGGGACAACAGGAATTTGAGATACGCCTCTTCGGGGACTTCGTTGCCAGGGGTGAGATTCCTGCGGAGAAGCTGCTCGCGATAGGTGACGGAAACACCACGGGAATTCCGCTGGGCGAACCGGCCGAAACGGTGACGTATCCCCAAGGAGCCGCCGAGTCGCAGGACGCAAGCGGACCTTCGGTACACGCGATCTGGATCGATCCGTCGGAGCGGGAGCAGGCGACGGTTTATGGTTACCAGACCCGCACCGGACCGTCCGTCCTGGCCGATCAGTTGGAGGGCGTTGCACGACGATACGCGCACGAGTTGTTGTCGCATGACGCCACCGATCATCTGATCAATGAGCTTCGCGAAGTCGCACCCGCGATGGTGAACGCTTTGGTTCCCAAGCAGATCAGCATCAGTGAAGTCCAGAAAGTTCTTCAGGGGCTGCTCAGCGAGGGGATGCCGATTCGGCAACTCGCGATCATTGTGGAAGCGATCGGAGACACGATGTCGGAAAACCGTCTTGTAAGAAACGACCACGATGAAATCGATGTCACTGCGGAGAGAATCGAGCAGGTACGCAAACGTTTGGCGCGGACACTTTGTGCTCCACTTCGAGACGAGCAGCGAATTTTGCGAGCGGTGGTGGTGGATAGCGAACTGTGTCGTGAGATCGTTCAAATGCAAACAGGCGACCCGGCATTCGGGAAAGGGCAGGGAAGTGGTTCGAAAACACAAGACTTCACTTGCGACGCGATTCGTCGAGCCGTTAAGAACCTTGAGGACGGTGGGTTTCCATCGGTGGTCTTAGTCCCTTCGAGATTCCGCCGGGCCGTGAAACAGCATTGCAGGAAACACGAGATTCAGACGCACGTTTTGGCAACGGATGAACTGTCCGTCGACACGCGACTGGAGATCGTCGAACGAGTGATGACAACTCGAGTTTCCTCAGCCGCCTAAATAAACAAACACTCTGGCACTTACATCTGCGTCGATGCAAATCGAAATCTTTCGAGCCGCGAATCTGCAAGCCGCACTGGAACAAATCCGTGCGACGCTCGGGCCGGACGCATCGGTGCTGAGGACGCGACAGTGTTCGGACCCTTATTGGGGCTGGTTGGGTCGCAGCTATGTGGAAGTGCATGCGACGAAGGACGAGATTTCAGAGGATGCTTTTGCAGGATCCAGACGAGAAGACTCGGATCCTGAGACCGATGCCGTTTCTTTTCCAAGGCTCAGCCTGCGAAAGGAGTCGCCGTCTCCGGCTCGATCGAATGAGCACCGTACCGACCCTTTGTTTGACTACCGATCGGGTTTGATCACGTTAGGCGTTGCTCCCATCGTCGCTGACCGATGGCTCCGAGCGACGAACGGATTTCTGGCGAACCTGTTGGACCGATCGAATCCGTTTGCCAACACGACCAATGTATGGGCCGAGCACTTACGTCAAAGCGTTGCTCGGGAGATTCACACTTCGGGGCCGATCGAAGTCACGCCCGGTGAACGTCGCATCGTCGCATTGGTGGGACCGACGGGTGTCGGCAAAACAACGACGGTCGCGAAGTTGGCCGCCGGATTCCGCATGCACTCTCGACGACGGGTCGGTCTACTCACGATCGATACGTTTCGCATCGCCGCCATTCAGCAACTGCAAGCTTATGCACAGCTGATGGACCTTCCCATGGTGGTTGTTGAGTCGTCCGGTCAGATGAGAACCGCCATCGACGAATTGGGCGAGGTTGATCTGATCTTGATCGACACGGCCGGTAGAAGTCCAAAAGGTGACTTAGAAATTCATGGACTCGCCGAGATGCTGCGAACGGCGCAGCCCGACGAAACGCATTTGGTGATGAGTGCGACGAGTACTTCTGAGGTCGTCCGAACCGCCATCGAAGGCTTTTCGCCCATGCGTCCCACGGCGGCGATCCTGACCAAGTTGGATGAAGCTCCCTACACGGCGGCCGTGCTCTCTGCGATCGCAGATGGAAGCGGTGCCACGGACACACGTGGCGGCATTCCGGTCAGCTACGTCACGCATGGACAGAATGTGCCGGATGACATTGCGATCGCGTCGGCCGAGGACTTGGTATCACGTTTGCTTCCCGTTCAGACGGAGATCAATCGGTCGGCCGTCGCTTAGCTTGTTGCCGCGGTGGCTGCGGATGCGATCCTGTTGAAAGAAGCCGGAAGCATAAAAGTTTCCAAGCAGATTCAACTCATGAAACGAAACAACCGATATTGAAGAGGACGAGAAGTGGACCTTCAAAAAAGCACTTGAAAAAACTTTTGCGAAGGCCACTTTTCGACAACTAGGAAGAAAAACAGAACCCCGTCGGTAGGATGCCGACGGCGGCGATGCGAAGTTCACGGAGGATTGGATGCCAGCCGCAGTTTCAACGGACGAAGAAATCCTTGAAGTTTGGAAGCTATTTAAGCAGACCGACAAGGATGCGGACGACTACGAGTCACTGCGTAACCGCTTGGTTGAACGCTACATGCCGCTCGTTCGATACAACGGAGAACGCATCTGGCAACGATTGCCGGACGGTGTCGAACTCGATGACTTGATCAGCGCCGGAATCTTCGGATTGATGGACGCGATCGATGCCTATGACATGGAGCGGGGGGTTAAATTTGAAACCTACTGCGTGCCGCGAATTCGCGGGGCCATGCTTGATGAGCTCCGCACGATGGACTGGGTTCCCAGGCTCGTGAGAAGCAAAGCCAGCAAGTTGGCCGTCGCCAAAAAGCAGCTTGAAACCCGTTACGGTCGTCCCGCAACCGTCCAAGAGCTCGCCGAGCACATGGAACTATCGGTCGCGGAAGTCGAAAAGATGGAATCCGATGCAAACGCCGTCGGCGTCGTGTCACTCAATAAGAAGTGGTACGAGACCGACAGTTACAAGGACGTCCGAGAGATCGACATCCTTGAGGATAAGAAGGGCGAGGACCCGACGCGTCGCGTTCAAAAGAACGATCTCATGCGGCTGGTCACGAAAGGGCTGAACCGCAACGAGCGACTCATCATCATTCTCTACTACTATGAGGAGTTGACGATGAAGGAGATCGGAGCGACGCTGGATCTGTCTGAGTCTCGCGTCAGTCAGATGCACACGTCCATCGTCAACCGGTTGCAAAGTCAACTCGGGTTGAGGCGTGTTGAATTTGGAACGGCGTAAAGTAAGCTCCTGGGCCCACCCGAGAATCGTTCGGTTCTCGGGCGAACACCAAGCTTGTTTTCGTCGTCGGATTGCTGGGCATCCAAATGCGGGTAGCGCACCTCATCACGCGAATGATCGTCGGCGGTGCGCAAGAGAACACGTTGCTCAATTGCGTTGATCTCGCTGAGCTTTATGACGACCAGGTCTTATTGATCACCGGTCCGTCGCTCGGCCCAGAAGGTGACCTGCTTCAGCGTGCCGGACTGGAAATCGGTCAAAGCTACCGGCGGGGCAGGGCAGGGGAGCTGAGAATCGAGCTCATTCCAGACTTGGTTCGGAACATCTATCCCCCGAGCGATCTACGTGCTGCGCGGGCGATACGCGCGAAGCTGCAAGAGTTCCAGCCACAAATAGTGCACACGCACAGCGCGAAGGGCGGTCTGCTGGGACGCAAAGTCGCGTGGTCGATGAACAAGCCCAAAGTCGTCCATACCGTTCATGGCGCACCCTTTCACGATTATCAGTCCAAGTGGTCGCGTGAGTTCTTTCGCCGTTGTGAGCGCTATGCGGCAAAACGATGTCACCGATTGATCAGCGTCGCCGACGCAATGACGGACCTGATGGTGAGTGCGAACGTCGCGGCACGAGATAAGTTCACGACCATCTACAGCGGGATGGATGTCGAACCATTCCTGGCAGCCAATGAGACTCGCGACGCGGTGCGCGAAGAATTGGGGATCGCGGCCGATCAGGTGGTGGTCGGAAAGATCGCGAGGCTGTTTCATTTGAAAGGGCACGATGATTTGATCACTGCCGCCGAGTCGGTCATCCAAGACCATCCACGCGTCGTGTTTCTGCTCGTCGGTGACGGTTTGCTGCGCGAGTCACTGGAGGCTCGGATCAACGAGCTGGGAATCCGCGATCACTTTCGCTTCGCGGGGTTGGTGGCACCGTCAAAGGTTCCGGCGCTGATCGGTGCGATGGACGTACTCGTCCACACGTCTTTGCGAGAAGGGTTGGCGAGGGCACTTCCTCAATCACTGATCGCCGGGAAGCCCGCGGTGAGTTTTGACATCGATGGTGCTCGTGAGGTCGTCATCGACGGCGAGACGGGCTTTCTCATTCCGCCAAGGGATACGAAGAGGCTCTCCAGGTCGATTGCGACGCTGGTCGAGGATCGTGCCGGGCGTGAGCGGATGGGCAGGGAAGGGCAGCGGCGGTTTACCGACCAGTTCCGCCACCAGACCATGACCGCACAAATCCGGGAACTCTACGAGCGGCTGCTGGCTTAGCTCCACCTTTTCCCGTCGGGGCAGGGTGAACTATCATGCAGCTGGCGAGATGGTCCGCCGTGGGCATCCGCGACGTCGGGTCGCGAAGCCACCACCCGCGAGAAACGAATGACGAAGAGCCGAGACTTTTACGGTCCCTACCGCTTAACGCGACTGATCCGATCGGGATCCACGGCTGAGGTTTGGGAAGCCGTTGAAGAGCACGAGAATAAGCGATACGCACTGAAGATTCTAAAGGGATCGATTGCGAAGGATAAATCCGAAATCGCACTGCTGAAGCACGAGTACAACGTCGGGCAAAACCTACAGAACAGCCCGCGAATTATCCGAATTCTGGACCATCTCGTCGCCAACGAACGGCCGTTTCTGGTCTTGGAATTGTTCAGCGAACTCAATATCAAACAAGCGCTGCGACGTGGACCCGACTCGCTCGCGTTCATGTTGAACAAGATTATTGAGCAAGCTGGCGAGGGACTCTATTACATGCACACGCGTGGTTGGATTCACCTCGACATCAAGCCGGATAATTTTCTTGTCAGTCGAGACGGCGTGGTCAAGCTGATCGACTTCACGATCTCGGAGAAAAAGAAGTCCGGGCTGAGCAAGATGTTTCATCGCAAGAGTCTCGCCAAGGGAACGCGAAGTTATATGGCGCCGGAACAGATCCGGCGTAAAGTCTGTGACGAGCGGACGGATATTTACTCATTCGGTTGCGTGTTGTTTGAAATGGCGACTGGTAAACCGCCATTCACCGGCGACACACCGAATGATTTGCTCAACAAACATCTCAACGCATCGATTCCGAGCGCGATCGCCTACAACAAAAACGTCAGCAAAGATTTTGCCGACTTGGTTAAACGAATGATGGCGAAACAGCCTGCTTCGAGACCTCAATCAATGTGGGACTTCTTAAAGGAAGTCCGTTCAATGGAACTCTGGAACAAACGACCGCGCAAGCCCGAAATCAGCGTGTTCGATGATCTGCCGGGTATTCGTGGTGCAGACGATATGTTCCTCAAGCCGTCGCAAGACGAGCTGGCTTCATCAGATGAAGAAGGGAAGAAATAATGGCGGGACCTGGATTAGATTTTGAGGTCGAGATCGCGGAGCTCGAAGAACGCATTCATGCTTTGCAGCGTCGAACCGAGCTCACTGCGGATGATGAAAGCGAGCTACGCACGCTGCGCGGCGATCTGGTTCGTCAGCTCAAGCACGTCTATGGATCGCTGGACCCTTGGCAAACCGTCCAAGTCGCTCGTCACAAGAATAGGCCGTACACCAAGGACTATCTAAACTTGGCGTTTGATGATTTCGTCGAACTTCATGGCGATAAGCACTTTGGTGACGATCGGGCCATGCTGGCAGGATTCGCCAAATTGGATCGCTTCAAGGTCGTCGTCCTCGGACATCAGAAAGGCCGAACGTTCAAGGAACGTGCCGCGTGCCACTTCGGTTGTGCGCACCCGGAAGGTTATCGCAAGGCGATGGTCAAGATGCGTTTGGCGGAAAAATACAAACTGCCGCTGATCTGCTTTATTGATACTCCGGGAGCCTACCCGGGCGTCGGTGCCGAGGAACGCGGCCAAGCGCAGGTGATCGCCGAAAGCATGTTCAAGATGAGTCAGTTGC
>JBCCOI010000213.1:0-11267 GCA_039025515.1 Planctomycetota bacterium
CGGGTCTTCTGCCTCTTTGATTTTCTCCAATGCCGACAATTCGATTTCGGTCTCGGACGCAGGCGTGGCGTCTTCTGTATTCGTCAAGTTCGTTCAGCTCATTCGTGGAGTTCCTGCCAGCACGCATTCTATGCTCGGCCGGTCAAGCGTCGGTAGGCCGGCCCGAGACTGATTGCGTGGCGTTGCGTTGATTCACGATTGGCTAAGGCTCGATTCGATCAGCACTCGGTCACCACTTGATGCAGGAAGCTCGCGAGAAAGTGCTTTGACTCTTTGCGGATGCATGTGTTCGCCGTCCCATTTCGCGTTCATGAAGAGGTCGATCCAAAAATAGTCCGGTTTGGAGGCTCGATCTTCGTTGCAGGCGGCGCGAAGAAAAATGGTCGCCGGATTACGCTGATGCTTTTCGACAAGCAGTTCGCAAACCTTGGCCATTTCTTGGCGTGACGGATTGATGAAAGTCGAATCAAACGCGTCTGGTGTTCGCTCCACGAGTTTTCTGCGTATGAAACTCTGATAGGCAAGCGCGAGCGCCAAGTCTTCGGTAACTGGATCCCATAGCGTTTGCTCGTGGAAAACGAGACGATCGACGGCGAACCTGACGCGATCCAGACTGTCTGAAGAATTCAAGAATGTGGTGACTTCGGGAAGCAAAAGTTCGCGATCCCAGTATCCGTTGTGTTCGAAAGAGGCTCCGTACCTCGCGAGAACGTTGAGCCATTGCTTTTTATCCGTATCCGAGGCATTAGCCGACATCAAGAATTGCCGTGCCGCATCCCTTGCATAACTTGTCCCGAATTCCTGAGTCCGTTCGATGCGTTCTAGAACGTCGTTCCGCAATCGCACGCCTTCGAGCTTTCGGTCCTGTTCAACCAATTGTTCCGCAAAGGCTGTATCCGCTTCAATGCCTGCTTGATGGTCATGTACTTGGAACTTGGTAAGGGTTTCGCGAACTCGCTTGACGTGAGTATTTAAACTTCCAAACTCACTCGACTCCGCGTGCTTTCGAACGAAGAACAGATTTGCATGAAGGAATTGTGAGAACGATACAATTGAGGGTCTCCTGACAATTGAGGGTCTCCTGATTGTTCGCAGTGCAAGCTCTTTTCGTTCTTCGTCTGACAACGAATAGAAGTCCAGCCAGCTCGATTGTTCCGGTCGAATGTCCTTCCGACGACGAAGTTGATCGGCAAGCTCTCGCCATTCCGAAGACCACTCGTCTTGGCGTCGAACCCGAATGATGGCGAGCTGAAGTTCAGCGGATGCTTCGTCCCACCGCGGCATTGCGGCACCCACCCAACTCGACGCTTCATGGAAACGTCCGGCATCACACAGCAATTGAATAAGGAGAGCTTGGAATCGATCAGGGTCGACTTGCTGTGAGTTGCAAAACGCCAGCAGGCTGGTTACCAGTTGTCCATAGTCTTCCTGCGTTTGTGTCGTGGACGTCTTCTCCTGAATCGCCGTTGGACGGTACGAAACGAGGACTCTCTCGACACCTGCGCGGTTTGCGGCATCGTGAGGATCCCGATCGGGGAATACCAAGTCGGCTGGATAACCTTCTTCGATCAACGTGATGGCTTTGGTTGGGCGACCGAGCATCCGCCAGGTCTCTGCAACGAGTAATCGCGTCTTGAGCGACGTCTGAGATTCGATTGAGCTTGGAAGGGTCTGAATTGCGTCTTGGAATTGACATCGCTTGGCCAACTCGTGAGCAAGCACAATTCGTGCGGGTTCCGAAAGGTCGTCAGGGAGAGGCTGAATTGGTTCACCGCTGTAGACGCCCGCCAGAAGATTCTCGACGCGTTTGAAAGCGTTGACCTTTTCCGCTTTTTCTTGCTTTTCGCTTTTAAGTCGAGACGCAAGTTTCCGGTATGCAAGTGAATCAGCTTGAGCGGCTTGTCGCAATGCATTGACCTTGGAGTGGTGAATCCAAAATGCCGCTGCCGATAGAACCAACGTGACAAGGCAGCAACTCGCAGCGACAGCCTGCAACGGCGACTTCCGTATCATCGTTCGAGGCCAATCCGATTCAGGCCGCGCCATAACGGGGCGGTCTTCGATGAGATTTATCAAGTCGTTACGGAGATCAGCAACGGATGCATAACGTTTATCCGCAGATGGATGCATCGCTTTCATCACCACGCTGTCGGCGCGACGGCTCAGTTGGTTTCGAAGCCGCTTTGCATCCGTCCCCCGCATCGCCGCAAGCAACCTCGCATCCTTCGGATGATCGGACGAACTGGGTTCCAGCGGCTGAGCCACTTCGGAGACCACCTGTGACGGTAGCCGCGGAGTGGACTGGCAGATTCGATCGTAGAAGCTCTCCACGTCTGGATGAGCCGGATCGGAATAGGGGTGGTGACCGCTTAATAGTTCATAAAGTAGGACGCCGAGCGCGTAGATGTCGGTCGACGTCGTGATCGAACCGCCCTTGATCTGTTCCGGGCTCGCGAACGCGGGCGTCATCGGTCGCTGATTCGTGCAAGTCAGATCCAGCGATTTGTGCGATTCGTCAGGGTTCAAATCGATCTGTTTGGAAATCCCGAAGTCCAGCAAGATCGGTTCACCATCTGAACGAACGAGGATGTTTCCTGGTTTCAAGTCACGGTGAACGATCAAAAACCGATGACAGTAGCTCACGGCTTCGCAAACCTTAACCATTAGCCGAAGTCGATCGGCAATCGAAAGTTGCCGCTTGTCGCAAAACTGGTCGAGACGTTGACCGTCGACGAAACGCGTCGCGATGAACGGCACGCCATTGTCCGTCTGGCCGGCGTCCAATAACTCGGCAACATTTGGATGGCGAAATCGAGAAAGATAGACAATCTCATGACGAAAGCGTTCCAGGCGGACAGGATCAGCGTCGTCCAAAAACTTGATTGCAGCCTTGCACTCTTTCTCCGTGTGAGTCGCAGACCAAACTTCCGAAGATCCGCCCTTCAGGAGAGCATCGAGCCTCCAAAGGCCAACGGCGTCGCCACGCGAGCGCGCAAACTTGGCCGGGTCATCGATGGTCGTCGATTGATGAACGAGGCCGATATCAAATCTCGGCAATGCTTCCTCGCTGCGATCATGCTGCAGCAGAGAGACGACCTCGTTTCTGACGACCGCATCGCCTCTCGAAAGTTGTTCGATGCGGACCAGTCGCGTATCCGAATCCAAATCAGCTACCGCATCGAAGACTTGGCTTACCCGCTCCCACTGTTCGGGTGAAAGACGGTCTTGCTTCCTTGAAACGGATATTGAATCTCCAAAGTCGTTCATCAGGTTCTACAGATTCTTGCAACGGCAAACCGTTCGTTATGACAGTTCTCTACGCAACCAAGCTTTGGCCGATCGCATGCGACGGTCAATGGTTGATTCCGAAACGCCCACGAATGCGGCCACCTCGGCTCCAGACATCCCACCAAAGATCATGAGTTCCAGTGTCGTCGCTTGTTCCGGGGACATCTCAGAGAGTCGTTCAAGCGCATCGTGTACGGCTAGCGCTTGGAACTGACTGTTCTCGAAGCCGACTTGGGTGTCTGAAAGTGACGCGGGTATTGAAGTCCCTCCGCGGCGAGCCGCCGATTCTTTGCGAGCGTGATCGATCAAGACGCGTCGCATCACGTTGGCCGCTGCCGCCATAAACGCGGGCTGGTCTTGCCAACGGCTTTTCTCCGTCTTGGAAAGCCTGAACCAAGCTTCATGAACGACCGCGGTCGTCTGCATCAAAGAACCCTCTCGTTCTCGTGCCATCTGACGAGAAGCGATCTCGTGAAGCTGACGGTAAAGCGTCGTCCAAAGTTCGCCCATCGCGTCCCGATCACCGCCGCCGGCCGCCTGGATCAGTACGCTCAGCTGCTCCGTCGTTTCGTCGGGGGAAGATCGATCCATACGCTTCATTTCTGTGCCGCGCGGAACCGGCATGCGGTACCGATGTTCAGTGAATCGGGTCTCTCAGCGTTCGTCGCTGACTGAAAAGCAGGAAACGACAAGGAACCACTTTTTCGTGACGCCGACGTCGCCGGAAACTCGCCAGTTCTCCTTGAAAGCATATCGCCAGGAACAGCGGATCGCTTTGTGTCTCTTCTTTTCGGCAAAACTTCTCACGGTGAATCGGATGAATCAGCCACTTTCCCGACGTTCCAGCCGGTGCGTACGATTGGGGACGTCCAGGTTCGGTCTCGCGGAGCCTATACAGATTAACGTCTATTCCTTTCGATGGCGGCAGTCGACTGCGGTCCCACTGTTTGGACTGTTCCTGTTGGGCGCTTCGGTCGCCTCCGATTTGGCTGCCGGGACGTTCGAAGTAACGGACGCGACTCAAATTCGCGCGCTGCGTGCTCGTGCGCATGCCGTTCATTTTCTCAGCCGCGCGACGTTTGGGCCTCGGGAAAGCGAAGTCACAGAACTCGCGCAGCGGATTCAGCAGGTGGGGACTCGGCGAGCCATGGAAGAATGGATCGACCAGCAGTTCGCGCTTCCAGCTTCGCTGCACGTCGAGACCGTAGAGAGCATGATGCAATCGCACGGCATCGAATACGACTCCAACGAGGACCTACAAAGGTATCGCTATCACGCTTTCTATCACATCGCCTTAGATGCGCCGGACCAACTGCGGCAACGAGTTGCTTGGGCACTCAGTCAGATTTTTGTGATCGGCGACAATCAGATCACGTTTGAACGTGAGCTCAATCCCGACGGTATCCCGAACTGGTTTGGCGTTTCGGGATACTACGATTTAATGGTCCGAGGGGCTGGGGGCCAATACCGAGATCTGCTTGAGGACGTTGCTCTTCATCCCGTCATGGGAATCTACCTTTCACATCTCGCAAACCAGAAGGCGGACCCGGAACGAAATATCTTTCCCGACGAGAACTTTGCACGTGAGATCATGCAGCTCTTTTCGATCGGGCTCTATGAGCTCAACGAGGATGGGCGGCCAAAGTTGGACGGCGAAGGAAACTTGATTCCCACCTACGACAATAGCACGATCCAGAACTTTGCCAGAGTCTTCACGGGACTGAATTACTCGCGTGCACAGTTCTTCGGATGGGGGCAACCCCGCGACTTTATCAGTCGAATGGAGGTATGGGAGCAATACCACGACACGGAGCCGAAGACGTTGTTGCGGGGATTGACGTTGCCGGCTCGTTCGGGTGCGGCCGGAGATGGCATGAAAGACATCCAGGCCGCATTAGACAATCTGGCGAGTCACGAGAACGTCGCGCCGTTTATTTCGCGTCAGCTGATTCAACGGCTTGTGCGTTCCAATCCGTCTCGAGGTTATATCAAACGCGTCGCGAGGGTCTTCGATTCCTCTGGTGGTAACTTCCGCGATGTGGTGAAAGCGATCCTACTTGATTCGGAAGCTTTTCGTTCTTACAAGACGAGCCGACTTCGCGATCCGTTGCGAGTCGTCGTTTCTTCGCGTGGCACGGACTACACGCGGTTGCGAGAACCAATACTGCACTACCTTTCGATCTTTCGGACGCTTGAGCCGGAGATTTACTACAACGGCGTTCCCAGCGAATGGTCGATCATTCGGCCCGCTCAGGAAGATTTTAGTCAGGCACCATTCGGCTCTCCCAGCGTCTTCAACTTTTATCTTCCGGCTTATCGTCCACCGGGGATATTGGCCGAGGCAAATGCCCCGAGACGCTTACCGGATCGGAAGTATGTGGCACCCGAGTTTCAGTTGCTGACGTCTGTTCTGAGTAATCGACGAAGCAACCTTTTGCGCCACCAGATGTATCAGGGTGTGATCGAATTCGAATTCTGGTCGCCGAGTGGAAATCACATTCCGGGCAGAGTCGAGTTTGACTTTTCGAGATGGCTGGATCTGCTCGACAGTGATCCAGAGTCGATCGTTGACGAATTGAACTGGCTGTTCTGTAAAGGCCAACTCGAAGATTCCAGTCGAGCCGCAATCGTTGAATCGCTGGAGCGGATTTCCGCCGAGCAACCCTGGTTGAGTCGCCAGGAGAGGCTCGGGCCGGTGATTTACTTCGTCTTGGTTTCGCCCGAGTGCATGGTCACTCCCTAACAAGAACTTTTCTACTCTTCTCCTGCTAACGGGCTACCAAAGATGCTCATCCAAACACGTGCTTCAAGTTACGACAGAACGAATCGACGCGACATGATTCGCTCATGCGCCGCGATGGCTTGCGGAGGCATCGGTGCCTCCATGCTTCAGCTCAAGTTGACACAGTCTTTGATGGCTCAGAGCTCGAGCAACGATTACCGAGCACTCGTTTGCCTGTATTTGGATGGAGGGAACGACTCTTTTAACATGCTTGTCCCGTATGAAACCGGCGAGTACGCGGACTATGAATCAATCCGGGGTTCACAGGGGCAGGGTGGACTCGCGTTGGAGCGAGATTCGTTGCTTGCGATCAACTCCAGTTCGGGGAGACAATTCGGCCTTCACCCCTCCATCCCCGAGCTGCAACAGCTTTACCAGGAAGGTGATTTGGCCTTCGTTGCCAACGTCGGCAGCTTGATCGAGCCCACGGACTTCTCCGATTATCAAAACGACAATCAACTTCCGCTCGGGCTGTTTTCTCATGCGGATTTGAAGCGACATTGGCAAACGTCAATGCCTCAGTCGCGGGCAGCCGTAACGGGGTGGGGAGGAAGGGTCGCCGATATTTTGACGGACCCGTCGCAGTACGGAGATTCGATTGCAATGAGCCTGGCCGTTGACAACGTGAATACGTTCCAAACGGCTCGGAACGCGAATCCCTATATTATCTCGGCAAATGGCGCAGTGGAGCACCACGCTCACAGCAGCAATTGGGGGCCCGACTTGATCTTTCGTGAAGCTTTCGATCAAGTCCTGGCGCGGCCGGATGCGGATCTGCTTCGTCAGACGTATGTGAACAAAACGCGCAAATCGATCGACGCCGCTGCGCAGTACAACGAGTCGACGGGGTCGATCAGCTTCGCCACAGCGTTTCCGGGTTCCTACACGGGCCGCTCGTTTGAACGAATTGCCAAGACGATCGCGGCTGCTGAAACGCTCGGGCATCGACAGCAGGTCTTTTTCCTGCAGCATGGCCCGTGGGATCATCATGGCGGTTTGATCGATCCGCATCGGGGAACGTTGACGGAGATCAGCCAAGCTCTCGGCGCGTTCCAACAGGCGATGCGAGAGATTGGTCGGGACCAGCAAGTGCTGACGTTTACCGCTTCGGACTTTGGGCGGACGCTCGCCGGCAACGGTCAAGGATCGGACCACGGCTGGGGAGGCAATCAGATCGTGATGGGCGGCGGAATCCGTGGCGGCGACGTTTACGGCGAGTATCCGCTTTCGCTGGCTTCCGGTAATCCACTCGACGTGGGACGGGGGCGTCTGATTCCAACGCTCTCGGTCGATGAATTTGCCGCCGAATTGGTGATGTGGATGGGAATCTCCAACAACGAAGATTTGGAGACAGTTCTGCCGAACATCCGAAATTTCTATGGTTCCGGGGCATCGACGCCACCGGTCGGATTCGCAATTTAATTCTCGCGCCGACGCGGGCGTCAATTTTCGGTAAAACGGCGTCTCGTACATGAATCAGCGCTGTCCGACCATTTGGATCAGGGACGATGCCTCGAGAAGCCGTTTATCAACAGTCGAGTCCGAAAACGCCGGGAAACCAAATGCCTCCCGGAGGTCCTCCGCCGACCGAACCGTCCGCCGAGGCAGCTCCGTCTGGCGACGATCGTGACGTCAAGCTGCGTCCGCGGCGTCTCAGCGAGATGGTGGGCCAGCAGGATGTGATTGATCGCTTGAAGATTGCGATCGAAGCTGCACGTGGACGCGACGAGCCGCTCGGTCACCTTCTCTTCGACGGTCCGCCGGGCCTCGGAAAAACCACTTTTGCGACGGTCATTCCCGCAGAAATGGGGACAACCGTTCAAATGGCCAACGGGGCGGGGCTGAGCGCCCCCAAAGATCTTTTGCCCTACCTGACAAATGTCTCGCAGAAATCGGTGCTCTTCGTTGATGAAATCCACCGCGTACCGAAGGCGGTTGAAGAGTATCTTTATACGGCGATGGAAGACTTTCGCATCGACATTATCCTCGGTGAAGGCGTCAACGCGCGGACGCTTAATTTCGAACTACAACCCTTCACGCTGATTGGAGCCACCACGCGTGCCGGGATGTTGAGCGCCCCGCTGCGCGATCGTTTTCAGATTCGCGAACACCTGGGTTGGTACTCCGACGAACAGCTTCAAGAGCTGATTCTTTGCAACGCAAAGAAACTCGATGTCAAAGTTGACGAGGCGGCAGCGGCTGAGATCGCCAGGCGTAGTCGAAGCACGCCACGACTCGCCAACAATCGCCTGCACTGGGTACGGGATTTTGCACAAATCAAAGCGAAGGGTGTCGTTACGCTAGGCGTCGCGCGTGATGCCCTCGACATGATCGGGATTGATCGTTTGGGGTTGGATAAGCAAGATCGCAACTACCTCGATACTCTGATTCGAGTCTTCGCCGGAGGTCCCAATGGTTTAGAAGCGATTGCGCACACGATGAACGTTAGCAGCGATACACTCGAAGACGAGGTTGAGCCGTTTCTCTTGAGAAGCGAATTGATCGTGCGTACCCGGCGCGGACGCTTGGCAACGCAACGCGGATTCGAGCACATGAAAATGCCCCCTCCTGCGGCATAACAACGCGTTTGCAAGGTGACCCATTCGCTTCTTGGTATTCACCGCGGCGATGGTGGCCTGCGGGTAGCTGTCCAAACTGTGAAATCGATATTGGCTGATTTCGGCGACGCGATTATCACTTTGGATGGATGTTAAGCAGCTTAGGGACGATTCGGCCGACGACAAGTTGATCGATGTCATTGCCGCTCAACAGCAACGCATCAATGAACTCGAAGCGGCTGTCGAAAGGACGAAGCTGTTTCGCTGAGCAGATTGAGGCCCGGGGACTGAGTCCACCAAAACGCCCGTTATTCTCTGACGGTCAAAGTCTCTTGGATCGCACCATCCTCGCCGCCGCCAAGCCGTAGCCAAAACCAGCAACGGCGATACTCAACGCCGCGCAAACTTTGGAAAACTACCCCTTAGTCTAACCGCGTGTAGCCAGTGATCAGCGACACGGTCCACTAACCACAACACATGCTGATTGCTCGACCCGCCTGAAAACGGGAAAAGTCGAGGCGACAACCATGTACAAATGATCCGCGATTTCTGCGGTAAATCTTAAATTCTATTTGGCCGGAATTTGGTTGACAGTCGATCGCCAGAGTGATTTGTTGAGTTCTGTGTGAAGCCAATTTCAGTGTTCTCTATGGAGTGTGTAACGATGAGAAGGTTTTGCGAGTCGTTGATTCTTTTTTCTGTTTGTGTGCTTCCGCTCGGTGGTATCCAAACAATTTTTGCTTCTGACTCGGGTAGAGCCGGGGGCCAGGCAGTCTTGTGCGATATTGCACCTGAACCTGGAGCATGCGCCAGCCTCGGCGGGGCGGCAGGGTGCAAGAACATCACGATCGAGGGTGACGGCGTCGAAACTTTGAAGAAGGCAATGGATCAAGCCGGCGCGCCGAGCTGTGCAGCCCAAATCGACGGCGACAACAACCCGTGTCAAGGACCGACTGGGTTCGTCGAGTTGGAGTATATCGCCTGCGAAACTCCTCCTGGCGCATTCTGAGACCTCGAGATTTTGATTTCGCATAGGGCTCGACGATGCGATAAAAATCGCAGCGATGCGAAATTAGTTTGACATCGCTACGTTACAGCCGAACTTACCCCGACGCGTAAGCTCAATCACAACCCGACGCGTCAGCGAGGAATCGAATGACATTGGTAAACAACTGTAAGATGCCTCGCTTACGCGTTTTGAAGTTGCGCTTTACCGACCAAATCGGGCCGAAGACTTGGCTAAGCAAACAATCGGGGCTTTGCCCCTAAACGAATTAGCGCAACTTTAGAACTTGCGGTTCGGGTTACGATTTTGCGGCACTCTCAACGAAAATGCTGCTGTACAGTTAGATTTCAATGAACTCGCTTATGCGGGGAATCCATGTTGAGTTCGAAGTCGGTAGGCAATCGCAAGGTCCTTTTGGGTTCATTTCTCTTCCTGGCCACATTGCTCGGGTTACATTCGGCATCGGCCAGTGATTGGAAGCCAAGACTGATTGCAGCGGCCGAGGCCTATGAAAAACAGTTTTATGGGCACAAGACGGTCGTCAAGTTCGGTGATTTCAGGACGACCTATGAGCTCTCAGAGGACGGCCGAATCATGCGTGTCGACACTGTTCTTACGAAGGACGGTGTCGAAAAGCACATGCTGAAATACGTATCTCTTGAGATCGGACAGGCATTTCGCACGGAGCGGATAGTTCCAAGCAGGGAAGACGGGGGTCAGGCACCGTCCATTGTGGAGTTTCTTCCTACGGCAGGGCCGACCGTATTTGATTGTGGTGATCAAGGGATTTCCAATATTCATCTCGGCTTCGTGACAGCATCCGTTGAGCCACTGCGATTCTCCAAATTCTTGAGGGATTCCGACATCCATGTGAGAGATGCCAATCGACAAATTGGTAGCGAATTCACACAAGCAACCTGCGTTCATCCGTTGCTGGGTGACGTTGAAATTGAGTTCGATGATTCCTTCCGCCGTCGCAAAAGCACGTGGACCAAGACGTTCACGGCACCCGATAGCCAACGCAAGTTGACCGCGACCACCACAGTTCAGATTGACTATTCAAAACCGCATGAAACGATCTTCTCCGGATTCTCCGTCCAAGTCGCGAGGTCTGATGGTGTCTCAGCCGGCAATTCCGCGACACTGGAGTCCTTGACGCCTCTCGAGCAACCCCTCCCCGACACGATTCAGTTTGACCGGTTCGAGATGCCCGATGGCATGCGAGTGTCGTGTCACGAACAAATGTCAGACAGATTTGTGATGCGGGATGGAATCGTCGTGGCACTGGTAGATTCGTCGGTCATATCCACGGCACGGGCGGCTCGGTTGCGTTCCGGTTCGACGGGGCTTGGCTATTACGTTGCTTTGACAGTCGTATTGTTGGTCGTACTGAGCGTATTGGTTTGGAAGCGTGGCCAGGCGTAGAACAATGAGAACAGAACATAATCGAGAACGCGCAGATCGAAAGGTCACCTGATAAGCAACGAGAGAACTAGTGGTGGAACTCGTAGTTGACCTTTACTTCGTAACCCGACGCGTCAGCGAGGGAATTGCGTGAATTGTCGCCTCGCTGACGCTTCGGGTTACCATTTTGTCTTCCGATACAATCAAGGTTATTTCCGCGTTCCACCAC
>JBCCOI010000214.1:0-11231 GCA_039025515.1 Planctomycetota bacterium
ATCAGAGAGCTTCGATCCTACGCCAATTACTACAACTTCGAGCGACTTCACTCATCACTCGGCTACGTGACACCCGCCGAATTCGAAGCAACGTCAAACCCCAACCAGCTCACCCAGAACTAAGACACTGAGGCGCCCGCGCAACCCGATACACCTCAAGTCAACGTCGCGCTTGTCGCGTTCTTCGATTGGCGATTTCGACTTGTCGCTACCAATCCGTCAAAGACGAACAGGCAGCCCTAAGAATGCGATTGAAGGAGCTCGCTGCGACTCGCGTGCACTACGGCTATCGAAGGCTTCATATTCTGCTTCGGCGAGAAGGTTGGAAAGTGAATGCGAAGCGCGTTTACCGGCTCTATCGCGAGGAACGGTTGAGTCTGCGTCTGAGGACACCTCGTCGTCGTGTCGCTTGTCGAACTCGAGTCGATCGGCCCGATGCGACCTGCATCAACGACTGTTGGGCGATGGATTTCATGTACGATGAGCTATTCGATGGGCGTCGAATCCGACTTTTGACGATAGTGGATCTCTTTGCTCGTGAGAGTCTCGCGATAGTCGTTCGTTAGCGTTTCCCAGCACGCGATGTTGTCGCGACTCTTGAGCAGCTGCAAAGAAATCGCGCTCTTCCAAAATCGATTCGAGTCGACAACGGTACCGAATTCACGTCAAAGGCCATGGATCGATGGGCCTACGAACATGGAGTGACCTTGGACTTCAGTCGTCCTGGAAAACCCACGGATAACGCGTTCATCGAGTCCTTCAATGGAAGCGTTCGAACGGAATGCCTGAATGAGAATTGGTTCTTGTCTTTGGAAGATGCCAACGAGAAGATAGACAGGACTACAACGAACATCGACCTCACAGCGCTTTGGGCAACCTGGCCCCCAAAGAATTCGCTTCATCTGGCCAGGCTACCTTTGCCAGATGAAGATCTGATCCTCTCACAACGGGCGTATCAGGAAATGGGAGCGGCTCAGTTACACACTGTGCTGGACAGATTGGTGCCACACTACTGCCAGTCTGATCGGAATGTCAGCCTATTCTCCGATTCAAATCACGGGCTATTGACAATCACGTCCGAAAACCAACCGAAGACAGAATGAATCCACCATCACGATCGCTCCCCGCGTGATCGCGGAAACCCGAAAGAAACTCAGTGAGTGAAGCTTCCATACACCGCCGCTTGCCTCGATATGATCCCCTTATTGTGTGATTCAAACATCTTTTCCACAGCCAAAAACACAGGCTGATATAAAAGTTGAATAAATCTCGGAGAAAGGTCGGAAAAATAACTAGGCCCATTCGCCATCCACATAAAACACGATGGTCTCGTCACCCGCGGAGAATCGATCATGCCCTGGATCAGCAAATCGTGTGCCACCATGCTACGAAGAATTCGTGACCCTTCAAAGGCAGCGTACGACCCGCTTCTACTCCAGTCTGTCGGGAAACTCTGGTTAAAGGCAATCAAGAATCCAAGTGGGGGAGGGCGGCTGGAGACTGGGTTTGATGCGGTACTTCACGATCAGTTCGTCGACCTCGCAAGGAAAATTCCTTCTGCTCGCTTCTTGATTAGCAACGTTGAGAATTCAAATCTGCATCAGGTATTCATCGTCTACGTTGAAGGCAGCGTGGCAGGCCATTCGGGGCCTGGTTTGCTCTGTTTCTATGTGATGGTGGCAAAAGAGAGCGAGCCTCTATTCACCAAATCAGAGCCGCTTTCGACTCTTTGAGCACATCGTTGGAAGCTTCGGGTCATACGCCGGGTTTGAAGAGATCGTCGTCGTGCGCCTCAACACGACCTTCTTCGACATCCACAACCGCGTTTCTCAATGCTGCGAAGAAATCTGGATCTCGAAGCACCTTCTGAAGAGAATCGAGTCCATCTCCTGGGGCGACCACCACGTTGGATCCGCTGGGCAGCTTGATCTCGGTCCACTCACCAGTTTGAGCCACTCTCTCAAGCTGGTCCTCCAGCGTTTCGGTTCCGTTTGGTAGGCTGGCCATGATTGATCTCACAGTTTAGCAGAAGGCATAGGAAGCGGTCACGCAATCAAGGCGAACAAAGGGAGCGGTTTTTCACGAAATTCGTGAATTTGTTGGAAAACGGATTCAGAAGCACGATTGATCTGTGGAATGAGCCTTGAACGACCCAGAAGAGAAATCCGCATTTGACGAGCTTCGTGCTTTTCTTTTGAATTCAAAGGCACTCTGGGGCTTGACCGAAGAGGAAGGTTCTGACGTCGTAGATGAAGTATGCGCATCACTCTGCACTGAACAGCCGGACAAATCGGCAAGTGAACTAACGCCGCTCGCATATTTTCGCGTTAGGAATCGATCGATCGACCTAGTCCGGCGCAAGTCTCGGGAGCGCAGAATACTGGAGAAGATTGGGCGCGGTAGGGACGAGGGTAGTTCGGCAGAGAACCCACTTGTCCAGCAAATTGCCAAAGAGCTAAAGCAACTCCTATTCCAGGCACTCTCTGAGAAGTTATCCAGAGACGAGAAGGAAGCGATCAGGCTGAGGTTTTTCAACGGCCTTACTCTAGAAGCAACGTCTTCTTCGCTAGGTAGGTCACTGAGTGGGACCAACCGGCTTATTCGGGGCGCACTTAGCAAGTTGCAGCGAGAACTTCGGGAATACGGCGATGTAGTAGACGAATTGAATTTCGATCCACCGGAATAGTTAGCTATTTTAGCAAATTCACGAAATTCGTGAATTTTGGGTTGAAGAGAAGAGAAGGGATGATAGCATCCTTCGCCCCTCACCCTGTCGCAGCACTGAAGCATTGAACACCCCGCCGCCCAAGGACGATCCCCACTCCGTTGCCCCGGTGCCTCTTGATTCGGCAATAGATCTAGCGCTCTATCTCACGCAAACAAAGCACCGCGTGCGTGAATTCTCGAAAGTGGGGTCTGAAAACATCACGTACACGGCGAATCCTGTAGCCATGATCGGCTTGTCGATTGCCTCGGCAAACAATTGGCTTGCCAAACGCGGCATTAAACCTCCAACTAATGCCGCGGTTGCTGACAAACTGGGTGTCAATCGCGGCAATTGGGGGCAAATGCTGAGAGGAGAACGTGAGCCACCAAATAAAGTCAAAAAGTGGATAAACCATGGGAAGAGGGCACTTTGCTTCTACTTTTTCGGGTGTGCGTGCGACGACGCCCAAGCAAACGCTGTACCTCCTGGTGCGCACCCGCTTAGGGAAGTCGCGTGGAGGAGAATATTAGATGTTCTTTTCTGGCCCGACGGCCAGGTGCCACGATTCTTTCGTGGCCGCCGGATAGCATGGGCAAGTCCGTGGTCACAGTGGGAACTTCTGAAGGAATTCGAGAGGCTGGCGATTCACTGCAAATACAGCGACGCACCTGTTCTTCTGATCTTTGCGTCAGGACACCAAAGTTTCCCTGTGACCGATGCACGTTGGTCTCCGAATGGAGCAGGCTCGGACCTGAGAAACCATGCACACTCAATTCTGCAACATGGCGGCAAAGTACGATTCGCGTTTAAGCCTGGGTGCGGCTCTCAGGCCGAGACCAGCTGGCAAGACTTTCGCGACAAAGCGACAGCAGCAAGTTTGCCGCCAGACAAACTCGGTTTAGTCACCAATACCCAGGAAATCGAGAACTTTCTTCACCCTGTTTTGCAGTTCGCATACTTGTCAATCGGGGAAAGCCGCAGTTTGCTCGTATTGCGTGGACTTGGCCAAAGCGACACCGGCGATCGTGGCCCGATTTCGATTCTTGCGAATCAGGCCGAACTGAAGAGTTTCGAGGAGTCATTCGGGATTTCACCTAGGGCGGTAACCGTTCCTACTGTTCCGCCATTGCCCAACACTCCCCACCTCGGCGAAGACAGAAACCTCGGCTAAGCGGCCAAATCTCTTGACCGGCGGAAGAAATATTGTAGCCTCGTACTCCGAATTCCCGATGCCGAGACGCAATGGAGGCTGAGTTGGTCGAAGAACTTCGATTCTCTGGTAAGAAGGTTGTCTTCACTGGCAGACTGGCCTCGATGACGAGAGACGAGGCAGTTGATCTTGTAGTGAAGAGAGGCGCTCTTCACCGAACGGTAGTTTCGCGACAGACTGATTATCTGGTCGTTGGGATGCTCGGCTGGAACGGTCGCTATAGAGAGTCTCACTCAAACAAATACGATCAAGCGGTGCGACTGCGGGAAAGCAGCACCGCTGGACTACGAATCACTTCCGAATTGGAGTTCCTTGAAGCTCTTGGGCTTCGCAAGCCGCGAAAAACGCGCGGGACGCGAATTCACGTCGACGAAGTCGCAGAGCTTGTCGCTATTCCCGAAGAGTTATTGACGCTCTGGTTCGGGCTTTCGCTCATCCGTGCAGATCCTGACGGATTTATCGACCTAAACGATATGATTGCGCTTCGCGCACTTACTTTCCTCGATGGAGATGAAATCCCCATCCGACACCTGCATGAATTTGCTGCGGAACTCGAATCGAGAGTTACGCCAGGGACTAATCCATTATCTGTACTGTTGACAGCTGAGGCCGTGAGGGGCTGTCTACTCGCACGGATCGGTGGCGTGATCGTTGAGAAGGGGGGGCAGCATCAGCTTGACTTTGACGAAGAATGTTTTGAACCAGCGACAATCCGCATTTCGGACTACGTGACCCCAGAGTCAACGGGCGGAGAGTCGACTCGAATGCGGTCGGTAGAAGAATCGCTCGAGATTTACAGAAGAGAAATTGTACTTTCGCCTGATAGCGCAAGTGGTTACTACAACCTAGCGAATCAACTTGCGGCAATCGGAAAACTTGAGTCTGCAGAGCAGATCTACCGCCTAGCACTGCTGCTTGAGCCCTCGAATGTAAACGTGATGTTCAATCTCGCCGACACGTTGCATAGACGCAGTAACACAAGCGAGGCATCTGAATTGCTGCGAGATATAATTAGTCAATATCCGACTTTCGCCGATGCCTACTACAATCTGGCTGCGTACGAATTGCGACTTGGAAATGCTGAGAGCGCGCGCGAAAACTGGAGCAGGTATTTGGCTTTTGATTTGGATTCTCAGTGGTCAACCGAGGCCCGAGCGCAGTTGAGAAAGCTCGCCAGCGCGATCTCATAAAGGCGAAGATTTCTACCGGAGGCGTGTGATGAACTTGGCACGGTTGAGATTTTGGACTGTTCGTCTCTAGGTATTGCCGCAAATTGTCATCACCAAGCTCCATGGCAACCCACGGGACTTCGATCTGATCGTTCCCTAGGCACAGAAGAAAAGGTTCCAGCAGAAGAAAAGGTTCCAGGACTCGAAAACAGGCAATCGCTTGTGCATCTGACCAAGCAACGGCAGTGGGAGCCAAGGGAACTGGACGAGTTCTTCAGGCGGACTTGGCTCTTACCGGCTAGCAGTTGTACCCGGCCGACGCCGGATTCTCGGCGAGTGACGGGTTAACCGACCGAGGCGAGTTTCACCCCGTTCCTATCTGCTGAAGCTGGACAAAGTTCGCTGAGTTGCCGAATCGTTAAATTGCTCGCGGTCGACAGGACCGATGCGAGTTTTGATGCTCTGGTGGTCTGCGGCGAGATCGTTCGTCATCGGTCACGAACAGGCATGCCCTGTTCGATGTGCTCACGTTTGTGGACTCGGCTCGGTCGAACGAGGAGGCGTTCGGCAACTCCTGTGTCGCGCGATGGCAAGACTGGGACGCGGCATCTATTGCATTCGGTCTCGCTTGACACGAAATCGTTCTCGAGTTCTACAACGCAGAGGAAGTCAGGCGGATATTGCGTAAAGCGCTGCGCTCAAACGACAAACAGCTCGTCGCGTTGGATTGCGACGAGCTGTTGGGTTTCCAAGTCGGGCAGAGAGGATTTGAACCTCCGACCTTCGCGTCCCGAACGCGACGCTCTACCAAGCTGAGCCACTGCCCGTTTGCTTTTTTACGAAAAGCGAATCAGTAGCATAACTGAGCGTTTCGCCGGCTGGAATGCCTCTTCGGGCTGATCTTTGCTACCGGAAGATGAACTCCGCTCTTCGTCACTCTCCGTGTTTTGAATTTCGAATGCGGCCGACGGCGATCGCGCCCGCGTCTTGTCCGTCGCTCGCATCAATTTCATCGTCGCTGATGATCGCGTCATCCGTCGCCTGGCCGATCATCACGGCCTCTCGAATCGATCGCTTCATCCACTGAGTCTCTTCGCCCTCGGGAACCCGGCCGCACGCGATGTAGGCCGCGTAGATCTGGGCGGCCGCCTGCACAATCACGCTTTCACTATGCTGCAAGCTGATGTGTTTCTTCGTCATGAACGATGGCCTTCCAGTCTTTCCAAAAGATTGCGTTGTCTTCTCTCTTATTTCCCGCACCGGTTCTTCGGAACTCGGTGCTTGATTCTCAATCGACTCGTTACGGCAGAGCGATCGTCTTCAGCGTGAGTGTGCCTCGCTGTTCGAGGATCGCGATCGCATGAGCATCATCGATTTTGTCCATTTGCACGACGCTTGCCAACGACTCGATCGTTTCAAACGGCTGACCCGCCGTGCCACCACCGGAAACCTTTTCCGTCAGGGTCTCGCGCTGACCGATTCCTTCGGTGCTGATCTTCATCATGCCGCGGGAAGAATTACTCATCAAAATGGAGGTCTTGCCGTCCTTCTCATAAACGACCATGTCCAGTGGGCGATTACGATTTCCAAGTTCGGCAACGGTCGTTCCGCGAACTTTGCTTCCCCCGCTCAATTCGTCAATTGGAAAACGCACCAGCGGAGTGCAGGTAAAGCCGGCAAGCACGCTCGGCTCGCCGTCTATCATCATCGGCAAGAACGTTTCGATCGCCGGTGTCTCGACACGTCCGTGAGCGGCGTGGAAGATCTCGACGCTGGTCGCAATCCCCGCATCGGTGAACGGGAATTCAAATTCCAGCACTCGAGAAGGAGCGTCGCCGGCAGAAAGCCCCGTCACCATCACCTTGCCATCAAAGAAGGCGAGGTCCGTGATTGACTTTTGCCGAGGGTTGCGTCGGCGACGGCCTTGCGCTTTGTCCTCGGGCGGATTTGGAAGTGACTTTGACGCGTGTGGGATCTTATCGAGGTTAAGCTCACTGATCGTTTTGTCCCGCGTGATCTTGACGATCCGAGTCGCCCCACTCGCGGTGACACTTAGAAAAACATTACCCGTTTCGGGGTTTGCAGCCAGTTCGCCGATGGCAATCGCATCCGACTCGTTCAATGTCGTGCCTATTGCCTTGGCGAGATCCGCAATCTCCAGCGACTCTCCATTCCCGATGTCTGATGCGGTCCCCGGTGTGTCTTCGGTGTCCAGCGCGTAGAGCGTTGCTGTCTTTGGATCGCCCACCAGTAGAATCCCGTTTGTTGCGAACGTCATCGGACCGATGGAGGCCAATTGAACGGGACCGGGCTGAAGCGACGGCGTCTTAGCAAAAGCAAGGCCGCCGATGCAGACGGTGACAAATGCAAACAAGAAGGGTCTTCGTAACATTGCACGATCCTTGGACGAGGAAGGGAGAGCAATCAACAACCGATCGTTGTACACAGCTTGTTGTGTGACAACCAATTGTACGCGAGATCAACTAGTAAACGGCCCATCAATACCCGGCGAGTTTTTGAAAGTCGCCCGTCGGCTCCGTAGACAACTAAGGCTCCGCCCGATGGAACCGTGCCAAAATCGATCGGACGGAGCCGATCGGCGACAATCATTGATCGACCATTCCTAACCCCCGTGGAGAAAGCGCCACCGCTTGAGACAAACCGCGGCTTGTTCAATCGAACAGTGATGTCTACGGCAGTTGTCGTCGATCAATAGCCATAGCGGTAAAAAACCCGCGGCCGGAACGGATAGGTCGCGGCGCGAACAACTGGACGGCCGACGGAGCGAACCGGCGTGAGCACCGGCGCGGGGCGGACGACTGCGATGGGCCGAGGGACGATCGGGTAGTGGCTCACGACAACTGGAGGTGGAGCAACGACGACGGGAACAACGGGTGGTACGGGTGCGTACCTCACCGAATACGAGTAGGACACATACTGGGCTTGTGCGGACTGCGAAGAACACAGCACAACCGCGAATGCAAATCCGATTCCGAGCAGAAGACGTCTCATGGATTTCTCCGATTGAATTCGTTGTAGGACACGCTCAAGTGTAAGCCATCGCGAAGGTTTCCTGCAAAGCATCACCCGGCCAAAACTTTCACCGTTTCATTTCAGGTGCGCGAGCAAGCGATTGGTTGCGGGGAATCGCACGCCTGCACGCCTAACTACCGAGTCTCCGGATGAAATACAGTCGGGCGTGGGGAGCCTCCGTTGATGAATCCGATCGAAACACTCAGCGAGTCTTCGTCCGAGATCCGGTAGGTAATCCGTTGGGGATAGTCGTGACGCGGGTTGTCGAATACGACGTGCTTTGGCGAAATCTCCGTAGCGATGAACTCGGTAGGCGGACGACCGAGCGGTTGAGCGACGTAAACCAAGCCACCATCCCGTTCGACGACTCGCAGAAACTCGAAGAACGTCATTTTGTTCCGAGAAACCGTGCGAGCAGTGCATAGCATCGCGCCGCCGCGCGGTGGACTCCAGCGTTCTTCGACCGACGTTGTTCCCGAAGTACCTTTGAATCCGCCCCAATTGCCCGCTAGCCAGTCCAAATCGTCGATGGTCGCCTCGGTTGGTGATGGCATCGCGATGTCTTCGCGAAGGCGATACACCGCGACCGATTCGTACTTGACAGGTAAGCCGATTTGGACGCGAACCAAAAGGCCTTCCTTCGTCCGCTTAAACTCTTTTCGGATGCGGCCTTCGGGCGGCTTGCCTGGAGATCGTACGAACTCGGTTTGATATGCAAATTCTCCGTCCGCCGAGGAGCCACTATAGAGCGCAAGCGTACCTTCTTGTTTGCCGGGTACTTTGGTCACGGAACCGTCGAACGCGACGCGAACATCACGATGACCGGAACCGTGCCCTTGAACCAAGATGACCGCATCGGGTTCGACGCGAAATGAGAATGTTGCGCTCATGGGAGGCCCCTGCTGCTCGATGGGGCGTCCCTCCGTTCGGTCTTCCGTATAGACCCACTCGCCCTCTAAGCCATCCAAATTGTTCGGATGCTTTGCACAAGTCCGTGTGAGCACAGGCGCCCAGAACATGGTGAGCAAAACTGAGAGGGTTACGATCGAGGTTCGTGACGTCATGCGAACACTACTTTGAAAAAGCGACAGTGATTGATCCCACGTTTCTTAGCTTAGCATCGCGGCATCAGTCGAGGCGTGCGATCGTCGCTCGGCATCGCTCAAAACGACTCTGTCTTTTGTTGCACCAACCCGAGTCGGTCACGCTCTTGAATGAACTGGGACATGAGACTGATGGCGATTTCGGCGGGTGTGTTGTTGCCGATCGGTAGACCCATTGGGCAAAAGAACGATTCGATCTTTTTGTCGCTTATGTCCATTTCTTTCAAATCGCGTCGAAGGATCTTGGCTTTTTGAAGACTTCCGAGAACGCCTACGTAGGGTGGCGATGAACGCTTTAGGATCTCAGCGAGTATCGGCAGGTCGGTCGAGTGACCCTG
The DNA here is from genome assembly GCA_039025515.1 of Planctomycetota bacterium. Taxonomy (GTDB): domain Bacteria; phylum Planctomycetota; class Planctomycetia; order Pirellulales; family Pirellulaceae; genus Stieleria. The sequence continues at coordinate 9,561 of JBCCOI010000214.1, forward strand.
GGTCATGAGCACAAAAAAGCTGTTCGGATCCAATCGCTTGACTTCATTGGGCAGATCCGGGCTGCAGACTTTGGTCAGTTGGGGATGGTCGGGTAATCGCGATAGCCATGCTTCTCTTTGGTCCAGCCAAGTCAGCTGACAGTTGACGGTTAGCAGCAGAGGCACGAGGGCTTGGGCGACATGTCCGGCACCGAATAACGCGATCCGCCACTCATTACTATGGATCGCTTCGAAGTAGAACTTTACTTCGCCGCCGCAGGTCATGCCGATTTCGGTCTGCAAATTCCAAGTCACGAATTCGCAGCGACGTCCGTCGTCGGCCGAAAGAATTTGCTTGGCGTGTTTGATCGCTCTCGCTTCGACTTTGCCGCCACCGACGGTTCCCTGGACAACCCCGTCCAAAGTGACGACGGCTTTGGCACCCACCACTTGCGGCGCGCTACCGCGGACATCGACCAGCGTGACGACGACGAACGGTTTTCCTTGCCGCAGCAAATGGTTGACCTTCTGCCAATGTTGATGCGGATCAAAAACCATCTGCAGCTTCCAAACTCAACTTCCACGGTAGGTGGTGTAACCAAACGGCGTCAGCAGCAGCGGAACATGGTAGTGCTCCTCATCCGGCGCGACCAAAAACTCAATGGTGATTCGCGGATAAAATGCGTCGATGCCTTGCGCGGCGAAATAGTCGGCCGTTTCGAACCGCAGTTGGTACTCGCCGGCAGAGTACTCTGAATCGTCAATCAATCCCGTCATCACCCGTCCATCACCATCGGTGACGCCACGGCCAATCTCGTGGAACTTGCCCTCTCGAAATCGTGACAAGCGGACCGTCACGCCGGACGCGGGCCGTCCCAAAGCCGTGTTCAAAATGTGTGTCGTGATCGGGCTTCGCATTTGTCCGAGGTGCTCATTAAGCATCGCGTGAACATCAAGTGACGAGATTAGAGCGAGTTGGTATGCTGCCACGCTACCTTACCAGTTCATTTGTTCTTTCGAGGGTGTCACGGATGGCATTTAAGTTTCAAAACCAGCTCGATGAGGCGGCCGAACGCCGAAGCAAGGCATACTTTGCCACTTTGTCGAGAAGGATCAATGTCGCTTCGCCGCCCTCGAGGCTCAGCCACGGTGGCATCATCTACATTGCCAAGCTGTTTGGTATCTCTCGAAGCACCATCGATCGTGGGATTCTCGAAATCGAGCAATTCCTGGCCGACCCAGCTGCCGGTCGGATTCGTCGCCCCGGGGGCGGCCGAAAAAAAGAATCGATTCCGACAGCCAGCTCGAAAGCAACCTGATTTGTTCTTTGGAGTTGCAAACCGGAGCAGCTACCTCAAGGTTGCGATGGAGGAAGCGGGTCATGCGATTCGGGTCCTGGATCGGTTCCACGTGATGAAGAAGTTCAACGACAAACTCAACGCCGTACGTTCTGGCGAGGCGCGACAGATGAAGGCGGACGGCTACGAACCCATTTTGAAGAACGCCCGCTGGTCCCTACTAAAACGCCCGGAGAACTTGACAGACAAGCAAACGGTGAAGCTCAAGGAGTTACTTCAATACAATCTTCGAAGCGTTCGTGCGTATCTGATGCGAGAGGACTTCCAACGCTTCTGGACTTACCGCAGTTCGTTTTGGGCGGGAAGGTTTCTCGACGAGTGGTGCACGCGTGCG
>JBCCOI010000215.1:0-11167 GCA_039025515.1 Planctomycetota bacterium
ATCGAACCGCTAGGACTACTTTGGTCGATGAAGCCGACTTCGGAAGAAGCATCGCCAAAGCCCGAAAAAGATATTGTGCAGTGGAGCGCTCACGAGGTTTCTGGAGAACCATCTGGGGTCGCTACAGAGATTGCCTCCGCGACAACCGAGATCTTTCGGCAAGTCGGGGACTTGGAGGAGTCTGCGTTATCCAAAGATGAAGAACTGCAGGGGGCATTTGTGCTACGTGGCAAGGGGGATGAAAAGCTACCGGTGATCATCTTGCTGGGTGGTTCCGAAGGCGGGGACTGGAGCGCACGAGCTTCCGCGCCCGGACTCGCATCTCGCGGATTCGCGGCGGTCGGTGTGCCGTACTACTCGCCGGCTTACAACGACGCAAAACCCCAGTTCGATCGGCTACCCACCGCATTTATCAATATTCCAGTGGATCGCCTCGAAGCCGTGAGGGATGCCATCGAAGCTCGTGTTGACTTGGACGCAGATCGCATCGGGATCATCGGAGTTTCGAAGGGAGCGGAATTCGCTCTACTGGCTGGCTCACACTTTGATTGGATCTCGGCAGTTTGTGCGATCGTGCCCAGCGACGTTGTTTGGGAAGGATGGGGCGATAGCCATTCGGGACCTCGAAGTTGTTTCTCGTTGAATGGTAAACCGCTGCCCTTTGTTCCGTACGAAGGGATGCAAACTGCGATCGATAAACTGCGAGCAGGTGAACCGACGACGATTCGTGAGCCTCACGATGCAGGTAGGATTAAATATGCCGAACGAGTTCCAGACGCTCGGATTCGGGTCGAAGAAATCCGGTCAGCCGTGATGTTGGTCGGCGGCGATCAGGACGAAACCTGGAATTCCGGTGAGATGTCACGAAACATTGTCGAAACAAGGCTGGAGGCGGGTTTGAAAACGGAGGCTTGGATCTCCCCGCTGGCCGGACACTATCTTTCAGGACACGCGTTCCGTCCGCTAAAAGCTGCAGAGGGTTCGCTTCGCTCGCGAACCTATCCGGCGATGCTTGACTTCTTTCAACGGAACCTCAGGTCTGCATCGAATGACTGACGGTGCCTCCGCTTTCAATTTGCCGAAAGAAATCGGCGAGCACTCCGAACGTTTGCTTCGACTGATCCAGCTCCGCATGCATGCCAGCGTCCGCAGTCGTGTCGACCCGGAAGACATTCTCCAGGATGCCTTGCTGAATGCTACAAAGCGTTGGGATGAGTATTGCGAACACCGAAGAGTCTCCGTCTACGTCTGGCTACGCGGGATCGTCATCGATCGGTTAATCGACAACGAACGCAAACACCTGCACACGGAAGTTCGCGGAGTCAATCGCGAAGAACAACGGCGTCAATACTCAGAATCCACGTCCTTAGATTATGCGAAAAACTTCGTTGCCAAGACGCCATCTCCCAGTGAAGATGCGCGGAAGACCGAACGAGCGGAATTCTTGCAAGAAAAACTTCAACACCTCGCGCCAAGGGACCGCGAGGTTTTGGTGCTTCGCTTTTTCGAACACCTCAATCTTGCGGAGATTGCCGAGACGATGGGAATCTCGCGCGACCACGCCAAGGTCCTTCAATACCGAGCACTCAAGCGAATCGCCGTGACATTCGGAGATGATGAGACACTGTGACAACTGGTTCTTCTGACGGACACGGGCACGCTTCCCTTGATGAGCACCCGGCGGCAAAAGCCTCTGCGGAGAGCTATTCCGAAGATGAGCTTCGGCGTGCAGAACGGCTGGACGCTTGGCTTGGCGGAGCGGAATCACGAGACGCCACAATCGACTCAGGGGACTCGCTGCATCAAGCCGCCGACTGGCTTCGACGAGTCGCCGAAACCGGCACTGCGTCAACTCAACAAACGAAACGAACTTTAGATTCCGATTCGGTTCCTGAAATTGAAGGTTTCGAGATCCATCGTCAGATCGGCCGTGGCGGCATGGGCGTTGTTTACGAAGCGACGCAGATCGGGCTTGATCGTCCCGTAGCAATCAAACTGCTCAGCGAAACGCTTACGCAGGACTCGCGTGCACAACGCCGCTTTGAAATCGAAGTGGAAGCCATCGCTTCATTGGACTGTGACGGCGTCGTGCCGATCCACGCGGTGGGGCGAATCGGTCGGCGTCCTTACTACGTCATGCAGTGGATCGATGGCGTGGACTTGCAACAGTGGATGTCGATCTCTGCGGCCGAAGCAGATGGCTACGCTCCGCGGCACGGGATCGACAGGATCAAGTGGGTCATCGAGCTTGGCATTCGTGTAGCACGGTCACTGGCTTACGCGCACGACCTCGCCATCATTCACCGTGATATCAAACCGGCGAACCTCTTGGTCGATCGCAGCGGCACGCCGTGGATCATCGATTTTGGACTTGCTCGCATCCGCGGCGGCGAACTGACGCAAACCGCGGACATGCTCGGGTCACTGCGATACATGAGTCCGGAACAGTTGAAGCCCGCTCAAGTCGCACGGTCATCAAATTCCGATGGCGAAGACGGTCCACCGAACGAGTTCGATGCGTCCCGGAGTTCCTCAACGCCCGTCGATCATCGGACCGACATTTATTCACTCGGCGTCACGCTCGCGGAACTGATTACGGGACAGCCGGTCATCGAAACCGACTCGCCGGGAGCAACCGTTCGAGCAGTTTTGGATCCCAGACGCCGTGCGTTGGGCCTGGAGTCCAAGAGCCTCTCGCAAGGCAGCACTCTCGCGGGATTGCCGAAACCGATGCTTCGTGATCTCGAGACGGTGTTGCTCAAAGCGATCGAACCCAATGCCTCTGATCGCTACGCGACATCACGACTGCTGCTGGAAGACCTTACAAACGTGCTGCAACGTCGACCGATTCGTGCGACGCGGATCGGTCGAATTGGAAGAGCATGGCGCTGGGTCGGACAGAATCCAAATCGCGCGACCACGCTTGCGCTGCTCACCGGTCTGTCCGTCATCCTGGTTCTCGCGACGCTCGCATTCGTAACGAACCGCTTTGCGAACGACAACCTTCGCATTCGCGAGCAGTTTGCCAGCCTCCTTGATCGGCGCGGAGTGAGCGCACTGAGCCGTGGTGAGGTCAAGGAAGCGGTGGGATCGTTTCAAGAAGTCGTCGCAGCCACGCCCTTCGTCGAGGAACAGCGAATACAGCGCGATCGGCTTGATTGGCTCGACCAATTGACGTTCAAGAAGGCGAACTCGGAACGCTTTCCCTCGCGAGTCTACGCGTGGTCGCGGTCCAACTCGAGTGGCGACCAACTGATTGCGATCATTGATGCCAAAGATCCGACCGTGATCCACGTTGCGGATCGTGACCGCCCGTCCGCGCACATCCACAGCTTTCGCGGTAAGAAGCCTATTCGGAGAGTTCGATTCAGTCCCGATCGACGCCGGCTGGCCATTCTTCGCGGCGACCGGACCAATGAAGACCAAGAGCTGTATCTCGAAGACCTCGCATCGGAGGCTTCATCCTCGGAGCCGATACATTTTGATCGTCAGGTCACTTGGATGCATTTTAGCGAGGACGGAACACGCATCTACACGTGTGGCTGGGATGGAGTGCTCCAAGCTTGGCAGAACGATACCGGCGAGGAGGTCGCGCGAAGAACTTTCACCAAGCCCGACGGAGGGATTGATTGGGTCTACGAATCGGCCATCGACTCAAATGAGCGATATATCGCCATCGCACTCTCAACCGAACAGCTCCTCATTGTGGACGCGGAGACCTTCGAACCCTTCACGCCGGAGCCAACGCAACTTTACGACTGGCGGAACAACATCGTTCGATGGGATCCCGCCGGTTCCATGGTTGCCGTCGGTGACGAGGACGGTCACCTGACACTCGTCGAGCTGGATTCCGACGCGCGGCAATTGCAAGTGCGTTTGGAAGGTTTGCCGCTCGGAACGGCGATCTTGGATGCGGAGTTCCGACCGGATTCCCAACAGCTTGCCATACTAACCGCCGATCGCACGACTCACTTCTTCTCCGTCCCGGAGGGGCATCGACAAGGACGAACGCTCGCTCATGAGCACGCCGTCGATTGGTTGAATTACGATCGCGATGGGAAGAGGCTTGTCGTCGGCGGTTCAACAGAGATGCAGATCTGGATGACGGAGACCCAGCAGCCCGGCTCAGGCGTCATTGACTGCGGCCCCGATGCTTTAGCAGCGAACTTCGTCACGGCGAGGAAGTCGGACACAGGCGTGCAGAACTCCGCAATCGACCGAGTGCTTCGCGTCACACGCGTCGAAGATGGAACGACGTCGATCGACACTTGGAAAAAGCCTGAGTGGATGGTTCGGAAACGTTGGGAATCAACTCAACATCAAAACCTCGAGTTTGCGAATTTTCAAAACAGTCTTCTGGTCGTTGGGTACTCGGACGATGAAGCCGGTCGGTTGCGGATTCAACGGGTGCAGGTTGACGATGAACGCCGATTTGATGATTGGTGGATGAGTGACGATCAGCTCAAGGACGTCGCCCTGTTCAATGCGTCGGGTGAAGCGGGGAGACTCTTAACAGCCAAGGTGCTCGACCGCGCCTACGAGTGGTCCGTGTGGAATGAGAATGAGAATCGAGTTGCGGGTCCGTTTCGATCGTCCGCGAGCCGGCTACAGCTATCTCAAGACGGACGTTACGTTCTCACTGGTGGATACACGAAGGAGCTGGCTTGTTACGCAGTCAATTATCCGGTCGGATTGATCGAACCACGAATGGTTTATCGGTTGACGCATCCAAACTGGACGACCACGTTCGCGCAATGGAAGCCAGGCTTGGTGATCACAGGATGTTGGGACGGCGGTGTTCGCGTTTGGGACGTTCGCCCATCCGAGGAAGATGTCTCGCTCTTTCAGTCGGACGCACTCTACAAATTGGATCACCGATCCGTTATCGAGTGTACGCGGATTGATGATGATCGTCTGGTCGTTGGAACTTGGAACGGCGGGGTCCACTTTTGGGACCTCAGCGAGTCCCCGCCGAGACGAATCATTCGACAATCGCACGATAGCGGAAAGGTTTCGGACGTCGTCGTGCGTTCTGACGGAAAACGCTACGCCTCTTTCGGTGCGGATGCGACTGTGAGGCTGTGGGATCGCGACGGAAAGCAAGTTGCAACGCTTTCCCATCGTTCACCTGTTGTCTGGGCTGAGTTCTCCCCGGACGGAAAGTTGCTCGCCAGTTTAAGTGATGATGGCATCGTTCAAATTTGGGAATCCGGTGAAGGCCGTCCCTTCTTTCCGACAAGCGGTGGGCCGAGCGGAGTCAAGGCTGCCGCCTGGTTCAATAACAAACTGTATCTTGCCGGAACCGATCAATTCGGAACCTGGTCGACTTGGCTTGATAAGTAAGAAACGAAAAGCTTCCTGTTTTCGAGCCAATCGATACGTATGACGCAAGCTTAGTTCTGAGCGATGGGTGCAAGAAAGGGCTTGTAGGCCCGCCCGCCGTCACCTCGCCAAAATGCGCGGAACGACTGGCGTCTCCTGCGATCTGACTCGTTTAGATCGCGGACGGAATCAAATCGTGGTTGTGACGCTGCGTTTGGCGGGTAATCGCTCATGTCCTTGATCGGCAAGGGGCCGATCGATTGGCCCGTCAACGTATTCAAGTCGGCGTCCTTGTCCCAGCCAACGCAGTGCAAAACGAAGTCGCGACGCCAACCCTCGGGCGGAGCATTTTCGGGAGGGCGAAATCGCATCCGAATTTCGTCTCCACCACTGATCACAACCATTGAGTCATCCCAAGCCGAGAGCAACTCCGTACATTCACCTTCGGAAGTCAGCCTGCCACGTAATGGAGGCCACTTGGGAAGCGAATCCGCCGCGTCGTACTCATAGGTTTCAGGTGAATGAACGGATTCCTTTATCTTGTTCGAAAATCCATGAAATCCGACACTCGCATCGACGAGCGGTGATACCTGGCTGACGACCGTTGGAACGTCGGACTGGACGACCAAGGAGGCACTGTCCCAATAGATCTGAGCGCTCGTCCGAACACGTAGTCTCGGGTCTTCCGCAAGAATCTGTTCCGTGACGTCGACAACGATCGTCTTCGTTTTTCCGCCCGGGAAACCCATGTACTCGATCACACGCTTCCAACCCTCATCTTCCGATGCATCAGGGACCCAAACCGAGGGGAACTCAATCGGTGGCAGTTCGGGATTCTGATCAATCTGGATGTTGAGCGAGGTATCGGTCGGCAGGATCCAACCACGCAGTACCAAGTAGACTCGAGCATCGTTCGATGAATTCTCTCCTTGAGTTGCGGCGAGTTTGCTGGTCGCTTTCTCTCCAAAGTCGACATCGATCCAGTGTGGTTCACAGAGGCCTTGCCTTAAGCGGCGATCAAACCCTTTGACGTAGTTCTCATCATCCGGGCGAAGCAGCTTTGTGATCTCTCGTCCCTTTCGATCAAACGATTGTGTGGGCTGAATCTTCGTTTCATCGTCGAAAGCAAAAATGGTCGGCTGAGCGATCGCCGGTGGGCCGACCTTCTCGTTCGTGAAGACTTCGACATCAGCGGGATGATCGACCGCGAGTAGCTCGACATGATCAACGTAGGCCACTTCCCACAGTTCTTCCGTCATTCGCAGTTCGTAGAGTCCGTCCGCATTCGGGCGAACGAATCGTCCGTCGATCTTCAAATACTCCCAGGGGCGGTCTTTCTGAACAACACCTGCGGCAACCTGCAACCCGAGTGGTGCGGCCCAAAGGCAGTCCGTAACAAACTCAAACTTGTCACCGTTCCACGCATAGAGATACGGACAGGATCCCTTCAGCGTCTGCTCTTCCTCGACCAGGGAATCGACCGGCGGCTCGCGAACCGATTGTGTCAATCCATTCGGCATGATCACGCGTATCGAGTCGACTTTTGCAAAGCCTCCCAGCCCGAAGTGCGTCGAGGGCTTTCTTACGATTCGGGTTCGAAAGTGCGGGCCAAACCGCAGCTCCAAGACCGATCCGATCGCGTAATGATTGACGCGGCCACTCGCAGCTGCGTTGTCCGCGATCCCCTTGAAACGGACCGTCATTTGATGAGCTTCGTTTCGGTCCGGATTGATTTTGGTCGTAACCGTTGAACCCTCGACTGCGACCAAGTCCAATGCACCATCGTCACCAAGGTCGATCGCTTGCAATTCGGATGAGGCTTCCTGAATCCCGAGTTCGCTCTCGATAACGCTAATTCCCCACGGTCCCACTCTGGCCGCAAAGCCAGACCCGACCCATTCGAAAAAGCTATCGTTGTCCAAATCCGCGAGGACAGGACGCGTTCCGAAACCGCGCCCCGTTTCAACACGGTCGATTGCCCAGACCCCGATATCCGACGAATTCGCAAAGGCAATCAACGACTGCTTCTCGCAAGCGGCGAGGATGTCCCACCCAACGTTGGAATCGACGTCTTCGACGGCCAACATCAACGACTCGTCGTCGGAAGACACCGGTAATGCGGGGATTTCTTCGATATACCGTAGATGGAACTGCAAATGGAGAAGATTCTCCAGTTGCCCGATCTTCCCGGATCGATGCAACGTGATGACGTCCAGGTCGATATCCCGATCTAAATCCGCGATCACCAACGCTTCGACGGCATCACCTTCATCGACGCTGACGGTTCCGACGTCTGCCTCAAAAAATGTGCGATTGCCTCTGTTCACAAAAATCCGAAGCGGTCGCTCCTGAGTTGCCACGACGAGATCAAGATCTCCATCGCCTTCCAAATCTCCGACTGTGACACAAGTGGCATTCGTTACATCTTCAAGGCCCGTCTCACCTGAAACGACACTCAAGACGCCGTCACCCTGACGATTTTCTGTATCCACCTGAAGCAAACGAACGCCGAATGATCCATAGACCATCACGCTAGGCAACGAATTGTGTCGGGCCTTCGCGGCAAAATTTTTGGATGGGTCGTCCGATCTTGATGTCGCCTTGATTCGATCAGAATCACTGCTGTCGACCATGAACAGATCCGCTGCGACAAGCCCCTCAACCGGGTCATCGAATGGCAACGTTGCTTGGCTTCTCCAATTGCCTTGTTGATCTCGCTGAAGGAATTGGACTTCGTTCTCTTCACCTACGGTGATCAAGTCCATTTGTAGATCGAGATCGGCATCCAACGCTAACAGCAGCTTTGCGGAAACTTCTGTTGGCAAGTCGTCAAAGGCTGGCAGTCCTTCCGCGCTGGCTCGAATCGGGTTCTCTTTTGCCAGCGAGGCACTCAGTTGCCGCACCGTTTCAAAGTTCAAACGATCAAGTGGATGCGGCGAAGCCTTACGACGATCCGCACGCACAATCTCGAGCGGATTCAAGATGTTCGACCAAAGAATGAATGACTGTTGTGCCTTCGACCAGTCGTCGTTGTCGACCGCTGATGTAATCCGTTGCGTCAACTCTTCCGGTGTGACGCCGATGGGCCGTGTGTAGGCCGCAAGTGTCGGCTCAACCGCTTTCGCAAGTCGCCAGTTCCGACCCACAAGCTCGGATGTACGAGGCGACCGATTCTCGATTGCCAACGACAACGCTTTCGCTGCGAGAAACAGATTCTCAGGATGCGCATCGCTCAGTCGAATCAAAGTCGCCGCGGCCTTGGATCGAAGTCTCTCCGGTAAGCCGTCGACCGGATCAGTCATTTTCTCAAGCAACTCGACAATCGGTCCGCCCAGCATTACCGCCTTCGGTTCCTCGGCAATTGGTTTTGCAACGACCGACGCGAGTTCGTCGAAGAGATCGTTACGCAACGACTTGCCGATACTCTTCCCCAACAATGTCGCTTCGTGAGCACCTAGACGACTCGCCATCCAGATCGATGTGATTTCATCACCCGAATTGGTCTCATAGTCGGCGATCGCGGAACGAGCTTTGGAAAGCGCGGCGTTTACCTTTTGCCGCGCCGCCTTTCGCTCCTCCGCAGACTTGACTGAGTCGGTCGCCGTTGCGGTCAATTCGTCCACGCGTAACACGGCCGAAAGCGCCAGGTTGAGCGCGACGGAAGGATCATCAGGACGTTCGGAACGAATCTTCGTCCACTGCTCGACCGCTGCTTCTGCTTCCAGGTTCTCAGCGGATGCGAGAGCAGTCTTCACCTGTACTAACATCGCCTCGGATTCACCCGATGATCCAGACGTGGTACCGTCTTGTTGCTCAGAGTCTGAAGAACGGCCGAAGCAGCCGTAGGCAGTCAAGCACATTGCACAAAGTAGGCCGAGGATCCATCGCAGTCGTTGCGAATCGTGCGACGGATTAGCGTTCTTCAATTCCGGCACAACGGTCTCCGGCCTGGGGTCGATTTCAAACTCGCACATCAATTCGTATTCGGTGCATCCATGAAGTTAGCAAAATTTATCGATGCGAACGGATCGGATCGAGTTGCCGTGGTTCGCGATCATGATCTCGTTCCGCTGACGCTCAGTGACTCGGTCAGAACGTTAGCCGATCTTCTCTCGGCTGAGGACCCAATTGGAATAACAGAAACGCTTCTCGATTCAGCTCTCAAGACAGAGCAGCCGGTCGCGATTTCCGAAGAAGTTGATTGGTTGCCTCCGATCGATCAACAAGAAGTCTGGGCGGCCGGTGTCACCTATCGTCGCAGTCAAACGGCTCGGATGGAGGAGTCGGAAGCCGCGGCATCTTGCTACGACCAAGTTTACAACGCCGAACGTCCCGAGATTTTTTTTAAGGCAACGCCTCATCGTGTTTCCGGACATCGGCAACCGCTCCGGATTCGCGCCGATGCCTCATGGAACGTTCCCGAACCTGAAATCGCGCTCGTGCTATCGCGAGACCTCCGCATCGTGGGCCTGACCGTTGGCAACGACATGAGTTCGCGAGACATCGAAGGCGAGAATCCCCTCTACCTTCCTCAGGCAAAGTGTTACGACCAGTGCGCGGGGCTGGGACCATGGGTAACACTCTATCGAGAGTTGCCTCCGCCGAGCGAAATAAAGGTCTCACTGCGAATTGATCGAGGCGGAGAGATTGTCTTTGATCAACAAACCGGTGCCGATCAAATGGCCAGAACTTTCGAGGACCTCGTTCAGTGGCTGGGCCGAGACAACTCGTTTCCCGCCGGTGCTTTCTTGATGACCGGCACCGGCATCGTACCGACCAGCGACTTCACGCTCGAGCAAGGCGATTGGGTTCATATCTCGATCGCCGGTATCGGGACATTGAGCAACAAGATTGTGCAAAACTGAAGAAGCCTTCGGCCCATCACGCAACATTCACCACCAACCCATTCCCACAGAGATTCATCAATGACAGCCGAAGTACTGATCGCCGGACGGTGGCAGAGCTCAAATCACTCGGGGACTTTTCAAGCAACGAATCCGAACACCAACGAGAAGCTGCCCGCGGTGTTTCCGATCAGCGAATGGGCGGATTGTGAAGCAGCTCTCGATGCGGCAGCATCGGCGTTCCGTGAAATGCGCTCACTTCCGGCGGAGGAGATCGCAAAGTTCCTTGAGCTGTATGCCGACAAAATTGACGCGGCGAAGGAACAGCTTTCGGATACGGCTCACGCCGAAACCGGATTGGCGAAAGCACCCCGACTTGCCGATGTGGAGCTACCAAGAACGAGCAACCAACTGCGTGCCGCCGCCAAGTCTTGTCGTGGAGGCGACTGGGCACTCGCAACGATCGACACGACCGCAGGAATTCGTTCTTGCTACCAATCACTCGGTCCCGTTTGCGTTTTCGGACCGAACAACTTTCCTTTCGCCTTCGGGTCCGTTTCCGGCGGTGACTTCGCGGCCGCAATTGCGGCCGGCAATCCGGTGATCGGCAAGGCAAACAGCTCTCACCCGGACACGACTCGCTTGTTTGCCGAACTTGCATTGGCGGCGGCAAAGGAAACCGAAGTTCCCGATTCGATCGTTCAACTGATCTATCGAACAAGCCATGCCGATGGCGAGCTTCTTGTCGCCGACCCACGTCTCGGAGCAACCGGATACACGGGAAGTCGGTCCGCGGGACTCAAGCTGAAGGCTGCCGCCGACGAGGCCGGTAAGCCGATCTATCTCGAGCTTTCCAGCGTGAATCCCGTGGTTGTTCTTCCCGGCGCGATCGCAAACCGCGGCCAAGAGATCGTCGACGAATTCATCACCAGCGTGTTAATGGGTGCAGGCCAGTTTTGCACCAACCCGGGGCTGGTCCTTCTGCTGGAGGACGAAACAAC
>JBCCOI010000216.1:0-11145 GCA_039025515.1 Planctomycetota bacterium
GGTCGTTGACGAATCGATTGAATCGATCTTTGGTTTCGTCTCGACGTCTTGACTCCTCTTCTCCACACAGACTCCGTCGATCTCATGACCACTCTCAAATTCTGTGGCGCCGCCGGAACGGTGACCGGCTCCTGTTCGCTTCTCGATACTGGCAAGCATCGATTGCTAATCGACTGCGGTCTGTTCCAAGGGAACAAGACAACACAGGCGCTCAACTACGAATCATTCCCATTCGATCCCAAGTCGATTGATTTTCTGTTGCTGACGCACGCGCACATCGATCATTCCGGGCTACTCCCTAAGTTGGTGAAGCAGGGTTTCGAGGGTGAGATCATTGGGACGGAGGCAACTTGCGATCTGCTGCAGTTTATGCTGCCCGATTCTGCATACATCCAGGAGTCCGGGGCGAAGCGGCACAACAAGTATCGTCGTCGGAGAGGTCTGCCAACGATTGAGCCGATCTACACCAAAGAAGATGCCGATTCAACGCTTGGGCGTTTGACACGTCAGACTTACGAATCTTGGTTCGAGCCTCGCAAAGGTGTGAGGGCGAGGTTCTGGAATGCCGGACACTTGCTTGGGTCTGCATCCGTCGAAGTCAAAACCATCGACGGAGATGGGAAAGACCTGACGTTGCTCTTTTCTGGTGATATCGGTCCGGAGGAAAAAGCATTTCATCCGGAACCAGATGCACCGATCGGCTATGACTACATCGTATGCGAGTCGACGTACGGAAATCGTGAACGAGAAGACTACACGCTGGAAAAGCGACGAGAGGCGATTCGGGACCAACTCAACGAGGCGCTTGGCCGAGGGGGAAACGTCGTCATTCCGTCCTTCGCCGTAGAACGCAGCCAAGAGTTACTCCACGACATCGGCTATTTGCTCGCTGAAGGAGAGATCCCCGAGGCGAATGTCTATTTGGATTCACCGTTAGCCAGAAAAGCAACAGAAGTCTTCATCAAGCATGCCGGTGCCCTGCAAGACGTTGAAGTTGACGAAGAAAAGCTGTTTCGTCACAAGAAATTCAACCTTGTGCAGACGCTTGATGAGAGCAAAGCGATAAACAACATCAAGAAAGGTGCAATCATCATTTCCGCAAGTGGGATGTGCAACGCCGGCCGCATCAAGCACCACCTTGCGAATAACATCTTTCGTCCCGAATGCACGGTGTTGTTCGTCGGCTATCAGGCTCCGGGAACGCTTGGCCATATCATCACTAGCGGTGCGGAAGAGGTCAGGATCCATGGCAAAGCCTACAAGGTCCGCGCGAATATTCGACGCCTCGGAAACTACTCAGCGCACGCCGATCAAGTCGAATTGATGGATTGGGTTCTTGAGCGTTGTCCGATCACCGGCGGTTTGTTCTTGAATCACGGTGAAGATGATGCCCGCGATGTGATGCGGGAACTCTTGGCTTCGAAGGGGCTGGACGCAAATCGAATCTACGTCCCGCAATTTGACGAGTCGTTTGAGTTGAAGTCTGGAGGCCAACCGTTGTCGCAGGGCACACCGAAGCCGCGTGTCGATTTGGCCCATACAACGCACGATTGGCACAACGACTACGCCGAATTGATGCTGGAGCTCAATTCAAGACTCGAAAAAAGTGGCGATCAGAAACGGTATGAGTTGCTGCAGCATCTCAAAACTGCATTGCGTGACCACTCGTAAAGTCATAGCTGTATGAATGTCACCGAATTCATGGAGGATCACTTTCGGCACTTCAATGCGAGGGAGTTACTCGCCGCTGCAAAGTGTTATCGAGACTTTGTCACCGAACGTCGGGGTGCGATGATGGTGACTCTCGCCGGCGCGATGAGTACGGCGGAATTGGGACGTTCTCTTTCCGACATGATTCGGGAGGGGAACGTCCACGCGATTACTTGTACGGCGGCGAATTTAGAGGAGGATCTTTTCCACCTCTTCGCAAAGGATGAATATGAGATTGTGGAAAATTGGCGGGCGTTGTCCGCTGCAGACGAGCAATCTTTGTTAGATCGAGGACTCAATCGTGTGACGGATACTTGTATTCCCGAAACGGTGATGCGACACATTGAAGGACGTTTGTTAAAGCTATGGCAACAAGCCGCAGATCTGCCCGAGCCCAAGACTCCTGCAGAGTTCCTGTTTTCTTTGCTGGATCAGGATGGCATCTCCGATCACTTTCAGGGTGACCCACGCTGTAGCTGGCTCGTCGCCGCACGAGAGCACGACGTCCCTGTCTTTGTTCCTGGATTCGAGGATAGCACGCTCGGAAATATTTTCACGGCTCGCGTGATGGAAGGTGTGGTTTCGTCTCACGATGCCGTTCGATCGGGCACGTATCAGCTTCAACAGTTAGCCGCCTGGTACAGGAGGACGGCAGAGCACCGTCCGATCGGGTTCTTTCAAATCGGTGGCGGGATCGCAGGTGATTTTTCGATCTGCGCTGTGCCAATGATGCGACAGGATTTGGGCTGGGACGCACCCCTATGGGACTACTTCTGTCAGATCAGCGACGCGGTGACCAGTTATGGCGGGTACAGTGGTGCTGTACCTAATGAGAAGATTACTTGGGAGAAGCTGTCGGTGCGGACACCTAAGTTCATGATTCAAAGCGATGCCACCATCGTCGCGCCGCTTCTCTTTGCATACGTCTTGGGCTGGTAGAGGTCGTCAGTCATCAGCAAGTTCACGTACGACTTCCGAAACTAAATCGAATTTGGAAAGAAACGCATCAACGATTCTTGGGTCAAACTGTTGCCCACGCTCGGCCATCATGATGGTCCGACAGCTTTCCAGTTCCATCGCGTCCTTGTAGCATCGCTTGCTACTCAACGCGTCAAAGACGTCGGCAACGGCCGTGATCCTTCCGACCAAAGGGATCGCTTCGCCCGCGAGTCCTTCTGGATAACCTGAACCGTCCCAGTGTTCATGATGTGTCTTCGCGATCACGGCCGCCATACGAAGAACCGGTGACCTCGTCAGACGATAGCGAGACTGCCGGAGGACTTTTTGACTTGCGTCACTTGGCTGCGCTTTTAAGATTCGTTCTCCGAATTCACAGTGTCGCTTCATTGTGGCGTATTCGTCCGCCGTCAGTTTTCCTGGTTTCAGTAGGATGGAGTCTGAGATGCCAATCTTGCCCGCATCGTGAAGAATGGCTGCTTGCTCGATAAGCTCGGAATCCTCCGCGGAGCAACCGATGGCTCTCGCGATGATGCCTGCGAATTTTCCAACTCGCATGACGTGATTGCCTGTCTCTTGGTCGCGATACTCCGCCGCACATGCAAGCACGTGGATGACTTCTTCGCGCGATTGTTCCAAGTCGGCTGTTCGCTGTGCGACTTCGGTTTCAAGGCGTTTCGAGTACGCAACCATTTGATCATGGTGTTCCTTGACCAGAAGGGCATTGCGGACGCGCGGAATCAGTTCGGTCGGCTTGACGGGCTTGTGGAGGAAATCGGTTGCACCTAATTCCAGTGCATCAATCTTCGTCTGCTCGTCCGTAGAAGCGGTGACGATGAGAACCGGCAATTGTGCCGTTTGCCGATTGTTTCGAAGGCTTTGCAGGATCTCGAGACCGTTGATCTCGGGCATCACCACGTCCAGAATGAGAATATCTGGCTTTGCCGTGCTGATCAGAGGAATCGCCTCGCTGGATTCACTGGTCGAGATGAATTCACGATATCCCGTCGAACGGAGGTGTTTTTGAATCAGTTTGATGTTGATCGGCTCATCGTCGACGATCATCACTCGGCCGTTCTTCGCATCGACTGGCGCGTCGGTTGGTGCCCCAGACAAGCTTATGCTGTGATGAGGATCGCAAGGAAGAGTGGAGCTGGGTGCGTTCATGGCAGCCTTTGGCCAATTCGCGGGGGAGGACGCGGAATTGATCGCCGTGCAACAAGGAGAGGCTTTGACCACGGGGGACTCTGACCTCGTGTGAGTCTTCAAGCGTAAGTCAGTCATTGATGAGTGTGAGAGTGTTTGATGTGCAAGCGACAGTCAGCCGTTTGGATAAGATCGATCGATCGAGACAACCGAAAGAATCGCTACCGATTTGGGGGAAATCACCCGCTTTCGGTCCCGTCGTTTCATTCTGCACAAAAGTAAGCCGGGATCATCCGCCGGCAAACATCCCACCAGAATACAGTGACTCGTAAAGTGTTTTTGATAGTCCAGCGACACGAACAGATATCCGTTGCCCGCTATTTAGCCGGCGACTCTCGTCTTTAGGTAGTATTCCGGTCGCTTTGAAATGAGGCGTCAAAAGTTCGTAGCGAACTCCATCGTCTCGGTCATCATCCCGTTCGGCTGAAACGGGTGTCACTGGAAACGCTCCGCCATTCGTTGCGTACAGGCTCCTGTCTTCCATTTCTCGTTCGGCGCGTGGATCAATATGATTGAGCATGACAACGGTGTGCTGGCCACCTGAGTCACGAAAGCAAACCTTGATTTGCTTCGGATCGCGTAGCTTGGATAGCCAGGACTGTTCGAAGTAAAGAACGAGTTCCTTATTGCTTTCGTCGACAACACTCAGAAGTTCGTCACCCTCCGCGACAAACGTCCCAAGACGCTGATCAAGTGTGCGTGCGACGACGGTTCCATCGGATGGAGCGCGTACAACGAGGTCTTCGCTCAGTAGCTGCTTCTCGCTCAATTGATTCGATATGGCGGAACGCTTTGCAATGAGGGCCTGTGCGGCTGCTTGCTCTCCGCTTGCGTTGAGTTGGCGAATCTGCGTTTCAAGTCTTGCTAACTCGGCCGCCAATGATGCGACTTCTAGGTTGGTTTCCTCGTTTCGGAGCGTTATCAGCGGTTGCCCTTTTTTCACAACCTCACCACTCTCGACATGGATCGTTTCGATGAATCCTGGGACTCCGGCCCGTACGATGGGGCGATCAGCATAGACGACGACACCATTCGCTACATTCATACCCGGCAATGGGGCGAAGAAGAATACGATACCGGAAATCAGTGATGTTCCCATCAGAATTGCCATTATCCGGCGTCGTTGGTGCGATGCCGTTTGTTCATATTCTTTCCATGCTTGCCGAATCGTCGGCAAGAACCAAATCGACGCGGCCATCAAAGCGACCAGAGTTCCCAGCCCATCGAACAAGTGTGATGTTGCCCAAAGCAAAGAGCAGCAGACTGCGATTTTCCATGCGTACGATAGGCATCCGTACGTCAGCAGGAAGACGCGGTAGATTCTGCCGTGGCGATTTTGACTGCCCGAACCTCCAAAGAAGAAGCGACGGATTCTTTGGCGAAGTTCAAGGTTGGCATCGCTATAGAGATTTGTGCATCCGAAAAGATCAGTCAACACATAGTATCCATCGAATCTCATTAACGGATTCGCATTGAAGAGCAGTGTCGTGAAACTGGCTGCCATCGCTGTTGAGAAGCACACGAACTGCACACTCGGGCTGGTGCTCATGCACCAGGAAAGAATTGCGAATGACGCAATCAGAAGCTCGACGTAGATGCCGGCCAATGCGACATGGACTCTCCTGTGCTTGGAACGAATACGCCATATTGAATTGACGTCGACGTAGGCGAGCGGGATAAAGAGAATCAAGAGCACGCCCATCTCACCAACGGAACCGCCGTATCTCCGGCACGCGATCGCGTGGGCGAATTCATGCACGACCTTGAGTAGGACTGTCGCAATCGCGATCGCAACCAAGTACTTTCCTGTAAAGACTTGGCTCCCCGTTGAGGAGAGCGATTGCCAGTTCTCGCTGACAACGATCAAAGCCGTACCGATCACCAATGCTGCGATGATGGTTGCCGGCGTGCCGAAGATCCAACCAAACAGCGAAGTTGCCTGATCGATCAGTTTAGCCGGACGTCGGATGGCGAATCGAAAGACGATTGGATTAATTCGCTCGAGAAACTGGTGACGCATGGCATTGCGAAATCGCTGGCTCATTCGATCGGCATCGGATGAGCCGTCCGATTGTGCCAGATGGTGATTGACCAGCCACTGGCATAATTCGAATGCCTCAAACTCGCCGATCGGTGAATCTGGATACTCTCGGCTGTGAGCGGAAAGAGCTTCCGCAAGCGAGTTTTCACCATCCAGGCGCCGGGCGAACTCATACTCGTACAGTCCGAGTTGGAAGAAATCACCCGAAATCGGATCTTCGATCATCCAGTGACCGTTCGCTCCGTCACGCCGACAAACGAGATCGTTTCGAAAGACTACGACTGCACGAATGGCGTCACTCGCCAGATGATGTTGGTCCGCTACCATCATGGAACTCTCAAAGTGACATCATCGGAGAATGAACAGGACGTACTTACTTACGGGTAGACCATGCGAAGAATTGAATCGTAGGGCCGGTGAAATAGCACCCACGCAAGCGACCGACGGCCGCAATAGACCTTCACTTGTCCTTTCATTCCAGGCCGTAGACTTTCGCTTTCGTTCGCGAGTTTGCAATGAGCGATGAAGACATTTTCGTTGTCACGGATTTCGCTACGAGGATGAATCTTTTCGATGGATGTCTGCAGCGTTGCACCCGCATTTGCGTCGACCGTTACTGTCGCCAACTGTCCCGACGCGACGTATTCAATTTCCGTATCGGGTATTGCAACTTCGACGACCATTTGATCGAGCGGTGCGATCTCAAACAAAGCTTGGCCGCGTTCGACGGGTACGCCTTTCATGCGATCCAACTCTCCGGAAACAACAACACCGTCGATGGGGCTCAAGAGTTCGAACCGGCTCATCTGTCTGTCGAGGACTTCCAGCTCAAGATCTAGCTGTTGGATCTCAAGCTCGGCGATTCGTTGATCGGCAAACTGAGAGGATGCCCTCGCCGCATCACGCTTCTTCGACAGTCGCTGAACGTCGGCGACGATCGCATCACGTTTCCATTGGAGTTCTTGGCGGTCCAGACTGGCGAGAGTCTGACCGGATTCGACGAGATCACCTGGCGACACCGTAGACAATTCCAGGATCCCGTCCGCAGGCGCGGCGACGAAGCGACGAAGACTCGGTTCAATGCTACCGTTGAAGGTTTCGTAGTGACCAATCGGAATAAAGAAGGAGACTACCAAGCATATCAATCCGATTGCCGCTGCAATTCCGGGACGAGAGAAGACTCTATTCCACGCGTTTCGGATTCCTGCGTCCCAGCGGCGAGTCCGTTGGGCAATCAGTACGGATGCGAGTGGACCGCGATGCGCCGTCAAGAATTGCTCGGCCTTCTGAATGTTGGCTCGTGTTCCACCCAGAAGTACGGAGGCAACGGCATCTTGGTTATCCATCCCCAGCGGCATCGCGAGGACGGGTGTTTTCCATTGTTCCGAGAGTCGACCAAGTTCAATTGGTTGCTCTGACGGCGAGAAGACAACATTGGCGGGCAGTTCTCGGCCGGTATGCAACATCGCCAGTTCGACATCCCGCACAGCCTGATGGTGACGATCGATCTTAACGGTATCACTCATCGCTCTCAATTCGCAAGTTGATTGAGTTTCGTCAAAGCATCCGATCGCGACCCGGTCGAGACCCAGGTGCCGTGCGAGCTCAGAGCACAACACTTGGCATGCGGAGGACAGCGAGTCCGCCTGATTGGCTTTGGTGATCAGTTCAATGCCTGCTGCAGCTTGCAGAAGACTTCGGTGATACCCGCCGACCTTCTCTGTAAGTTCACGCGAGTAGTACTCGTGCAAAATGGACCGAATTTCGGGAAGTTGCGTTTGGCCATCGATGGGCCGCCGGGTCAACAAACCCAAAACACGCACGCCGCCGTCTTCATAGGAGATAGGAATGGCGCTGATGGCTCTTTCCGGACGCAGCAGCCGTCGGCTCTTAAACTCTCGATGCTCCGCAGCCTTCTTGCAAGCAGAGATCATTTGCTTCGCGATTGATTCGGTCTGCGCCGGAGGCACTCGAAACCGCAGGCGATCAAGTTGTATTTTGCTGTTTCGGGTTACCTCGCGCAGCTCGTTGGAAGACCCCATGAGGATCGCGGCGTCGAAAATGATTTGTTCATCCAGTGCATTGGTCAGCCACAGGCCGACGCCGGGTTCATTCCGTCGTCCGGCCAAGGGATGATTCGAAGTCGATGTAGCCGTCGTTGGGGCTGCTGTGGATGGAGCGTTCATTGCTGCTACTCCACACTGATCAGACGGCATCGAGATCCACCGCGAAACTTGCGTTTCGCATTCTCAAGCTCGACCTTAATGACCACAGTACCGCTTTCGGCATCCGTAACCGGCGAAACGTATTTCACTTTCCCCGTTAGCATGGCGTTATCGTCGATCAACTCAATCTCGGCATCGTTTCCGACTTCCAGTCGGCGTGCTTGTTGTTCGCCGACGGCAAACTTGGCGTGCAGGAGGTCGAGTTTGACGAGGGTTAGAACTTCCGGGCGATTCGGGGCGACAAATTCACCGATGTTTCGGTGCACCTCCGTGACGAATCCGTCGATGGGGGCACGAACAGTCCGTCGAGCTCGCCGAGTGACCAGACTTTCATACTCGAGCCGCATTGTTTCTGCGTCTTCTTGAACGCTCATTAGGTTTGCGGCGGCGACTTCCGCTTCCTTGGTCGCACGCGATATCTCCGTTTGTCTGGCGTGCCCCGAGGCCTTCAAAAGTTGAAGTTTTTCCAAACGTTGCGCGGTAAGCTCCGCTTCCGCTTTGGCCGCGCGAAGTCGCCCAGTGGCAGTCATCTGCTGACTAGCAAGTTCAATCTGCGCATCGATGAGTTCACTGTTCAAACGAAGGAGAGGATCTCCCGCACGGACGACATCACCTTCACGGACCAACACTTCGGCGACCGTTCCCGTCTCATCCGCGGCGACTTGGATAACCTTGGAGGGTTCCGTGTAGCCTTCCATTTGAAAGGACGTGACTTCCTGCGCGAAGTTCTGTTGCGAGCCTAAAAGAACAAATGCGAGGCAAAAGCAGCATGCCGGAGCGTGGCGACCGAATCTCATTTCGAGGGCTTTGGCTTCAAGGACGATCAACTGAAAAGTTACCAAGGGTCCTGGAAGTCTAGCTCACGCTTTTCGAGTCATTCGACCTGCAGCAGAGTACCGATTGCACGCTTCAAGCGGATTGTGCCGATCGCGTAGTCCACCTCGGCTCGAGCGAGAGCAAGTTCTTCGGTGAGTAACCGGTCTTGCGCATCGAGAAGATCTTCTAGCATCGAGTTTGACGAAAATCCGTCGCCGGGAAGTTCCTTCCAACGAGTCGCCAGTAGGCTTGCGTAGTCTTCCGCAGCATCGGATGCGACGTGGCGAGCAAGCAGTTCTTGAAAACCCGAGTCCACATTACGGACGGCCGTCGCCACCTCCGCGTGGAGGCTTGCAATCGTTTCCCGCAATTGATTCGATACTTGTCGCAGTTGTGCGCGACGACGTTGAACGTTTGCTTTTTCAGCTCGACGATAGAGCGGAACTTCGAACATGATTCCCGCGCTATAGCTCGGTTCTCCGACACTGAATTGGTCTATCCACGAGCCACCGATGTCGTGTCTTCCTCTCAATCCGCTCAAATAGCTCTCAAGAACGACGTCCAGCACGGGTAGGAGCTCATTCTTGGCTAGGTTTAACCGTACTCGTACGGCGTCGAGCTCTCTGGCGACTTGGTCGATCTCGCTGCGATGTTGAAGTGCGGTGACCACCGCGTCTTCGATTCGGGTCGGAAGATGGATGATGCTGGGCGGCTGCGTCGGAACAATCTCGCTGCCCTTTGTTTCCGACAGCAACGATGAGTTGACGAGCGCTCGAAGCCGATCCTCAGAGTTCCCGATTCCCGCGAGTGCGGCGCGTATTCCTGTTCGACGTGACGCTACCGCGGAGTTGGCGCGTTTCACCTGACTGCGAAGAGAGTCGAGTGTTTGTCGGTGTTCCAACCACTCCGCAATTCCGGCGGCGCGGTCGAGATTCTTCAGTCGAAGCAACAGTGCGACGCGGTGGTAATAAAGTTCCCAGTGGGCGATCTGGACGGACAGCAGGTGATCTTGAATCTCGGTGGTCGCCGCCGCTTTCGCTGCTCTCGTGTTCAACTGCGCAAGAACGATGAGACTCTGATTGACGGCCTGGCCGGCGCCACGAAGCAGTGGCTGGTTGAGGCTGACCGTGAGCCGCGAGTTACCTTGGTTCGGTGGCGTAAAAAACTGTGAGTTACTGTCTCGCAAACCGATTCGCTGGCCAACATCGATCGTCGCACCTGACTGTGCTCTTCTCCGCACTCCGCCCGATACGGAAAAGTCTTCCTCACGAAGCCGCGGGATTCCCGAGCCTGCATCCAGGTCACTTCCGGTCGGAATACTGGTGCGAGTGAACACAGACTCGACGTAGGCTGTCGGATCGAACTCTGCCGCGGCTTGCGTGATTGCCGTCTGAGCGACACAGACGGATTCGTTGATCGCAGCGATACGGTGGCTATTGTGCAACGCCTCCAGTATCAGTTGTCCTTCTCCAAGGCTGATCGCATGCGGCGCGAGCTTCATCGGCTTCGAAACGACCTCTCGCCACCACGAATCTGGAATCACCTGCGGCAGTGCCGTTCTCTCGGTTAATTCAACGCTGGATTGTTCTGGCCGCAGATAGCGATCGAGCAACGCCAGTCCAGAGTTCGACTCTTGGTTTGATCGAGCGATGGCGTCTTCCGGTTGGTGGTTCTCATCTGCGTTCTGGTGTAGCGGCACAGATGGGTGTTTCGCATCAACGCTATGAATCGCGTGGGCCGCTTCCAAGCTTACCTCCGCGAGGAGGGAGTCGGCGGGCAGCCCAAAGTAACCGTCGTGGGGCCTCGTTTGCGCGCTCGTACCCTCGATCCATGTCAACAACATGAATAGCGGAAGCAATCTCGACGATGCGGCGAAGAGTGATTCCATCCGTGGAAGAGTCTTTTGGGAAGTTAGAAAAGGATGCCGGAGGTTGTGCTGTCACCCTACCGATCATTCTTCGTCGAGGCAGTAGGCGAGTCGAGAAGCAGGCGTCGAGTCCTCAAGGGACTCATTGCATTTATGAATGTTCGGTTTGAAAGCTCAGGCATCCTTATCAGAGAGCACAACTATGGTGTCATGGCGAGCTTGCATCCACGGAAAGGTTGTATTGCCGATACGACGGTTACTCCCCGGTCAACCGTCATTGCCGCTAGGAGCGGGCCGACCGAAATGTCTGTCAGTGACGTTCA
>JBCCOI010000217.1:0-11110 GCA_039025515.1 Planctomycetota bacterium
GAGGACGATTTCCAAGTTCAGTTCTACGATCCGGCGTTTGTGAAAGTCCGGCAAGCGTCTCGAAATATGAATGTCACGTTCGGCCAAGTCGAAAAGACATCGGTGCTAACCAACAACCGCGCCTTCGCCAAGGTCAGTCCTCAAGCGACGATGGAGTTCGATCTGCCGAAACGCAAGATCGCAATCGTCGAGGCGCTCGATGGCGCGAAGGCGCTCGCACAGGACTACGGCGCTCTTCTCCAAGACCCGACTTTCCTTGCCGCGTTCCAGATGATGGGTGGAGCTCCGTCCAATGGAATGGTGCAAAACGTGTATCCGAGCCTGCCGACCAGTGGTGAGCAGGAGCAAATGGGGTTCGCGCCGTTGCCCGATCAGCAGTCAGGGTCTGCGCTTCAAGCACTCGTTCCGGATCCATCGATCTACAAGATTGAAACGGGAACCGGCTACGAAATTCGGCCCGTCATCCAGCCCGACGGCATCTCCGTTGTCTACGACTTTAACTACATGTACACCACGAACGTTCGTGAACCGGTCGCGGCCGACGAAAAGCATCTGGGACGTGTAAAGCGACACTTCATCAATACGCAGGTGCAGACCGCAAGCTTCGAAATGCGACGCGTGAGCCGCTATCAGGTTGCGTTGAAGGTTTCGCGAACGTCACAAGGCGTACCGCTGTTCCAGGACATTCCTGTGATGGGTGCGCTCTTCCGTCCTGCACCGAGCGATGAATCAGCTATTCAAGAGAACATCATACTTGCCCAATCGGTCGTTTACCCGACCGTGTTTGACGTCATGGGCCTCCGCTGGGCCCCCAGTGTTGTTGACCTCAATCACGTTTCGGTGCGCGATCGGGAACACGTTGTTCGGGGCCGCGGAAAAGTGGTGGAGCACTCCGTGTTCGACGAAACAACGCGAACGGTGGACGAAGTGCTCGGATTGAACCGTCGAGACCCCCGATTCAATCGGCCCGATCTCTATCACCAACAGCATCAACCGTCACCTTATCATCCGGGCGGTTATGTTTATCCGGATGTAAAACCGGACGCGGACCTTCGTGGACGTGGGTTCCTTCACCAAGAGCAGCGTCCAAACGAATTCCAGGACCCGCCATTCGACCAGCGAAGACGCGTGCCGATGCAGTATGAGGGCTTGCAGTCTGAAGAATCGTATCTTCCACCGCCAGTGCAGTCAGCGCCAATGCCAGATGCGACCTACGAGCCTATCGATCTGGGAACTGGTCTGCAGCCCATTGGGCAGTAAGTCAAGAAGCGGAAGGATTAAACGAGACAAACGACTCCGCCGTGTTCGACGCGACGGAATATCCCTGCAAGAAGCAGCCGCCTTAAAACGCGCACCCATGTTTCGCCCTTTTGTACGAAACAGAAGTCTGCCTGGACGTTGATCCTTGCCGTTCTCACCGGCAACGGCACGTTGAATTGCATCAATCGTTGAATCACGCGCGTCGCAACGTCGTCGGCCGATTCCGCGGGGTTACATGGTGACGCAGCAGACTCGAGTGTTTGCGATCTCGGCATTTCCAAACTGCTTGCCCTTTCCATGGTCTCAAGGGAAAATGCGCCTTCGGTCTCAAAGACCTCCGACTCGGTCACGGGCAAGCCCAGCTCATCCGCCAAACCGACGTGAACTTCGCCGTTCTTAGGGTAAACACAGAACTCACCCTGGCGAGAAATCCACTCGATGAACAGTCTCCCAAATTCTCTTGTCGCGGACCGACTTCGCTCGAAGAACTGAATTCTGACAGCAGCAAGCACGATCTCGTAAGGCTTTGATCCCTCGACGACGAGCCCGAAAACCAAGTCTTCGATCTCGCCGGGGCGTACATCGGCTGATGGATACTTGGTGACCTTCGAACCTTCCCAAACGGAACTCGAAGTGCTCGCGTCAGAAGCAGCCTTTTTCTTCTCGGAGCGTTTCTTCTTCTTCTTTTTCCTTTTCGACATGGTTGATCCTTATCTCATCACCGTTTCGAATACGAAACCAATAGGGCGAGCGAGTCTCAAAGTGCTTTGTCTTTCAGTTCGATTGCGTGGGGAACCGCATCCGTGTCTCGGATTTCTAACTTTTGCTGAAACTCCGTTGGGTCGATGACCTCGTAGTTGAGCAGAGCACTAAGGTCGCTGCCGATCGTCTTTTCGGCAAAGTCAAACGTCAAGTATTCTTCTTCTCCCGCCGAGAGTACGACGGTCTTGCAACAAGTGATGAAGTCTGTCGCACAGTCTTTACACGCCAGCTCATCAAGCGTGCACGGGCATCGGTCTCTTCGCAATTTGACGGTGACTTGGATGGAACGGCTTCCGACGGTCGGAATACCGGAGAGGATATAGTGTCGATGTCGATTCCAGTTTCGGTTTCGAGTCTGCTTTTGATCAATGGTGACGTAGCTCCCGCTGGGCACGTAAAGATGCAAGACAGCCGTGCCAGTTGCGATCGGAGTTGGAGGAGCCATCATCGGAAGATTCGAGATGCCGCCATATGCGTTCATGCTGACCATGCCGGGCAACGCCATCGTGGACTGGACGTCCGGTGCTGTCGCATTGGGAATGGGTTCGCCGCGAACGGGACCGATCAAAACTGATTGATCAACAATCACGTCCGGCTCGGAAGGAAGTCTCGGAACGGTATCTGACGGAACAGCCTCCATGGACCGAGCTTCGGTTGGTGAGAACTCGGTGGCAGGTTCAATTGCCGTCACGGCAGGTGGAGGCACTGCATCCGGTGGAGGCAATTCGAGTGAACTCGCATCCGGAGGTGGTGTAGCTGATGCGTCACGTGCCGGAGGATTCGCGTGGGCGAAGCCTGCTACGCAGATGAGAAGGACAAACAGATAGAGCTTTACATTGCGTATCATGGTGCTGTCGTAGGAGAGGTGTTCTACTTGACTGGGAGATTCTGGACTTTCACCTGGAACTCGACTGGATTTTTTGCGGTACCCAAGGAGTTCACTCGCAACGTGATGATGCCGCCCAAGTTCTGATGCAGAATCAACTGTAGGTCACGAACATCCTTGACCTCTTCCATTGGGTTTCCTGCGTCCGTGGGAAATTTTCCCGCGTGCGTAATTATGTCTCCGGGTTCGAGTTCGTGAAAGACATACGGTTTCGATATGGCACCGGGATCCTGATGTTCAAAAAGTCGCTGCGCGGGTGAATTCGGAGAAACCTGCGTGACCAACACGGCGGTATCACCGTCGATGCGACCTTGCAGTGCCCGTATGCCCAACGCCATCACTCCCGGGTCTGCCGGTTTGACTGCGGAGACCGTTGTGGAGACGAATGCGAGTAAAACGACAGAGAGTGCACTTCGAGTGACCATAACCTTCCCAATTGATTCTGTGTGACTACGTTGACAAACAAAGACGCTGTAGCGACTTTGCCGGTTCTGACGTCCAGCGGCAATCAAACCCGCAAGGGCGTTGCATGGTTTCAGCTACAAATATAGTCGACTGCCATTTCGAGAGGCCTGTCGATTCCCACGGACTTAGAACTTACCGCGGCTGGACACTCCGTCGTATAAACAGGTCCTTAGTATCGCGTCCTGTTACTGAGACTGCGACGCTTGATTTCAGCTACCATACGGCGTTCGCATAACCTAACGCTGCCGCAGGCGATGATGGAATCGGAACGAAACGGGGTCGTGGAGACGTATCGCGAGCTTTGGAACTCTTCCACGGCTCCCGAACTTGGTGCTTTCCTGCGCGGCGTGAAGGCGTCCGCTGAGGAGCGTCTTCAGATCGCGCTCACCGACCAATTCCATCGCTGGCAACAGGGCCAACCGGTCGATGCCGAAGAATACATCCGCGTTGCAGCGCTCGATGGCGAATCGGCGAGAATCACAATCATCACCGAGGAACTTGGCTACCTGGAGGAGAAAGGCCAATCAGTCGACGATCAACAATTCCTGTCGCGTTTCACCGGCTTGCTAAGCGAAGCCGGCGTCGAATGGCTAAGAGAGGAACTTGATGATGTCCTGACTTGCCAACGAAGTGAGGGGGCGAATCCATCATCTGGCGAAGCCACCGAACCGCCTCAGCAGGTCGGTCGCTACCGCATTGCTGCAGAACTGGGTCGAGGTGCATTTGGGATTGTCTACTTGGCCGAAGACCCGGAGCTTCAGCGTGATGTCGCGATCAAGGTTCCATCCGCGACGCGTGTTCAGCAGGCTGGTGGTGTTGATGCTTTTCTCGCAGAAGCTCGCGCGGTCGCGGGACTGGATCACGAATCCATCGTGCCGGTGTTCGATGTGGGGCACACCGAAGCCGGCTTGTGCTACGTCGTGTCCCGATACGTCGACGGTTGCGATCTAAAAGACCGACTCCAAACTCCGATGGGCGCCGCGGAAGCCGCACGGTTGATCGCAATCATTGCACGGGCGGCTCACCACGCACATCGCAAGGGGCTAATTCATCGTGACATTAAACCGGCCAACATCCTGATCGATCGAGATGGAAAACCGTTTCTGATGGATTTCGGTTTGGCGATGAAAGATGCCGATTTCGGTAAGGGGTCAGACTTTGTCGGAACGCCGGCATGGATGAGCCCCGAACAGGCTCGCGGTGAAGGGCATCGCGTGGATGCTCGCAGCGACGTATACAGTCTCGGTGTCGTCCTGTTTGAGGCTTTGACGGGCCAGCGACCGTATCGGGCAGATTCGACCGACGACTTGCTTCAACAGATTCGCAATGGTGAGATCCGTCCTCCGCGACAGATCGATGATTCCATCCCAAGATCGATCGATCGAATTTGCCTGAAGGCGCTTGCGAGACGGGCGTCGGAGCGCTACAGCACGGCTCTTGATCTGGCAGAAGAACTGGAAGCTTTCGTCAAGGAATGTTCGGACCAAACCGTTGCTTCATCATCTCCGTCCGATCCGATCGCGAAACCTTCGCAAGTAGAATCTGGGGCAGAACCCGAGGGCTCGAGGTCCAGCTGGGATTCAGAAAGTCTCAATGCTCCGATCGTGCCCAAAGGGTTGCGATCATTCGATGCATCCGACGCTGATTTCTTCTTGCAATTGCTACCCGGGCCGCGAGACCGATTCGGTGTCCCGGATGGTCTTCGGTTCTGGCTATCCCGTGTGGATCAAGGTGCGACGGATCCGTTTCCCGTTGGCTTGCTTTACGGACCATCGGGCTGCGGCAAATCCTCGTTGGTGAAAGCAGGGCTGCTGCCGCGGCTGAGTCGCCAGATTCAATCGATCTATCTCGAAGCAACGGCTACAACCACCGAGTCCCGCTTGCTGGATGCGCTTTGCCGCTTTCGAGAAGACCTCGCTGACCGGTCACTGGCGGGAGCGATCACCGAGATTCGTCGAACGGCGGGGCGATCAGAGAAGCTATTCATCGTGATCGATCAATTCGAGCAATGGCTCCATTCATGGGATGAGGATTCCGCTTCCGAATTGATCGCGGCTCTTAGGCAGTGCGATGGAGACGTCGTTCAGACCTTGGTCATGGTCCGCGACGACTTTTGGATGGCGTCAACACGGTTCTTCCGAGAGATCGAAGTTCCGCTGGTTGAAAAAGTCAACTCGGGTGCCGTCGATTTGTTTAGCAAGCGGCATGCGAAAAAAGTTCTGCGGGCGTTTGGTTCGGCGTTCGAAGCCGTGCCATCCGATGAGTCCGTTGCGGAACCTTTCGTCGCCGAAGCCGTCGAGAGTGTCGCGGACCACGACCGTGTTTCACCCGTACGCTTGGTGCTGTTTGCAGAGATGCTGAAGTCTCGCGACTGGACGCCAGGTACGATGAAACAAGTTGGCGGTGCGGCCGGAGTTGGGGTGGCATTTCTGGAAGACTGCTTTGGCGAAAACGCTCCCATTTCTCGTCGTGTTTTCGGTGACTCAGCCGTGCGGTTGCTCGCCTCTTTGCTGCCGTCGCCCGGAGCGGACATCCGAGGTTCCTCACGCACGTTCGACGAGTTACGAGAAGCCACGAGCTTGAACAGCGATCAAGAGTTTCAGTCGCTGATTCAACTATTGGACCAGCAACTGCGGCTCATTGCACCCGCGGACCCACGTTCGCTTGGAACACAGTCCGGTGAACAATCAGCCTCGTCCGAATCGGTTTCCAATTCCACACAGCGACGCTACCAACTGACACACGATTATCTGGTTCCATCGATCAGGCAATGGCTTGATCGGCGTCGAAACATGACCCTCGCCGGTCGCGTGAAGAACTCGCTCGTCGAGAGAGCGGACCATTGGAACCGAGTTCCGGAAAGCAGGTTTCTGCCCACGTGGTGGGAAGATCTCAGCTTCCGTGCATTCACCAGAAGATCCGAATGGGCGGAGGCTCAACGTCAGATGATGCGCGCTTCAGGGAAGCGAGTACTGAAGATAGCCGGCGTGACAGCGCTTTCGATAGCCATCGTGGTTTTCGCCGTGCGCGATATTCGAAAGCGGACACAGGCTAACGCGTTTTTCGGACGAATCATCAACGCGACCACTGCGGAATTACCAGGCATCGTCGAAGAAGCCAACGGTTGCGAGTCCTACTTGGTGCCGTTGTTGCGAATGCCGGTACCCTCGATACGCATGAATGAACTCACACGGCGACGCGAACTGCACCGTCGTCTTGTGGCATTTCGCTTCACGGGGGAAGAGCCACCGGAGCTACTTGACGTCCTGCTCACCGCACCGCCAACAGCTTTTCAAAGCATCAACTCCATTCTGTCGAAACGCAACAGGCTTGAAACAGATCCTCTCTGGAAGATTCTGGCAGACGAAGATGAAGCCAAGTCGAAGCGACTGCGCGCCGCAGTCATCCTTGCAACCAGCGAACCGGACGATCAAAGATGGGCCGCCGTGATCTCGTCGGTCGCTTCGTTGCTCTTAGAAGCAGATCGATCCGAATCAGATATTTGGATCGCGTCCATCCATCCCCTGCGTGATCGACTTGGACCGGAGCTGCAGAGTAGACGTAGCAATGCGGCCGTCACGGGACGAAGTCAGCAGCGAACCCTCGCGCGGGCGCTGGGCAGTGTCTATGCCGACGACGTGGCCCAGCTGACTTCGTTGCTTGTAGACGCTTCACAAATTGAGTTCGCCGAGCTGGCACCCAGCTTGTTGGCTCATCCCGATGCTACGCTCCAGTCGATTCCCGACGCGAAGAAACGAGCCACCGATGATCCCAACGAATGGTTTGAGCAGGCTCGCCAAACCGCAAACATTGCCACGTTGCGACTGCTGCTTGGTTCGACGCAAGAATTCTCATTGCTGGGAGAGAGCTCCGACCCAACCGTCCGCAGCTACATCATTCACAACTACGGGCATGGCGGCGGTGGTGCTGATGCACTCCTGCAAGCGTTGCGAAAGACTGATGCACCGGCGATTCGCGCCGGCTTGCTTTTGGCGCTCGGTGAAGTGGCTCGCGAGGAGTTTAGCAATGAGACTTTCGATGAAACAACGCGGGTCGCGCTACGGATGTTTCGTGATGATCCCGACCCAAGTGTGCACTCCGCGGCGGAGTGGCTATTGAGACGAAGGAATCAATCAGAGACCGTTGACGGAATTCTCGAAGAACTCCGTGGCGTTGACCCGAAGGGTCGGCGTTGGTCGATCACACCGATGGGGCTGACCATGGTTGAGGTGGATGGCCCCTTCGACATCGAGATGGGTTCGTCGCCCGGGGACGACCCAGAGCGTTTCTGGAACGAAGCTCCCGTGGTTCGTCACTGCGGTCGATCGTTGGTTATCTCTTCGAAAGAGGTCACTGTTCAGTTGTTTCAGCAGTTCGTCAAAGAGAACCCAGGCGTCGAACTCACAGACACACGGTTGCCGGTTGAATCAGATCGCTCGGCACAGATGGATGTCACATGGTACATGGCCGCATGGTTCTGCAACTGGTTGAGTGAGAAGGAAGGCATCCCACGCGACCAATGGGTTTATCAGCCGAATCCCAAAACGGGGAAGTACGAACACGGGATGCGCGTCGTGCCGATGCCGCTACAAAGAAAGGGATATCGAATGCCGACGCATTACGAATGGGAGTATTGCGCACGCGCGGGGACGGAAACGAGTCGCTACTTCGGACGCGGAACGGAATTGCTGCCCTACTACGCGTGGTTCTCGGAGAATTCGAACACCATCGGTCACGACGTGGGTCGTCTTAAGCCGAATCAATTGGGTTTGTTCGATGTTTTGGGCAATGCCTACGAGTGGTGCACGAGCCGTGCGTCGATGACGCAGGAGATCTTGCCGTTGGCAAAAGAGGAGTTCGTTGAGCAGCATCGCGAGCGACGCGTACGCGGAGGAAACTTGCTGGAACAGGCGCGGTTCCAGCGAGCAACTCGACGCTCCTATCACGGTGGACACATCGAGGGACTGAATTTCGGGATGCGTTTGGTACGCACAACCGAGGTCCACGACCTGAGGTCTCCCATCATCAAGAACGTTGAATTCTGGGATGACATGATTCGTTCCGATCTTGAAAAGCCCGGCGAGAATCCCTGACCGAATTCATTTCGGTATCGGCACTCTAAGACAGGTCGATCGGCTTACTCAAACGCTCGCCCCACACGCTGAATGGCTGATTTTTGGGTTTTTCTGGTTTTCTCTGTCCGCAACTGACACGACGTCGGCTTTACGGAGACACAACCCATGAAACCACAAAAGGAGTCCTTCCAATGCGACCGATTCGATTCGCGGCATTGCTTTTAGGCGTTCTGAGCATTAGCTCCGCGTTCGCTCAGCAACGCCCCACACCCGTGATGGAGTTCGCATCCGTCCTAAACAGCTTCGATGTCTACCCCAACGGTCGACTGGATCTCGACGGCAGCGGTGAGATCGCAACCACCGTCTTTCTTCCAAAGGGCGCACCGGTGGAAGCCGTCCTGACCAAGCAAGGTTCGAACACGCCGATCCATACGCAAGACTTCTATGTCAATCACATGACGGAAGTCTTCGCGGGACTGAAGACGGCGGGAAAGTACAAACAGTACATCTTCAATGAGCCGGGGGACTATGTGCTGACGTATCGCACCGGAGGACGCGTCATGACGCAGGTTCCATTTCGAGCGTACAGGGAGACCGGCGGCGACGAGTTTGCACCGAAACATGCTTGGTACCTCGACGGTCCATGGAACGATTGGGCCTACGCGTTCTCAGGCTTGCGAGATAAGGAAGACGCCACGCTTGAATTCCGAATGTGGGCGAAGCGGGCGTCCTTCGACGGGGCAACCATCACGGACAGATACAACGTCGAGCTGGTGAAGGATGGAGACGTCGTTGCGGTCTCGCGAACAAACCATTGCGGCACGCAGAAATGGCAGAAGCTGGAATTTGAAATGTCGCTTCCGTTGAGCAAAGGAGGCCGCAAGTTCACCGTGAAGCAACTGGGTGCAAGAGACGGGCAATATCATTTCGTAGTCAAGAAGAACGAAAAGTTGCACGCTGTTTACCGTCTCGTCATCAAGGGGTCACAGCCAGTGCTGCATCCGAGGCAAAGCGTTAGTTATTCGCCTCGACACGACTACTTGGTACCTCGTTATGCCGGTTTGTCAGCTCCGGGGACCGATGGCAAGATCGCCTGGATGCAGAAGCTGTCAGACTCAGACGCAGTCGCCGCAGCCAATAGCGGGCCGAAGGAGGTCAAGGGGCCGACGGACGCAATGAAGAAGCAGTGGACATGGTTGCCCACCAAACTTGACCCCAAGCGTCCGTTCAAGTTGACCGTCAGCGATGTCGAAACCCGCACGGATACGGGCTTCGCCGTGGGTGAGGATCTTGTTGTCTTTGGAACAGGATTTCCGAGCGGTGTGAAGTATTTGAAAGCCGGCGAGAACACCGCCAGAGAAATTCCACAGGGAGAAACATTCTCATCGACCGTGTTCCGCGTTTGCGGAAAGAAGATCATTCTGACCAAGCGTACCAGCGTTTTCGTTTTTGATACCGAAACGGAAAAACTGACTCCGATTCCGACGACAGAAGTCTGCCTGTACGACGGTCGCGAAAGCCTGATCCGGTCCAACGGCTACTTGGTCGCGACGGTCAACGCGGCAACCAAAGTGAGTGATGGCAACATCATCAAGGTGATTGATGTGAGCGGAGAAAACCCCGTGATCATTCCCATCAAGAACGCCAATTACGTCGATCGTGACGTGGTGAGTGTTGCCGTTGACGCGAAGAACGGTCACGTCGCGGTCGCATCACGTCAGCAGAAACTAGTCACCGCCGCAAAGATTGCCCCGCTGGCGGATCAATACCTGTATGACGTTGCTGAGTACCGTGGCGTCGCATCCTTTGACATCACGATTGAAAATAACGTGGTCTTCTACGTCGATGAAGACTACAAGGTACGTGCTTTGGATTTGAACACCACGTCACCGAAAGCAGTGACGCAAGAGCCGATCGCTCGCAGCGGAAACGGCTTTTGGGTTCGAAAAGGTCGAGTGGTCGCTTTGACGAAGGAAGGCAAATACGGCTCTCGCTATCCGTTGGTGTTGTCGGATTCAAACGACGCACCACGAACGCTGCCGGGAACCGGAACCAAGATTGCCGGCACGAGCGCTTCGTTGGGCATGGGCGGTTCGGCGGCCATCGCACTTGATAAGACTGTCTTTCTCGCTGGCACGCGTCGTCACAGCATTGGCGTCGGGGAGCGTTTGCAAGTGTTAGGTGACCATGGCTGGCAACCCGTCATCGGTTCCAATGGCAAGCCGATTTGGGGTTGTGAGGTCGTGACCAGCATGGGCTTCATGGCTCTCAAGGTTCGAAACGATGATGGAAAGACCGTCATCGGCTACGCGACTTATGGTGCGAGACTATCGCTGCCTGGCTCTCCGTCGACCGACACGCTGACTTCATCCGCCGACTCAGATTCCCCGACGACGACCGTAAGCACCTTCGCACCCCTCAAGCTCGGCAACGACAACCCGTACATCACCAACGACGAGAAGAACGCGACTCTTCTGAAGGCATACCTTGAGAACGAAGCACAAATCGGACAGACCTTCGCGCAGTCGTTTGGCGAGGAAACTGGACGAAAGCGAACGGTTGAAACCGTTGTGCAGTCAATGAAGTCCGCCGGTAACGAAGAACTCGTCGAGGACTACTTTCGCATGTCAAAGCTTGTTGCCGACGAGGATCGCCCAAAGGC
>JBCCOI010000218.1:0-11092 GCA_039025515.1 Planctomycetota bacterium
GGGGCGGTGTTGCTCGGACCAACCTTGGCGATCTGCGGGATGGTGGGTGATTTGGGCGAATCGCTGTTCAAACGTGAATCCGCGGTGAAGGACAGCGGTAAGCTATTGCCGGGGTTGGGGGGAGTTTGGGATGTCACCGACTCTCTCCTGGCAGCCAGCGTCCCGGCGTATTTTTGCTACGCACTCGGCGTAGGCGGGTAAATTAACCATCGGCGAAGCAACGGAATTCAAAATCGACCGAAAACTGAGATGCCCTTTCGGCGGAACCAAACAGTTACGGTTTTAGGAAACAAGATCTTTGAAGAAGGCTGTCCGTGAGGATCGGCCGAACGCGAATGACGGAAGCCACATTAACGGTTAGCGATCCCGAAGAGTTACTACGACTTTTCGGGCCTCGTGACCAGCATCTGAGGAAACTGAGACAGCTTTTCGATGTGACGATTACACATCGAAATGGTCGTGTTCGAGTCGTCGGCGAACCCGAATCGGTCACGGCCGTGACGAAGTCTCTCGAAATGATGCGTGGACTTGTCCGTCAGCGTGGCGGGATCGCTCCCGAAGACGTCATCAACGTCGCGATCTCGCAGGGCGCCGAAGAGTCTCGCGCTGGCGCGTCGGTGAAGCAGACCAACGGCGAAGACATCGCGATTCGGCACGCGGGACGTCGCATTCGCCCACGGACTGACGGACAAGCGAAGTACGTTGATTCGATCCGCGAGCATGACCTCACGTTAGCGACCGGTCCGGCCGGTTGCGGCAAGACTTATCTGGCGGTCGCGACCGCTGTCGAGGCGCTCAAAGCGCAGCAAGTCCGAAAGATTGTCTTGGTGCGTCCGGCCGTCGAAGCCGGCGAGAGCCTCGGTTTTTTGCCCGGCGATCTGAGAGCCAAACTCAATCCGTATCTTCGTCCGCTGCTCGACGCGCTTGGTGAGATGGTCGACTACGACCAAGTCCGCGAGCTGATGGAGCAAGATGTCATCGAGGTCATTCCGCTGGCTTACATGCGTGGCCGTACCCTTAATGATGCATTCATCATTTTGGATGAAGCACAAAACACAACGATCGCTCAAATGAAGATGTTTCTCACTCGTATGGGTGAGCGTAGCAAGATGGTTGTCA
The DNA here is from genome assembly GCA_039025515.1 of Planctomycetota bacterium. GTDB lineage: Bacteria > Planctomycetota > Planctomycetia > Pirellulales > Pirellulaceae > Stieleria. The sequence continues at coordinate 1,120 of JBCCOI010000218.1, forward strand.
GTGGCGATGCCACTCAGCTCGATTTACCGAAGGGTGTCACGAGCGGTCTTCACGACGCACTTCGTCGGCTCAGTCGCATTAAGGCCATCGGCGTCGTTCGTTTGTCCGGTGAAGACATCGTGCGGCATCGACTGGTTCAACGAATCGTGGAAGCGTACGACGAAACTGAGAACGAATCCGGAAACAACCGCGGCCGTCACGGCGGTGTTCGCGTGATCGGAACCAGTCTTTCATCACACAATCAAAGCGGCGAGGGCACCCTGGAACGATAGCGGCAGCTCATTGCGGGCGGCGTTCTCGAGACGCCTCTCGCGTGAACCCGTCGGTGACGGCGGGCCGGAGTGCACGTTCCAATGTGATGAACGGCCAAAACAAAACACGCACGCGGCAAGAACGCATCGAATCGCTCGGCATTCCGAAGCCGAAAGTGATCCAGTGGTGGATCGAAAGCGACAAGGCGGACTGGGCGGTCCGCATCGGCATGGCCGTCTTAGCCGCGGCCGGTTTACTCATGATCTGCCGTGCGTGGGAACCTCGGTTTGCATTCCGCAGCGGAACGATTCCGATTCGAGACGTGATCGCGCGCGTCAACTTTGAAGTCGAGAACGAGATCGAAACCGAAGCGCTGCGATTGCAGCAAATTCGTGAGCTGCCCGTTTTTTATCGAAACCGTGTCAGTTCGCTGCAACAACTTCGAGCCCGATTGCGTAACGAGCTCTTCGTCATGGTCGACGCGGGTTCGCTGGAGGACATGAACGAAGAAGAGCGTGAAACGCTCGCCGAATTCATGTCGAGTGAGCCGGTCAGCCCAGAGTCGGCGACTCCGGAGCAACCTTCGGCGGAAGAACAGTACGCGGCGATGAAGGCGGTACTTGCCGTCGACGAGGAACTGGAGAAGCTCAATACGATCTTCGAAAGACTCGTTCGAGAAGAATTCAAGAATGGGCTGTTGCAAACTCCCAAGCACGAACCGGAGCAGGGTAGCCAACGCGTCATTCGCGTCTACATCGCCGAACCCAGCGACGCGATCATCGTGACGCTCCAAGACGTCCAGATCGCTTTGATGCAGCCCAAGATCGAAGCGATGCTGGCAGAAGAGTTTCGCTCACAGTTCGACGGGCAAGTTCCCGACGAACAACACCGGTTGGCTGCAAAGATGATCAGCCACTGGATCGACACCAGGCTGCCAGAATATGAAACACTTTCGTATGACGATGAGGCGAGCGAAGAACTTCGCGTCGAAAAGTCCGCCAGCGTTCCACCGGTGATGAAGAAGTTCTACGCGGGACAATCGAAATTGGCCGATGCCGGCGAACCGTTAGACGCAAACGAACTGCGACTGCTCAGGCTGGAACATGAGCAGTGGACGAAGTATCGGACGGGCGTCGATCGTTGCGCGCGGCTCATCGCCTACGCGGGAATGATCGCCGCTCTTTACCTTCTCTGTGGCAGTTACATCGCGTTCGTGGATGATCGCTCGTTGATCATGGATCGCGTCAAGATCACCAAGCTGCTGCTTTTGTTCGTCTGCACAATCGGCGTCAGCTTTTGGGTCGCAAGTGACAAGTATCGCAGCGAGCTCGCACCGCTGGTGGTCGCTTCCATCATTGCAGCGGTGGTTTACGGTCGTGACTTGGCGCTTTTGATGATGTCCGCCGCGATCATAAGCGTCACGCTTTTTCTGAACGAAGACCTTCGTCACTTGGTGATGTTGGCGGCAGCCGTCACCAGCGCGACGTTGCTGACGGGGCGTATTCGTTCCTATACGCACCTGCTCTTTGTCGGTGGTGCTTCGGCCGCGGTGACCATTCTGACGGTCGTGGGTGTGGGGATCGTGACCGGAGAAACGATGACGGTTTCCGCCGGTGCAGGTTCGGGCGTCGAAGAAGTCGCGCCGACGGCAAACACATTCCTCGACGTCTTGGCGGTTCTTGTGCAAGAAGGCCTCTGGGCGGGTGCGTTCATTGTCATCTCTGCCGCCTCCTTGACACCATTCCTGCCGCTCATCGAGAGAACGTTTAAAGTTCAAACGGACCTCAGTCTGCTCAGCCTGAGTGATGCGAGCCATCCGCTGCTGCGTCGACTCGCGCAGCGGGCGCCGGGAACGTACAATCACAGCATCAATGTTGCATCGATTGCCGAGGCGGCTGCGGATTCAATTGGTGCCAATGGTCTGTTGGTTCGCGTCGGCGCTTACTTTCACGACATCGGCAAGATGTTCAAACCGGAGTACTTCATCGAGAACCAAAGCGGCATCAATCAACACGACCAATTGCAACCGGCGATGAGCACGCTGGTGATCATTGCGCACGTCAAAGATGGTGCCGATCTGGCACGAAACCACCACCTGCCTCAACCCTTGATCGATCTGATCGAGCAGCATCATGGCACGACATTGGTCGAGTACTTTTTCAACGAAGCCGCAAAACGCAGCGAAGACAATCCGAACGAGAAGGAAGTCAGCGACAAGGACTTCCGTTATCCCGGCCCGAAGCCACAATCACTCGAAGCGGCCGTCATGATGCTGGCAGACACCGTCGAGAGTGCCAGTCGGACGCTTGTCGATCCGACTCCCGCACGCATCCAGAGTCTGGTCGACAAGATCGCGCAAAAGAAAATGGCCGATGGGCAGTTCGACGAATGCGGACTCACCTTTCGACAATTCAACCAAGTCCGTAAGAGCTTGGTGAAGTCCCTGACCGCTATCTATCACGCTCGTGTCAAGTATCCCCAACAACCCGCCTGAGTCGAGCCATTCGGCCGTCTCGCGTTGCGAACCGGAACCGGAAGACCCCAGCTGTACCGAGCGAGTATGCTCCGTGCAGGTCCTCTGGGACCGATGTGTCGAGGACGCCAGCGAGCGGGGTTTCCTTTCGGACTCATTGGTTCGAGAAACCGTACAAACGGCCGCCGCCTCTCTCGGCTACTGCCAAGGCGAAGTCGGTGTTCGAATCACCGACAACGAAACGATCCGGGCGATCAATGTGCGGCATTTGCAACACGACTATGAGACGGATGTGATCAGTTTCCCTTATCACTTAGACACCGCAGCGAAAACTTTTGAGGGCGAATTGGTCGTCAGTCTTCCGTTTGCCAGATCCAGCGTCGTTGCGCAAGACAACTGGAACGTGGTTGAGGAGCTTCGCTTGTACATCATCCATGGCGTCTTGCATCTCTGCGGGATGGATGATCGAACACCCGATCAAAAGCAAGCGATGCGGCAGGCCGAGTCCACGGTTTTGTCGACTTTGGGGTTAGACGTTGCTGCGGCGATGGAGGGATTTGAAGCGTGAGCGATTCGCTCCCTTTCTTATTGATTTCCGCGAGCGGATTCCTGCTCAGCAGTATCGGTGGGCTTGGTGCCGAACTACTCGACTCATTCGCGGGTCGATCGTTAGAAGTCTACTGCCGAATGAAGAAACGCCGAGACATTTTCGGCTCGGTCTTGGAACATCAAGACGCTGCAATGAGGGGCAGCGAGTACCTTCGGATGATCGGGACGGTGCTGTTTCTCATTGCCGGAACGGCCGCATTGATTGTCTCCAAACAAGATCCGGTCACCGGCGCGAACCATTGGACGATGACGTCGATGTTCTGTTGGATCGTGCTGGCAACGATCACCATGATGTTTGTGCATGCTTGGCTTCCCGAAGCAGTCACCCGCTTCGCCTCGGCACCCGTTCTGTACCACACATGGCCGTTCTGGCGGTCGCTCTCCTCCGCGATGAATCCCTTTTCGATTCCGGGCTACGTGCTCGGAAGCCTCACGCGACGCCTGTCGGGGAAGGATGAAAGCGAAGACGAATCGGAAGAGTTGTTGGAAGATGAAATCCGCACGATCGTCGCCGCTGGGACGAATCGCGGGATCTTCGGTCCCGGCATTCGAGAGATGATTCAGAACGTTATGGACCTCGGCGATGACACCGTCGGACACATCATGACGGTGCGAGGCGATATCGATGCGGTCCAGCTCAACGACGATTGGCCGGCGATCATGGAACAGGTCACGGAGTCGGGACGCACTCGATTGCCGGTTTACGACGGAACGCTCGACAAAGTCGTCGGCGTTCTGTACGTGAAAGATTTGCTACCGGAATTGAAAGACGGAAAAATGCCCAGCCGCTGCCTGGAAGAAATCATGCGCAAGGCGTGGACCGTTCCGGTGGACCGAAGCGTCGAATCCTTGCTGCGTGAGTTCTTACACAGCCGAAGTCACATGGCAATCGTCTTGGATGAGTTTCAGCAAACCGCTGGCGTCGTCACCATCGAAGACGCACTGGAAGAGATCGTCGGCGAAATCGTTGATGAATCAGACGAAGAAGAAGAAATGAAGTTCGAAGTCGTTGATGATCAGACCGTGATCGTCAATGGTCGGGTGATGATTGATGATCTCAATGACCGGCTACATTGGGAGTTGCCCGAGAGCGATGACTACGAAACGATCGCCGGGTTCGTGCTCAGCAGCCTCGGCGAAATCCCCGAGCCGGGTGCCAAGTTCACGATCGGTGACGCCGCTTTCGAGGTCCTTCAGGCAACCCGGCAAAAAATCGAGATGATGGAAGTCCGCTATCTGCCGGAACAACGCGTCGCGGTGTAACTCGCTCGCAAAGAGTCAGCGAATCAAGTATCCACATGCGTCTTTCCGTCGCCCAACCAAAACTGATCTCCGCGGATATCCCGTCAAACCTGGATCGTCACATCGCATTGATCGAGCTCGCTGTGTCACACGGCATCGGATCGCTCTTGTTCCCCGAACTGTCACTGACCGGGTACGAACCATCTTCGGCAATGGATCTTGCGGCCAAGTGCGAGCGTGCTGAACTGCACAAGTTCCAGTCACTGAGTGACCGGCACGACCTCAGCATTGGCGTTGGACTTCCTCTTGCAACAGAGACTCTGCCACAAATCGCGATTCGGCAATTCCGCCCAAATCTTTCTACACGAGACTTCTCGAAGTGTTACTTACATGAAGACGAGTTGCCATACTTCTCCTGCAGCAACGGATCTTGTCCAGTCATTCACGACCAACCGAACATCTCTCTCGCGATTTGCTATGAGATCTCCATCGCCGAGCACGCGCGGCGGGCATTCGACCGCGGCTCGTCAGCCTATGTTGCATGTACCGCGAAGACCGAAATCAACATCGATGAAGCCCATCAGCGAATGTCGGCGATCGCCAAGTCGTTTGGAATGATCACCATGCTATCGAACTCGCTCGGTGTGCAGGACAATGCCATGTGCGTCGGACGAACCGCTGCTTGGAGTCGCGCCGGCAAAAAAATCGCCGAGCTCGATGGCAGCCAAGAAGGCCTGATCATTGCCGACCTCGAGACTGAAGACGCCTGGGCGGCCTTGGTCTAGGTCATCACCGGAGAGAAACGATGAACGAGGAAACCAGCATCGAACTCGTGAAGCGCTGGAAAAACGGTGATGACGAAGCAGCGGCGAAATTGTTCGATCGCTACGTCAACCAACTTTGCGGGCTCGCACGGAACCGACTGTCGGAGCGAATGAAGCGACGCGTTGAACCGGAAGACATCGTTCAATCGGCCTACCGCAGTTTCTTTCGAAAAGCCGGTGAGGATCGATACACGATCAGCCGCAGCGGCGACCTCTGGAAACTGCTCGCCGCGATCACGATCAACAAACTTCGAGGCCAGGTCGAGTTTCATACCGCGCAGAAGCGAGGCGTTTACGCTGAGGAGAGCCTCGCGACCACCCGAAGCACGATGGGCCTTGGACCCCAAGCCATTGGTGGTGAGCCGACTCCCGGCGAAGCCGCAGCCGTGGTCGAAGAACTCGAAGCGTTCATGCAAACTCTTACACCGATCCAGCGAAACGTCCTTGAACTGGCACTGCAGAACAAGGACGAAACAGAAATCGCAGCATCCATTAAACGCTCCGGCCGCACGGTCCGGCGGTCACTCGCGGAAATACGCGAGAGTATGGAACAGAGGCTGCTCTGATTTAGCCGGAAAGCGATTGGTAGTCCGAATACGTCGCTCCATCCAGACACGCCTCAATGATCTTGCGACCTCGTTCGTCCAGATCTTCTTCGAGGAAGGTTTTGATCTGGCTGTGGAAAAAGTTGGTGAGGATCCTGGCGCCTTCATCGTAGCCTTCTTCGCCAACTTCGGGTTGCGTCTGAACCTGGAGGAACCAATGCCCTATCGTCTGGCCTTCGATATTGATGGTTTCGAGTGTGCTTCCAAGGAGCGAACAACGTGATTCCACCAACCGATCCGGTTGGAAAGGAGAAGAGCCGCGGCGCGAGAGGTACTCGCGTGCGATCCACTGTGGTGCGAATCCGGTTTTCCAACATCCTATGTGTTGGTTCGGCGTCAGGATAAACATCGTGTCCGGCGTCCCAAGGACTTGGTCAAGCAAGATGTTTGCCTGATCGACACGCCGCCCCGTCGCGAATGGCCAGTAGGACCCGACGCCTTCACTGCTCATTCCACCGGTATCAACGATGGACGGGTTTCCGTGGCCGCGGGGAGCGACCAGACGCCAGAGCCAAGCCAACGATGGCGGCAGGACGTGGAAAATACCCATGATGCCGTAAGTCGGTTGCTCTTTCGTGCAAGGTGGACAGCGGACACCGAAACTCCGAATGTCGATCGTCACCGGTTCGTTGACGATCCCGGGATAGTGTTCCCGCGGAAAAACCAGTCTTGGGTTCGGGCATGGCTTTCCCGGTTCATCTTGGATGTGGTCCCAAATCAGTGCCGTCGAACCGGGCGCCGCATCGATGTTGAGGAACAGCAATGGCTGCTTCGGATGAACCGTCAATTTTTCAAGATGTGGGTCGGTTCCGTAATGAGTGATGTGATTCACGCGCAGGAACCATGAGAATTCCGCATCCGTTAGCGTCAGCTTTTTCTCGCGTGACGTTGTGTCTTGGAAATCCGGATGGCACAGTGCCATGTCGTCGGTGACCGGTCGAAGCTGACAACCCAGCGGCAACGTGAGATGTCGCGGTCGCCCGTTGACCAGATTTTCCCCGAGCAATAGGCGGCCATCCGGCTCCCGATGCATCCGTTCCAGCATCTCGCTTTTTCCGCCACCAGATGCGCCCTCATGCATAATCGTGACCGTGTTGTCGTAGGGCGTGATGACTTGAACCGTGGAGCAGTGCGCCGTCGTCCAGTCCTGCTTTTCTCCCAACGTCAGCAACATTCCGTAGACGCCCTTCTTGGCGGACGGTCCGGGGTACAGGTTGTAGCTGTAGAGTTCGTGCAGCTCCTCTCGCCGATTGTGAACGACCACCTGCTTGCCGCCAAAGTGCGTATGGCGAAACGGAGGCGCGATGTAAATGATCGCTCGGTGAAAGTAATCGTCACCCTGTGCCTCGATCTCTTCAACCGGAACGATCCCTTGAAGCATCGCCAAACCCAACGCGAAGAAAGCCGCATTGGCAGGGCAGATCGCGACCGCGTGCAGCCCCTTGCCGGCGCGACCGGCGTCAAAGAAGAAGCAAGCGAGGTCCTGCGTCTTCAGCCACGCAAATGTCTCCTGTCTGAGACCCTCGAAATCTTCGCCAAATCTCCCCTGATAGGTCGGCTTGTCCGTTGCCCGTTCGTCCGCAATCACCATGCACTCGGGATCACGTCTTCGCATGTAGGGTTCCAGATAATTCGCGCTGATTCCATTCTTGACGCGACAAACCCTCGCTTCCGGCTTGAACTCACCCTTCACGTCATAACCGACCGTAAAGTATCCGTGGTCATCGGTCTGATCAGGGGGGACACAGGCTTCGACGAGTTCATCAACGTGACTGAAGAACCGAAAAGACTTCGCCTCCTTTAAGACTTGAATCGCACTTTGGGAGAGCGTGATATTCGGAAACTCAGCAGTAAGCATCGCATTCTCAACTTGAAAGGGTTTTGTCTCAGCGATCAATCAAACGAATCGCAACGCAGTAAACGCGTTGGTGAGCCGTAAACGTACTGCATCTCGTCCAGCCGGTGCTTTCAAGACGCACACCCAAACCATTGAAAAAACGAATAGAAGATGCCGCCACAGAAGCGTTACGACTGGGATGTGACATGCCGCACAATGTTCACACTTCGTTCTGTGGAGAAGACGCCGCTTATCGCCAATCGAGGATGCTAGGGAATCCATTGAGTCCATGAACACGTGCAGCACTTGCGAGTTTTTCGTGCATGGCTCTTTGACGTGTGCGAATCAGCACGCACGCAATTTTTCTTGCGATTCGTAGTGCTCAACGCCGACAAAAGAGCTCACTTTGCACGATCTCTTCGATCACGGATCGGGTCGGAAACTCGCGACTCTCCAAAGAACGCAGAATCTTCTCGATCGCTCCCCTGTCGACGGCCTCGATACGTCTTCCCAGCGCGTAGGCCATCGTTTTCTCGACGAAGGCCCTAACAAAGAAACGTCTTCTTTCCAGCAATAACGTTTTCAACCCTTCGATATCCTCAAAGCTTTGACCACTGGGAAGCTTGCCCGCAGTATCAATGCTTGCACGATTCCGATAGCGGCTACGCATCCTTCCGATCGGATCGAATGATTCGAGCGCGAACCCGAGCGGATCAATCTTCCGATGGCACTCGTTGCACGTTTCCACATTACGGTGCTTCTGCAATAGATCTCGGATCGACTTCGCGCCGCGGACGTCAGGATCGATTGCGGGAACGTCGTCCGGAGGTTGTGCCGGTGGTGTTCCGAGAACGTTCTCCAGCATCCAAACGCCGCGGACGACCGGCGAAGTCTCGATGCCATTGGCGGACACCGTCAATACACTTGCCTGCCCAAGTAATCCTCCGCGACGCCCGTCCGAGAACGTGACTTTTCGCATCACGTCGGCTTCTTCCGGCGGAACTTGATCGGCAACACCATAGAGACGTGCGAGGTCACGATTCAAAAACGAATAGTCCGCTGACAACCAATCAGTCACCGGTAGGTCTTCATCGATTAGGTGTCGCAAGAAAGATCGGGTCTCGCGTTTCATATCATCGTGAAGGTTCCACGCATAATAAGGCCAAAACTCGCCGCGGTCCGGCGGCATCTCCCCCAGCGACCTGAGATTCAACCAAGCATCCGTCAAACCAGCGACCATCGCATCCGACTCGGGACCACTAAGTAGGCGACGGGTTTGCATTAGCAACTGCTCGCCGTGTAGACGATTCTGGTCGGCAAGTTCTCGCAGCGTTTCGTCCGGCATCGAACCGGTCAAAAAATAGGAGAGCCTCGACGCAAGTGCGTGTTGCGAGATCAGCTCGGAACCTTCGTCACACTCGGGCCGCAAATACAGAAACGAGGGCGAACAAAGTACAGTCTTCAGTGTGTCTTTGAAGGCACCCCAATTCGATTGTCCGTGCGAAACCCTGGCGCCGTAGACCTTCATCAACCGATCGACCTCGCTTTCGCTTGCCGGCCGCCGAAAGGCACGATCGGCAAAGCGTTTGACCAGCGATCGACAGTCTTTGGATGTAAAAACGCCATCCGGTAAGACACTTGCGACAGTCTTGCTCGGCCATTGCTGATGGATCGGGCCTCTGACTTCCACTTCGTGAATACGAATCTGAGGAACCTGTCCGTGCTTCAAAATCGCATTTCGCCGATCGACGATCCCGCTGAGAGGTCTGTTCGGATTTGGCAGTGTCTCGCGGTACTCCCGTGCCAGCTTTGCATACAGCGGCCGCACACCCTCCATTCCATTCTCGAATGTCAATCGCGGTGTGGTTCCTCGATCCAAGTGAACACGAAACGTGTACCACTTCAGCGAATCATCTTCGATGTCCTGTTGATCCAAGAGTGGCTGGATGGGCTGCAGGTTGTGCAGACTTCCGACGATGCTTCGTCCAGGTCGAATCCCCAAACGAAACGGTTGTTCGAGATCAATGCGGAGGTCTTTCGCTTTGTAAATGGTTTTGCGATGGAGAGCCTGACAACGCACACGAATTTCATAAGTCCCGTCGTGTGGGACGCCCTCACCGATGGGATGTAA
>JBCCOI010000219.1:0-10985 GCA_039025515.1 Planctomycetota bacterium
ATCATCAGCACTCCTTTCGGCTGAGTCGCTGGCGTCTTTGGCCAACGTAACTCCGTGAAACTCCAGCGAAACACTCGCTGATTTGACGAAGAAGATTGCAACGCAATAATTGTTCCGTTCATTCAAATGCGATTGCCCTGGGGTCTCACCTGTCGGTGGGCAGTCGATTCAACGAGCTGGAAGTACCCCTTCTTGTGATGATGATGAATCGTATAGTCTACACCGTCGATTTGTACTTTTCCGGAGCTTGATGAACGCGATGTGAATTCTATACCTCGTCGTCGCAGCTCTTGTTCTACAGCAGATACGTCTTTACGGCGCATTTCGCTTTTCTCTTTTTTGGACAACTGCTTCCAAGGTTTCCCCTCTGGAGTTGACGAACTAAAACCCCTTGCTTTGAACGGCCCTTTCAACTGATGCGGGCTCAAGGTGCGAGGAAAGAGCGCTATGGACTGTGAAAATCTTTGGCTCTTGTACATAGGGACGCGCACTTTCAATCCGGACCTTGTCGTTGCTCGCACAAATTGAGAAAATGTTGCAAGTCCAGCGCGGACTCCTGTCACTCTTCGTGGAGCTCCTCCAATTGTGTTGTTAAGGAACGTATTGCCAGGCTGCGATGCCTCAATGCGTATCTCGCCTGAGACCCATTCATCATACGTAAATTCAGGGAGCTCACTACCAGACTGAAAGAAGTCGAGCGGATTGAATCCAATGCTTGTGAGTGGTATTCCGACATAGAACGAATCATAGATTCCAGCGAGGATTGCTTGATAGAACCAGCGATTATCGCTTCGGCTCGTATCGCTATCGGGGCGGGATAAGTCACTTGCCCATTCCACGTCCCATAAAAGATTGACAGCGTAAGCAGTAAGAACATTTTGGTAACTGTTTGCCAGGAAGTCACTGGCCCCAGGGACTGTTATAGCGATACCGACTGACACAGCGAGAGATGCAAACTTTCCTGTCGGATCCGTAAACGTGATCGGGTCCCCATGTACGTAGGCGTATTTGTGCAGGCTCTGCGGGTCTTGCATGTTGCCGGCGTAGGGGTCCAGCCGGTTGAAGCGGCCGTTGGCTGGGTTGTAGAAGCGGGCTCTTAGATATTGCTGCTGGGCCTTTGCGTCGAAGTGTTCTCCGGAGTAGCCGAGGGAGGATAAGCGGTCAGTGACGGCGACCGTGGTCGCGGTGGCGTCGTGGACGGCCAGCATCTGGCCATAGGCGGCGAAGGTGAACGCTTGCGCGATTGCCGCTGCAGCGTCGTAGAGCACTCTGACGGAGCCATGACCGTCGTGACCGAAGACATATGTCTCATCGCTGGTGATCGCGCCTTGAGCATCACGCTCCACCACTCGCTGCGCGATTTCGTCGTGGCCGAAGGTGTAGTCGGTCTCTCCGAGGCCGATTCTACGGCCCAACCCTCCGAAGTCGGGCCAACCATCCGCTCCCGATGAACAGCCGTTCTCGATAGGCTCAACCCATGATGCGCTCCGGGTTTGCTCAAGGGCTAAGATGACGACATGAAAACGACACAATGGCTAAGCGAGTGGACAAACCTTGAAATCGACAATCGATTCACGCAAGAACTTCCCGGCGACCCAGAGACATCAAATGAAACGAGACAAGTCTATGACGCTTGCTACTCGCGCGTTGATCCGGCGGGATTTTCGGCACCAAAGCTGATCGCCCACGCTCGAGAAGTCGCCACTTCTTTGGGAATTCCCGATTCGTTAATCAGTTCCGATCAATTTGCGGAAGTGTTCGGAGGAAGTTCTGTCCATCCCGAGATGGATCCTTTTGCCATGTGCTATGGAGGCCACCAGTTCGGCAACTGGGCGGGCCAGCTGGGCGACGGCCGGGCGATCAACCTTTGCGAGGTTATCGACCGAGAAGGACACCATCAGACGCTTCAACTGAAGGGCGCCGGCCCGACGCCCTACTCGAGGTTTGCCGACGGGCTGGCGGTTTTGCGAAGTAGCGTCCGTGAGTTTCTTTGCAGCGAAGCCATGCACCACCTCGGTGTACCGACAACTCGTGCGTTGTCGCTGGTGCTGACGGGTGATCGCGTCACTCGCGATATGTTCTATGACGGTCATCCCAAACAAGAACCCGGTGCAATCGTGTGCCGGGTTGCGCCGTCCTTTGTTCGTCTGGGCAGCTTTCAAATCTTTAGCAGCCGTCAGGATGTCGAAACGCTGCGAAAGCTAACCGACTACACGATACGCCATGACTTTCCCGAGCTCGGCACACCCGGAGCCGAGTCGCCTGAGGTCTACGAAGTGTTCTTTGAAGAGGTTTGCCGGCGATCTGCCGAGTTGATGGTGCATTGGATGCGGGTCGGCTTCGTCCACGGTGTGATGAATACCGACAACCTCTCGGTACTCGGACTGACGATCGATTATGGACCGTATGGATGGCTTGAGGACTTCGATCCTCATTGGACACCGAACACGACCGATGCGGAGGGAAAGCGATACCGATATGGGCATCAACCACAAATCGCGCAGTGGAATCTGTCGCAGTTCGGGGGCGCCCTCTTGCCTTTAGTCGATAACGAACCGGAAAACCTGCAACCGGGCTTACGAACTTTCGTAGAGACGTTTGAGCAGAAGTGGAACCAAATGATGGCCGACAAGCTCGGGATCGGCTCTCACCGCGAAGGTGATGACGAGCTTTACGCCGATCTATTCGAAGTACTTCAACTGGCTGAAACGGATATGACGCTCTTCTTTCGCTCACTCGCCGATTGGCAGTGCGAGGAACAGCGACAGGACGTCTCACTTGATGCTTTCCCTGACGATCCTTCCCTCTACTTTTCGGCGATCGGCCCGCTCGCTGATGCCTACTACCAGCCCGAACAATTGAGTGAAGAAGCGAAGCAAAAGACTTGCGATTGGTTAGCTCGATATCGAGCGAGAGTACATGACAGCGCGGGTTCTGATCACAAACGGCGTGGACTCATGAACGCCGTCAATCCACTTTATGTGCCCCGCAACTACCTGGTTCAGCTGGCGATCGACCGGAGCGAGCAAGGGGACCACGACGGCATCGCCGAACTCTTGGAAGTTTTCCGTCGACCGTACGATGAGCAGCCTGGAAAAGAAGCCTTTGCGGAGAAACGCCCCGATTGGGCGAAGCACCGTGCCGGGTGCAGCATGCTCTCGTGCAGCTCCTAACCGCATTTGGGTCAGCTATACTCAGTGGGTCCCCTTCCGCTGCGCTGCCCAGAATTATGTTGCCTAAACCAAAACACACCGCCGGCGTCGTCCTCCTGTTTGCCCTTGTGATGTCACTTACAGGGAAGGTTAGTGTCACGGCGTCCGAGATCGACTTGGCCGACGATGGTGACAAGATCGTCGTGACCATTGATGGGCAACCCTTCACCAACTATCACTACAGGGGATTCGCCAAACCGATTCTGTATCCCGTCTTCGGGCCCGGTCAACGTCCCATGACCCGGAGTTACCCGATCGTCAAAGGCGTGGACAACGAAGCTACAGATCACCCGCATCACAAATCGATTTGGTACACCCACGATGAGGTCGGCGGAGTCCGGTTTTGGGTGGAATCATCACCGGATAAACCGATCAAGAACATCGGAACGCAAAAGACCACGTCGACGAAGATTGAAGGCGACTCGATTATTGCAACGACGGACTGGACGAGTTCCGACGGCGAAGTGGTCTGCAGCGACCGCCGGATGATGACGTTTGCCGCTGACGAAAAGACACGAACGATTGACTATAAAGTGACGTGGATCGCTTCTTCCGGTGAAGTCATTATCGGTGACACGAAAGAGGGAACGATGGGAATTCGAACGCATCCGATGCTGCGTTTGACGACCAAGCCGAAGATTGGCAACCATACCGCTGACGGTCAAGCAATCAACAGCGAAGGGCTTCGGGATCGAGACCTTTGGGGCAAACGCGCCGCTTGGGTCGACTACTGGGGAACGATCGACGGCCAGGTGACGGGCATCGCGATCTTTGATCATCCGCTGAATTATCGTCACCCCACTTGGTGGCACGCGCGAGACTACGGACTGATCGCCGCAAATCCTTTTGGCATCAATCATTTTGAAGGCAAGCCCGATGGGACGGGTGATCTGATCATCAAGGCCGACGAGACGATCACCTTCCGCTATCGCTTCGTCTTTCATCGTGGAGACGCAGCCGAAGCCGACATTCAGTCTCTCTACGACGAGTTCGCAGAGACGCCGTCGGACTGATTCTTCGACTCGAGAAAATCGCGTATCTCTTACTTTTTCGCGAAAACGGCGGGATGCTTTTGCGCTGGCGGCAATTCCATTGTGACTGCAAACTCAAACGTATTCGGCTCGCATTTTGCCTCTCGAAACCGATCTCACCGCGGCGAATGTTCTCGTCAATCATCTTGATTGGCTTCGGGCAATCGTCCAATCACGAGTTTCGAATCGAAGTGTCACGGATGACGTTTTGCAGGAAGTCGCGGTAGCGGCGGTCAAGAACGATCAATCTTTCGATTCGGTCGAAGACGTCAAGTCGTGGCTCTATCGTGTGTCGATTCGGCAGGTCGCGCTCAGTGAACGCAGGGAAACTCGGCAGCGAAAGAAGCTGATGAAGCTATCTGAGAGTGCGCCGACGTCAATTGATGATGAGTATTTGAGCCGACTGCAAAGCGAGGATTCCCCCGCAGAACATCGAAAACGATTTGACCAAGCGCTCGCCGAATTGAGTGAGCCTGATCGAACGTTGTTGATTCAACGTTACCGGGAATCGAAACGCTGTTCCGAAATAGCACGCCTGAACAACGTCGTGGAGAGCACCATCCAATCAAGACTTCTCCGCGCCCGTCGTCGTTTCCGAAAACTTTTGCAACAGCAATCATCTGACCCTCACTCTCAAACCAATCCATGAACCATCTCTCGATTGAAGACCGTTTGGAGTTGTTGGTGGCTGATTGTTTATCGCCATCCGAGGAATCAGCTCTCCTGACCGAGATTGAAGCGCACCCGGATCACTTTCGAACGCTTTCGATGCTATTTCTTGAAGACCGCAAATGGCGAGTATCCTTTGCTGAATGCCAAGAACCGGTCGATGTGAAGACAGCCACGGACAGCAAGAACCCGGCCTGGTGGTCTAGTCCTGTGATCAGCCTTGTCGCAGCTGCGTGTCTCACTTGTGCTTTCTTCCTAGGACGTGGCCTTCAACCGATTCAGACGAATGCGGCAAGTCCAACGATCACGATGTTCGAGCCAACAAACCTCTCCAATGACTTGACACGAGATGAGTCAATCGCAGTTGATTTCGTGGATGGTGATGAAGTGGTCCTGGGTATTGCCGAATGGGATAGCCGATTTGGTCATCAAGCCACGCCACTTTTTGATCTCGACGCCGCGATCCCCAACGAGCAACTCGTCGCTGCTGCGCCCGATCCTATTCTGAATATCCCTTCAGCCATGCAACGTGATTTACGACGTGCCGGTTGGTCCATCGAACAGACCTTCACACATGTGAAGATCCGCCTTGTGGGCGGGCAAAGACTTTCGTTGCCACTTACGGACTATCAGTACCGTTTTGTCGGCCGCGACGTCTACTAATTCTGGCCAAGACACCACAAATTCCACACCAGACGTTTGAAGAGGTTACCGATGATCCGTTTCACTCTACTTTCCGTATTGCTTTGCTTCTTCAGGGCGCTTCCGGCCGATGAGCCGAGGTACACATTCAGCCACTCATCTGCTGCAAACTCGACGAGTTGTGTGTCATGCCACAATGTTGGCGACGATCAAGCCGCACTCGAGTATTACCGCGTCGTGCAGGGTGTTTTCTCTCAAATGCCCCGCTATCAGTTCGTTCCTTATGCCGATTACTACGACCATCAAGCCGGGACGATTCACGTCAACAAGGAATTGATGCGAGCCGGCGGCTTCCTTTTGGAACCTCTTCGTGATCCGATCTTGATGTCACACCTTCGGCTGTCGGACAAGACAGGCATCATCGTATCGATGGACATCTTTGCACCAAATGAATCGACCGACGATCATGAGTTGGCCGTTGGCGATGTGATTGTCGCGGTGAACGAAACACCGGTCTCTCATCCAATCGAGCTTCGAACGATTGCGGATGAAAATCCCGCGGCGGTGTGGACGGTAGACAGAATTCGAGCGGGCGAACGCAAAGAGGCAAGGCTCTCTGCGAGCCTCTTTAAGTCACCGCCGAAGGAGTATCGCTTGGGTGTCGTCGTCGAGCCCGTCAGCCAAGCGCTTGTCTCGCAACTCGGCATTGCCGGTGGAGGACTCTTAGTCACCGATGTCGTTGAGGACTCAGCCGCTTCGGAAGCCGGTGTTGAGATGTATGACATCCTGGTCGAGTTGGCGGACGTTCAACTCAGTAAGGTGGAGGACATCCGAACAGCAAATCGCGCGAGCGAGGGAAAGGAAGTTTCTCTCTCCATCATCCGAGATGCAAAACTGAAGAGTCTCGACGTCCAACCCAAAGAAGTAGAGCCTTCCGAAACGGCTTCGCCGCCGATCTACTGTCCTGCGATTCAAGACAAATAGTTCAAGACGGAGTGAACAATCGCCTGAGAATCCAATGTGTTGGAGCGTAAAAAACGACTGGAAGCCCGATCAACATCAGTCCCAACCAACTGATCGGCGACATCCAGGTCTGAGTGGTATCACCATCGAGACCGAAGACGTAGTTAACGTTACGGGGTTGGTTTTCGAACGCGAGAACATCCCCTGGCGCGGGCAGGAAAAAGAAGGCGACCAGCATCGCTACCCAGGCTACGGCCGTCCAACCGAAAAATGCTCGCCGATCATATCCCTGCTTCCAAACGAGGTAGATCAAGAGAATCGGCAACCAAAAATGAAAGAACGACAGTGCTCGAGCGAATAACGGGATGTTCGGATCGAACATGTATGCCGTCATCCCCACGAGCGGATAACCAATCAAGGAAGACAAAAAATCTACCTGCCATAGCAGCTGAGGAACTGTGATCCCAACTGCAGCCATCGAGGCCCAGATCGATCTTTCTGTCCATAACCCTATCAATGCAAAGAATAATGCAATGTCGCAGAAGTAGAGAAAATTGGTCGGCCCGTAGCTGTACCAGTAAAACGGAACCAGAACGGCCATAAAACCCGTAAATGCCCATTTCAACCAATTCGGGATGCCGGGTTTTGCCATTGCACCTGCTGAGTTTTCGTGGGACGACTGCTTTGACATCTCAAATTTTTCCGCCACAAATGACATTTTGATCTCCAACAACCATCTTGAAAGCACTGGAACGGACGATCAATAAGTGGGTGGTTAACTTCTTCTCTCCCGCCCCGCGAAGCGGAAATTGCGATCGCTCGTTGTTCACGGAGCGAGTGCCTTTTCCTCTCGCTTCACTTCGTGCCTTTTCGGTTTCGTGCTCCGACATCCGATCGTCGCTGACCCATTGACCGATCTCTGGCGGTGATGCAGGCTGGCTGGCTTTTTTACGCCTGTGCAAAGTTGCTGTTGCGATGTTGACGGACAATCTACGAATAACGAAAGCTCATCCGCTGCTCACACCTGCACTGCTTGAGGAAGAGTTTCCCTGTTCTGAAGCCGTCGCCGCAACGACGACGAGTGGCAGAATCGCTATCGAAAAGATTTTCAATCGTGACGATGATCGCCTCCTTGTCGTCGTCGGCCCGTGCTCGATCCATGATCTCGATGCAGCAACGGAGTATGCACACAAACTCCGCCGCCTTGCTGAGGAATTGGAATCGCGACTCCTGCTGGTCATGCGTGTCTACTTTGAAAAGCCACGAACGGTGATCGGTTGGAAGGGATTGATTAACGATCCCGACCTTGATGGTTCGTATCGTATCAACAAAGGTCTACGACTGGCGCGAAAGCTTCTGCTTGAGATCGGGGAAATTGGTCTTCCCGTTGGAACCGAATTTCTGGATACAACACTTGGACAGTTTTACACTGACCTGATCAGTTGGGGCGCGATCGGAGCTCGAACCGCTGAAAGTCAAGTTCATCGCGAGTTGGCCTCGGGACTCTCAATGCCAGTGGGCATTAAGAACCGAACCGACGGCGACGTTCAAGTCGCTGTCGATGCGATTCGTTCCGCACGACATCGCCATCTCTTTCCATCGCTTACGAAAGCGGGCATGCCGGCCATCTTGGAAACCGCTGGTAATCCGCTGTGCCACCTTGTCCTTCGTGGTGGTTCAAAATCAGGCCCAAACTACTCCGAAGCGGCGATTGCGAGTGCCCGAGAAAAGCTAAAACGATTCGAACTGCCCGAGACGCTGATGATTGATTGCAGTCATGGTAATAGTGAGAAAGACCCTGACAAACAACCACATGTCGCCCGTGAAGTCCTGCGACAACGAGTAGCCGGTGAAGATTCGATCCGCGCAATGATGCTGGAGAGCCACCTCCAACATGGTCGTCAAGAGATCAACTTGAACGAACTGACGTACGGCCAAAGCATTACCGACGCTTGCCTCGGCTTTGATGAAACGGCTGACCTCTTGCGTCGAATCGCCGAGGGCTAAACGCAATTCAAGACCGTCACCTACGACGAGTCATTCCAGCCGAGATAGATTCCCAAGACGACGCCAAAGGCTGCCAGCAAGACCGTGCAGTACTTGAAGAAAATCCCAAAGAGGGGATGCCAGAAACGAACGGAAGTCTCTCGAGGGGATCTTGGTCCGTCTGATTCGTTTGTTTTTGCCACACTTTCTCCTTGCAGCATGTCATCCGTCTCGAATCGCACCTCTTCCGACCACGAACTTGGTACGGCCGGACACAGAATCACGGCTGTGAAGACGATACAAAGATAGAGTGCGGCAAAAACTCCAAGCACACCTCCGATCAATCCGAAAATCAGAGATGCGGCCACACTGTTTTGCAGATGCTTCAAGATCGTCTTTTGCTGCTGAATTCCGTCGACCTGCTCGTGTACCACTTCTTCTGAAGTCTCAACCTCGTCCGCTACTCTGCCAAACGGTTTGCCGATGGTTGATCTGAAACGCAGCAAGCCGAACAGGAATCCTACCCACCAACCCAAGGCGGGTATTCTTTCCGAGAATGACGTGATGTCTGACGAAGCAAACCCTCCCAAAAGCTGAAGGACGGTCGAAAGTCCACCGAAGAGGCTGTACCCCAGAATGCTGAGCAACGCAGTCTCCAGCAGCCAACGACCCGACCGCCCGATCCAATCGATGAGATGACCAATCCAATCGGCGTTTAACCGTGTTGAGCGGAGTTCTATCATGCTTGTTGGATTATAGGCTCAACAAGGCTGATTTTGTGGCGCGCGATAACTCCTCTTCGAAGAAACACCCGCGGCTAGCGTCGTCGACTCAATCTAACCATCTCACTCGTCGGTTCATCGACTGCGCCAGGAGTTGATTGACCGTTCCTAATGACGTTTCAGTTCCATGACGCGTATGGGATGTTCGCGATCGTCCGCCAATTCGATCGTGTGCTCTTGGTAAACCCAAGGCTTCCCTTTTAACCACTCTCGAAACTCGTTCGCGATCACACGGAAGGGGTCGCTAAGCAATAAGACACCCTCTTCATCCAGATGATCTGTCGCACACCGAAGTAACTCCGACCAGAGACCTCGCAGATAAGTGACGTCGCTACCCAAGATGATGGGAAACTTCTGCTGTATCTGATCCAGTCCGAATCGCAAACGTTCTGCACGACATCGCTCGCGCAGAGGGTAGTGACTCATGCGAACCAGGTGCAATGGATCTTCAACACCGTCTGTTTGGACGACCGTTGCACCGCGAAGTGCGGCACCGATGCCAACATGTCCCGTGCCACATCCAACTTCTAACACCGGCCTTCCTTCCAAATTCAATCGATCCAAGAACTGATCCAAACCCGAAGCGGCCCTCCACGTCGTGGCCCAAAACGGATCGATCACGCCTTCTTCCCCGGCATCTTGACGTTCACAGGCATCGATCAACATCGCATCAGGATCCGTCGCCACGGCAAGTGGCCACTCTCGCCCGGCGATCCGCGTCGATTGCCAATGCCATTTCAGGATCTTATCAGCCGCGCGGATATAGCTTTCTGGGATATTGCTGGGCGCTTCAATCGCCATGTGCGAATGACTCGATGGACAACTTATTGGGTGAACTGCTCATTCTAAGATGCAATCGATCCAACCACGGCGTAACCGATAAAGAAGAGATAGAGTGCGACGAGGACGATCGACTTGGCTCGTGTGAGTTCCAAGCGGTGGATCAAAATGCCGAGCGTGATGACACTGAGCGTTAACAGCAGCACCTGCAATCCAAACAGGCCCGGGATCTGTTCACCATTGATCTGAAGAGTAATCGGCTCCCCACCACTAATCCATAGCGCTGCCAGCAAAGGTATCGAAAGGCAAATGCAGATATCAAAGATATTGGAGCCGAACGCATTGCTAACCGCCCCGTCGTCATCACCACGTCTCGCTGCCGCGATCGACAAAAACGTGTCTGGAACACTGCTGGCCGCCGCAGCGACAATGACGGCAACAAAGAAAACGGGGGCGCCAAGCGAATCGGCGATTGCCAACGTTAACTCGACAAGCCAGTAGCAAGCGACCGCCGTAATCATGGTGGAGACAATCAACAATCCGATGGCGGTCTTTCCTGACAAAGACACCTCAAACCGGTTAAACAATAACCCAGCGGATTCGTGATCATCTGATTCCTCTGAATCGGACTCCCGCAACTCCTTTCCAATTCGCTCCATCAGATTTGGCGTTGGCTTAATCCGAGCGGCGATCAGACTTTCTCGAAGCTCGTCATCGGTCCAGTCATCCTGATCTCGGTGTCGCTGTACGACGGCTCTTCGAGCCTTTCGATAACGTAAAGCATCCGTGGCTAACCACGCCAAGTACGCCATGTAAAGAGAGATCAACACAACCGCTAAGTGCCATGACAGTTGGCTCTTGAACAAAAACGCCACGAGAACCGTCTCGCAGATCAAGAAACTGACACCGTCGCGAAGGAT
>JBCCOI010000220.1:0-10964 GCA_039025515.1 Planctomycetota bacterium
GGCATTATCTCTGCTCAAACGGGACACTTCGTTAGGAAAACAGAGCATTCGCAGCAAACGCAAGATCGCCGGCTGGAACAATGATGCCATGAAGTCCATTCTTGCCGGGAATTAGGTACATTCCAAATGCGATTGCCCTGGTATGAGCCTGATCAGTCAAGCCGCATTTGCGCTCGCAAGGCTCGCTGGATGCGGCCTACGAACTTGTATGTGGTCGCATTGGGCTGTCATCGCGGAATCTTTGGGCGACGAATATCGGCGGTTATTCGCGAACCAGCTTTCGAAAGGCCTCGTTGAGCTGTCGCGTGATCGGGCCGACCTTTCCGTCTCCGATCGGTCGATCATCTAATCTGACCGCTGGGATGACTTCCGCCGCACTACCCGTCAAAAAGCACTCATCGGCGACGTACACGTCGTGCCGAGTAAAGGGCAGTTCCTTCACTTCGATACCGGATTCCCTCGCTAACTCGATCACGGCGTTCCGCGTGATGCCCTCAAGGATGCCGGCTTCGATCGGCGGCGTCAAAAGCTGTCCGGACTTGACCAGAAAAATGTTGTCGCCAGTGCACTCGGCGACTTCACCTTTATGATTCAGCATCAGCGTTTCGATGCAACCGGCTTTCAAGCCCTCCATCTTTGCCAAGATGTTGTTGAGGTAGTTTAGCGACTTGATCCGCGGACTGAGTGCGGCGGGGTGGTTGCGAATCGTCGACGCGGTTACGAGCTCCAGACCGTTTTCGTAAAAGTGTTCCGGATAAAGCGTGATGGAGTCTGCGATGATGATGACTTGCGGATCGGAACATTTGAATGGATCGAGGCCGAGTGGGCCGCTTCCGCGAGTAACGACCAAGCGAATGTATCCATCATCGATCTGATTGAGCCGCAGAGTCGCGTTCACATCGTCGGCCAGTTTCTCCAGCGTGATGGGTAGCGGTAGGCTGATCACGTGAGCCGATTCGACTAGCCTTTCTAGATGCTCTTGCAGCCTAAAAACCTTGCCGCCGTAAGACCTGAGGCCCTCAAAGACGCCGTCACCGTAGAGCAATCCATGGTCGTAGACGCTGATCTTTGCGTCATTTGCGTCGAAGTACTCGCCGTTGATGTAGATCTGTCGAGTCATAGCTGGGCTGTAAAAAGGAACGGATCAACTGGGTGGGGCGTTAGTCACCGCTTGAACGATGGTTGCGTCAAAGTAGTTGATTGACATTCCCGCGTCGACAACGACCGACTGGGCAGTGATACCGCTGCTGCGAGGTGAAAGCAAAAATGCAGCCGCGGCGGCGACTTCGTCTGTCTTGACCGCTTCGCGCCGTGGTATGACCTGTTCTGCGTAGAGGTAGGAGTCGACGTACCCGGGGATACCCGCCGAGGCACTTGTCTTGAGGAGTCCCGCGGCCACCGCGTTGAAGCGAACGTGGCTGAATCGACTAAATGACTTTGTCAGAAACGCAAGCGAAGATTCGAGCGCCGCTTTGATGGGAGCCATATATCCGTAACTTTCACTCGCCATCCGAGTCGTGCTGATCCCGATCGTCACAACCGAAGCGTCAGATAGGAAGAGATCCTTCAGCGCATTAGACAGGTTGACCAATGAGAAAGCGGAGATGTCGACCGCCTGAAGGAACTGATTCTTCGTCGTTTCATGAAACGGGCGAATACCTTCCGGGTAATCGGCGAAAGCAATCGAGTGAACCATTCCCGCGAGTTGCAGATTCTCGCTTTCCAACTCAGACGCCAGAGAATCGATTTGAACTTGGTCTTCGACGTCGCAGATGCGGACGTCTCGATCCATGAGAAGTTTTGCCGTGCTTTCACGCCGCGCTTCGCTTCGGACGACGTAGACGACCGTTCCGCCCGCGTCCTCGATGAGCCTGGCGATTGCGTACGCGACGCTTTTCTTGTTCGCGACCCCGAAAACAATAAATGTCTTACCCTCGAACTGCAGAAAGTCGGCCATCGCTCAGGATCTCGATTCGGCCGAAGTTTGATCGGCAGGCGGCGTCGGATCAGCGATCGTGCATGCGAACTCCAGCCTCGCTGTCGGCTTCCCGTCCAAGAGCATCTTTCCATTCAAAAAGTATGCATTGCTGACGCGTTCTTTCAGTGTCACGTGAATCTCAACGGTGTCGCCGGGCCTAACAAGTTTCTTGAATTTAACGCCGTCCATTCGGGTCGCCACAGGAACCTGGTTGCCACTGGTTGACATGAATTGTTGAAGAAGGACAGCACCGGCTTGCAGGCAACATTCACACTGGATGACGCCGGGGACGATTGGCTGGTCGGGAAAATGTCCCTGAACGAAGAACTCGTCTGCCAAGAAAGTCTTCGTGCAAACAATCGACGATTCGGTGCGCTCGACGATCTCGTCCAGCAGTCTCATTGGGGGACGGTGCGGAATCGCTTGCTCAATTTCTGTAACGCTCATCGCAGTAATTGACGCTAGTCGGGATCAAGCGCCAAGGCCGCTTGCCAAGCCAGATTTCGGCCGGGGTCTCCCTTTAAGATACCCTTTGCCCACATTTTGGAAGTTATCATGCTATCGACCGCTTCCACGCGGGCTCCTATTCTCAGGCTCAGGTGATCGAGAATGATCCAGCCGCCGCTCGGTGGGCTCGCCGTCAGCGTTCCGGGTGAGTCGAGTTGACGTTGCACCTGTCGATTCCGCGTCCGAATCAAACGAAAAGAACCTTGTCTTCACAAACCAACCCATCGCCTGCCGAAGAGAGATCGTCAGTCGCCGCCCGAGCTGAGTCCGGTTCGATCTATAACGTACCAAATGCATTGACGAGTATTCGTTTTGCGCTGGCCCTCGGAGTGATGGTGCTCATTCCGCTTGGATACTTCGTCTCGGCAACGTGTGTTTTCGTATTTGCGGCTTCGACGGACTGGATGGACGGCTATTGGGCTCGAAAGTACGGACAAGTCACCAAATTTGGGCGTATTTTCGATCCCTTCGTCGACAAGATTATTATCTGCGGCTCCTTTATCGCGTTGGTCGGTGTGGCGGAGTCCCCGATCTATTCTTGGATGGCAACGGTTGTCGTCGCCCGTGAGTTGTTGGTGACCAGCCTTCGCGGGATGATCGAAGGCAGCGGCAAAGACTTCTCTGCAAGTTGGCTCGGAAAGTGGAAAATGGTGCTGCAGTGCGCCGCCGTCGTTTCAACTCTGGTCTATCTTTCGTTCGTAAGTGGAGGAACGACGACCGCACCGGCATGGCTGAACTGGACAACGCTGGGTCTTGCTTGGGGATCGATTCTGCTTACGGTCTATTCGGGATACGACTACACGCGAAAGGCGGCGACGCTCATGCAGTCCGGCCCGATTGAAGATTCGAATCCGTAATGGACGCTCAGGCACTATTCTTAATCGGTTTTGTTGCGATCACGACGCTGGTGATGTGCATGCTTGCCACGGGAGCGGTGTTGTGGATTGGCAGGCTGTTGGGCCTTGTTCGCATCAATCTTTGTGGCGACGTCTCGAAGGATTGGCTCACGCGACATCCGCAGCCCAAACCTCGATGGACGGTGTTGGAATTTCTGCTGTTCTTCGGGATCTTGTTGGTAACCACCTCCGTGCTTCAACCGCGACCTGCCGAAACCGGTTCGCCATCGAGCGATTCTGAGTCGGCGTGGACTGAGCCGACCGAAGGGACCAGCGAATCAACCGAAGACACGACGGTCGCGGAAGCGGGTGTTGCGAAGCAATCGGTTGCGAGTGAGTCGGATCAGAAATGGATGATCGCGACGCACACCATTGCGAATCTGGTGGCCGTCGCTCTAACGATTTCATTTCTTCGATTGGTCTACGGCGCGACACTCGGTTCGTTAACTCTCGTCCCAACCAAACGAGACTTGAGGGTCGGTTTGATCGCGACGCCATGGATCCTTGTTCCCGTCCTGGGCGTTAATCTTGTCGTGATTCAATTCGTTGAATACGAACACGCCGTAACAGACCTGCTTGCGGACCACGCGGACCCGGTTACGTTTTGTTTGCTCTTTATGTCGGCTGCAGTGGTCACGCCGTTGGCGGAGGAGTTTCAGTTTCGACTCTTGTTGCAAGGTGGGCTTCAACAGCTCGCAGATCCACCTGCTGAATCTGGATGGGAGCCCCGGTCGTTCTGGCCGATCTTGGTCACGAGTGTGTTGTTCGCAGCGATGCACCTTGGGCAGGGCGCCGCGCCGATCCCGCTCTTTTTTCTGTCGATCGGGCTGGGCTTGCTCTATCAGCGCACCGGCCGTCTGTTTCCCGTGATTGTTGTGCACATGATCTTGAACGGTTCGACGCTTCTGTCGGAGTTCTGCCGGGTGAATGCGGGGATCATATCCAATTAGGACCGTACTCAGTTTGGAGCATTCCCCCATTCTATCAGGGTGTGACCAACTCCAGTTTCGCGAACGCGAGTCTGAAGTTGTGCTCGCCGTCATCGAATTGGACCCTCGCCATTCGTTTCGGTCCTCGTCCCGTTACCGCAATGATGATCCCTTCGCCGTAATCGTAGTGCCGCACCTGTGTTCCCTCCTGGTAGGCGGTAATCGGGGTTCGAGATCCTTGAGCTAGGTCGGAGCCGGTCGTAAGGGAACCGATGTTGGGAACGGCTTTCTTGGACTTCCTCTCCGTCTGCGGTCGTTCAAAGGGAGCCGGGTTCTCGTTTAGCTCGTCGACGTTCGCGCCGAAGTCAAATGAATCGTCGCTGCTCGAATCAAGTTGGATTTCGGGCAAGTCCCAATCGTCCGGACCGCATTGGTCGATATCGTCATCGAACCAGTCACGTCGCGGTCGGAGTTCGACGCGTTCCATTTCTTCCAGTGGAAGTTCATTGAGAAACGGGCTTGGGATAACCGGGCGATTGTCGCCGCGGACCATGCGCTTCTTGCAGCAGCTGATTTGCAGCCACTTCTGGGCACGGGTCATTCCGACGAAGAAGAGTCTTCTTTCTTCTTCGAACTCGGAATCGTCTTGTTTGGAACGGTAATGCGGCAGCAGTTCATCTTCGACGCCAACAATGAAGACTCGCGAGAACTCAAGTCCCTTCGAGGCGTGCAGCGTCATCAGAGTGACGCGTTCATCGCTCTCTTCAAACGCATCCGTATCGCTGACCAACGCGACTTGCTCCAGAAATGCTTCCAGTGATCCGTCGTCCGGGTGTCGTCGATCGAAGTCGACTGCTGCGCTGATCAGTTCTTCGACGTTCGCCAGCGGACTGGTGTCATCACTTTCAACGGAGTTTTTCTCGAGCGACTCGAGATATCCCGATTCGCTCAAGAGGAAACGCAAGATTTCCTCCAGCGACGCTGTCGCTTTCGTGGCGATACGGTCGTAGATTTCGATAAATCGACCGACCATGGTGCTGCTGCGTTTTGCGAGCTCGGTGACTTCTCCGGCCCTTCGAGCAGCTTCCAAAAGAGGAATGCGATGTTGGTCGGCGAAGTCGCGGAGTCGTTCGACCGTCTTATTGCCGATACCTCGCGTCGGTGTATTGATCACACGTCCCAGCGCGACGTCATGAGCAGGGTTGTTGATGAGGTGAAGGTAGGCGAGGACGTCTTTTATCTCTTTCCGCTGATAAAACTCGACACCGTTAACGACTTGGTAAGGAATCCCGCGAGCGCGAAAGGAATGCTCCAGCGACCGAGTCAGTGAATTCATGCGGCAGAAGACTGCGAAATCGTTCGGCCGGGCTTGTTCGGACGCAATCGATGAAACGATTTCGTCGGCGATGGAGTCGGCTTCGTCGTATCCGGTCTCGAAGAGCCGAAGAATGACGGGAGATCCTTCGTCGTTTGACGTGAAGAGATCTTTCTGTTTTCGGCGTCTATTGTGGCGGATGAGTTGGTCGGCGACGCGAAGAATGTTCGGAGTGCTTCGGTAGTTCTGCTCCAGGCGAACCGTTTTGACGGACGGATAGTCTTTTTCGAAATCCAAGATGTTGTTGACATCCGCGCCACGCCATCCATAGATCGATTGGTCCGGGTCACCCGTGACGGACAGGTTGGGGTGGTTGATGGAAAGTGCACGAACGATGGCGTACTGTGCCAAGTTCGTATCTTGGTATTCATCAACCAGGATGTAGCGGAAACGCTCGTCAAGCTCGCCGCGGAGTTCTGGATTTTGCCGAAGCAGATTAGCAACGTGCAGCAGAAGGTCATCAAAATCGACAGCATTCGCGGTAAGCAGTTGCTGTTGATAAACCGGGTAAACACGTGCGGCGACCGTCTCCTTTGGCGATAGCCTTTGGCCGATCATCACGTCCGGGGTGACGAGTTTGTTTTTTGCTCTGCTGATAACGTTTGCGATCTGATCCGGTGAAGCATGAGTCGTCGAGACACCGGCAGCCTCGATCGCTCGTTTCATCGCGAGTTTGGAATCGGACGTGTCGTAAATGGAGTAGTTTTCGGCCAGCCCCACCATCTGTGCATAGCGACGGAGCAGTTGGGCACAGAAACGATGGAACGTGCCCATCCACACTTTCTGACCGGGGACGAGTTGTTCGACGCGATTCCGCATTTCGTCCGCGGCTTTATTGGTAAACGTCAGCGCTGCGATCTGCCAGCTGGGGACACCTTCAAACAGGAGGTTGGCGATCCGGTGCGTGACGACGCGAGTTTTGCCACTACCCGGCCCGGCGAGAATCAGCATCGGGCCGTCGACGTGCTTGACCGCTTCGACTTGCGGCTCGGTCAAATCACGAAAGAGCTCTGCTTGCGGTGCGTCCATGACAGTGCGGCCTTCTAACTGGGGCGTTTACCAGTGTCTACTATACAGCGCTCCGACCGATTGACCAGAATCGGTAGGAGTTCTGCAGGCCGTCCGCTCGTGGCCTGAACATCCTCTACGAAAACCGTCATAAACAAACCATGGCCAAGAACGTTTTGGGCAGCGACTTAGAACCCTGCAGTACGGAACCGTTGACTGGTTTTTACCGAGATGGGTGCTGCAATACTGGCGCTTCTGACGCCGGTCTGCACGTGATTTGTGCCGTCATGACGGACGAATTCTTGGAGTTCAGCCGATCGGTTGGAAATGATCTGTCGACGCCGAATCCGTTCTACAGTTTTCCGGGATTGAAGGCCGGGGACCGGTGGTGTCTCTGTGCCGCACGCTGGAAAGAAGCCTACGACGCCGGAACAGCACCGAAAGTCGTCCTGGCTGCCACGCATGTTTCGGCTCTGGAATATGCCTCGCTGGAAGAATTGCGAAAGTTCGAGGTGAAGGCCTGACGCGGGTGGTCCTGGCGGTTTGGGGTTCTATTGACGGTGAGTTTTTGGCCGTCCTATACTCCGTGATTCGCTCAAGATTTTCGACACACCACATATCGACGCGTCACGTCATGAAAGATCGCCAGGCTGAACTGGAAACGAACATCGTTGCCGATTCCCTCGGACGTTTCTTCAAAAAGATCGAACCTCATTCGAAGTTTGTCCTCGCCGGCATCGTTGGGATCGTTGTGCTGCTGATCGCGTTCGGGCTCTACACCAATGGTCAGACAGCCAAACGGAGTGATGCAACGCTGCAGTTATTGATGGACAACCCGGAGGTGGCAACGCTTTACCCGGACACGACGGCCGCCGCTTGGTCACTTCTTTTTCAAGCCAACAACGATTTGGCCAATGGCGTCAACGCACTGTACGAGAATCGCGATGAGGCGGAATCCCTGCTGACTCAGGCCGCCGAGCGGTACGGCGAAGCGATCAAAGCCTCCGATGCAACACTTGTCCAGTCTCGAGCGAACTATGGAATCGCAATCGCCATGGAATCCCTCGGCAAACTTGACGAAGCGATTGAGGCTTATGAAAAAGTCATCGCTGCCAATGAGTCTGAAGAGATCGTCGGAGTTGCCGAGGAACGTTTGGATCGATTGAACAACCCGGAGGCGGGCGAGTTTCTCGCGTGGTTCTCCGATCAAGATTTTGCGGAAGCCGATCCCTCGTTGCCGCCGAGTCTTCCAGGAGCTGGAGGTCTGTCTGATTTGCCAGACCTGGAACTCCCGGATCTCGAGTTGCCCGACTTGGAGCTTCCCGAAATGGGCGAGCCTGGAGAGCCGATCGAGGGAGGCATTGAGATGCCCGCCGATGGAGATGGAGATGGTTCGGAAACTGCGGATGAGCCGCCAGTGGAAGCAGCCGAGGATGATTTAAAGCTCGAAATGCCGGATACGGGCGCCGCGGTTGAGCCCAATGCCGAAGTCAACGCTGACGCCAACGCGGAATCCGCCTCCCCACCGGAATCCAGTTCTGAATCGAGTGAGACATCTGCCAAAGAAGGCTCCGAGTCTGGCTCTGATGACCCAGAGTGAGTTCGACCGTCCGCTCAAAGAACCGTCCGTTGATGAGATCGATAGTCCATCGGATGAAAATCCAGGTGACATTAGCGACTCAGCAGATATCGAAACTACGGTTCGCACGGTCACCGTTCCCGATTCAGCGTCGGGACAGCGTATCGATTTCTTTCTAACCAGTGTTTGCGACGGTTTCAGTCGCAATCAGATTCGGCAAGCCGTTCAGGAAGATCATGCAACTGTCGATGGTCGCGTGGTCAAGCCGAGCTTCAAACTTCGCGGCGGGCAAGTCATCCGGTTCGAGTTGCCGCCTGAGTTCTCCGATGAAGTCGTCCCGGAGAATATTCCGCTGGATTTGCTTTATGAAGATGACGGCTTCGTCGTTGTAAATAAGCCACCAGGCATGGTGGTTCATCCGGCTCGCGGTCATTGGCAAGGGACGTTAACGAGTGCGCTTGCATATCGATTCCAATCGCTTTCCGATATCGGCGGACCTACACGTCCTGGCATCGTTCATCGTTTAGACCGAGATACGAGCGGAGTGATCGTCGTCGCAAAAACAAATGCGAGCCACGTTGCGCTTGCGGATCAATGGCAAGAACGTGAAGTGCAAAAAGAGTATTTCGCGATCACGGCTGGTCGGGTAGATCGCGACCGTGACATTGTAAGCGCCCCAATCGGTCGCCATCCGTATCAACGCGACAAAATGGCGGTTCGCGACAACCACGCAACGACAAAACCTGCAGAGACTTTTTACGAGGTCATCGAGCGTCTAGGACGGTTCACGCTGCTTCGTGTGCTGCCTAAAACTGGCAGGACGCATCAGATCAGAGTTCACCTTGCCCACCTCGGCTGCCCCATTCTTTGCGACCGACTCTACGCGGGACAGGCATCGGTGTGTTCCTCCTGGTTGGCGGGTCGTGCCGCTGACCCGAAAGCAGTTCCGGTTCTCACTCGCCAGGCGCTCCACGCCCGCAAGTTGACGCTTCGGCATCCCCAGAATGGTTCACAGATGACTTTCGAAGCGAGCTTGCCGGACGATCTCGAACGCACGATCGCTTGCATTCGGACAATGTTAGCCTGACGAGTTCGCCGCTTGCAGCGTCGCCCAGCGAACGAAAGGGACGGGTCGGTAATGAACTGTCCGTTACACTGTTGCATACGGATCGAAGTTCGTCCGTATCGCCATCGTCCCCCGGGCTCGAGCCGCCGAATACTCGTCATGAGCACTTCACTGCGACTAACACCTGCCGAATACGATCTGATGGTTTCGGCGGGCGCCTTCGATCGTTTGAATCGACGAACCGAGATGATCGATGGGGAGATTTGCGAGATGAGCCCGGCCGGTCCAATACACGACGACTATGTGCAGTTTCTGATTCAATGGTCTCAGCGAATCTGCTTCTCGAACGAGGCCGTGCTACGCGTGCAATCCGGAGTGTTGGTTGGAGCAAGCGTTCCCGAGCCCGTTTTGTGTCTCCTTAAGCCGGCACGCTACTTCGATCGTCGCGTGACGGCGGCCGATTCGCTCTTGGTGATCGAGGTCGCTGATTCCAGCTTGAGTTTCGATCTGGGTGAAAAGGCTAGTTTGTACGCATCCGGCGGAGTCGAAGATTACTGGGTCATCGACGTGGCGGCTTCAAAACTTCACCGCCATCGCGAACCGACCGCCGCCACTTATAGACGTATCGAGGTCTTTGGACGAGAAGACAGCCTATCGCCGCACCACTTTCCTTCAGCAGTATTGGTCCTCGCCGACTTGTTCATCACAGGACCCAGCTGACGACCCGCGGATCATGTCGACCACGGGAACCCGACCTTTCCGGATTTGACGCTTATTGAGGCCAGTCGGCGTTGTGGTTTTCCGAATGGGGACCTTGCTCGCCAGGAGTTTTGAAATTCCGCTTTTATCGTGACCCGACGCGTAATCGAGGAAAACTCGATGTTGACTCGAGCATCGCTGACGCGTCGGGTTGTGAAAAACCAATGCCTGCAGCAAAAGCGTAACTTCAAAACGAGGAGTCGGTGATTTTAGTGCCTAAGCACAATACACTGCGAAAATTAGCCCTACCGGCTACAATATGCCTGAGCGACAGTTCGGCCTCGTGGGGCGGGAACGTCGTGCCCCCACCTCTGACACAGTTTTCGTATGTCAACCACCACAAGCGATTCAAAGACGGAAGTTGGAAGCTACTTCATTTCCAACTACCCGCCCTATAGCCAGTGGAAAAATACCTATCTGGAGCAAGTCCAATCTGCGTTGGAAAGCCCGGCGACGGAGACCACGCCGCTGGGGCTCTATCTGCACATTCCGTTTTGTCGAAAGCGGTGCAAGTTCTGTTACTTTAAGGTCTTTACCGGAGTGACGGGGCCGGAGGTCCAGCGTTACGTCGATGCGCTCTGCGAAGAGATTTCGATGGTTAGCCGGCTGGAAGTGATGAAGGGAAGGCCGTTCCGATTTGTTTACTTCGGCGGTGGCACACCTAGCTTTCTTTCACCGAAGCAACTATCGAAACTTGCCGGTCGACTTCGGGAGCACATCACTTGGGACGGAGCGGAGGAGGTTACTTTTGAGTGTGAGCCGGGGACCCTAAGTGAAACGAAAGTAAAGACACTTCGAGAGGAACTCGGAGTAACGAGATTGAGCCTCGGCGTCGAGAACTTTTCGGAACAACTTCTCGAGGACAAC
>JBCCOI010000221.1:0-10923 GCA_039025515.1 Planctomycetota bacterium
CACAAAGGAATGCACAAGCCGTCAGCAGCATGCAGGCACTTCTGTAACCACGAGTCAGATACATCACGATCACTCCGGCCACTCCACAACTTCGCGACCATCACGCGTGCACAGTGCATGGTAGGTGGCTCGGTCGATCGAGTCGGTGATGAACTGAACACTTCCGTCCAGCATCGCGTGATGAGCCCCACCCGTATGATGCGATCTCGCTGCGTAAAACCCGCGACCGTGAAGTCCAACATCCGGAATTCGGAAGTTTGGCGTCATGTAGCCATTGATGACTGTCGCGTAGGGCACGCCGCGAATCCAGGACGCTCCTCGATCACCCCGGTAGGACGTGATCAGGTTGGGAAAAACCTCATCCAAATTCGGATTCTCGATCAGTTGACCCCCGAACATGAAGCCAGCTCCGTTGGGGTTGCCGGTCGAACCGCCCCAGTTCGCAATTCGCCGGTGGGGTCCATTGGGAGTGGGTACCGTCAAACCGGTTGTTTGATCACCCAACACGGTTTCGGCCATCAAAACGGTGTGGCTGGTCCCGTCCAAGCAGTGCTTGAATCCGGCCCACGAGTTTGTCCAAACCATTCCGTCCGTCGTGAAGCGATCGTCGTAGTTGGTGTCCGTTCCACTGCCGTAGCTGAACATGTAATTCAACCCAGCCGTGGATCCTTCCGAACCGTCGGCATACGTCGTCGCAAAGAGAGGATCGCCAGGATCACTGGGGCAGAGAAATGTCGGCACAACGGTCTCGATCGCGTCACGCTGAATTGGGTTGTAACGGGCCAGCCAAGGAAGACCGGTCAACAACGGTGCTTCGAAGTTGATCAGTTCGCTCAAGCCCGCTTGTTCGATGTAGGGAAGGATTCTCGCTTGGACCGAAAAATCGCTCGAACCGGTCATCGCCGGAATCACCTTGAAAGCGCTTTCGTAGTTGTGGGTCGCGAGAGCAATCTGCTTGAGATTGTTGCTGCACGACATACGACGTGCAGCTTCGCGAGCCGCCTGAACGGCCGGCAGCAACAACCCGACCAAGATTCCAATAATTGCAATGACAACCAGCAGTTCGACCAGCGTGAAGGCGGAGCGTCTTCTTGAGCCCTTCGCTGACTGAATCAGCGGTCCAGCAGCGAAACGGTTTTTTGCGCGGCGAAACATCATTGGTCTCCGTAGATGCAAAAAAAAATCAAATGCAATCGAATTGCAATTAAATGGCGACGGCCTGCATCCGTCAAGCCACTTGCAATCGAATTGCAATAGAAATTTTCAAGGAGACGAGGGCGTTGATTTCATCAGACGTAATCTTCGCATTTGATGCCATCGAAGCTCGAAATAGACGTGTTGCCGATCGACCGTCCAGCGGTATGAATCCGTATACTGGATGGGCGAATCGTTCGCTTTCGTCGTGAGCTACGATTTCGTTACTGATGAGTTTCACCTCCGAAGCAACTCGCGTATCTTCAAAGAATCATGACCGAGCGTGAAAGCACCGAAGCGATGAAGGATCTGATCCGCGCAGCCGGTCTTCGCGCGACACCGGCGCGTCTGGCAACGCTTCGGTTGCTGCAGGAATCCGGAGCCCCCGTCTCACACGCGGAGGTCGCCGAGAAGCTCTCGTCGACGGGTGTGGATAAAGCGACGGCGTTTCGAAATCTCAATGACCTCGCGGAGGCGGGATTGCTCCGCCGCTCCGAACTCGGCGATCATGTTTATCGCTTTGAAATTTTCCGTCCGGGTGAGAGTCGGGACGATCAGCATCCACACTTCTTCTGCACGGAGTGTGGAACGGTGTCCTGCTTGGAAAGCGTCAAGCTGACCGCCAGAAGCAAGCGGGAGAGTGACAAGATCGGCACGGTGACCGAGATTCTCCTGCGCGGTCGCTGCCACCAATGCGCAAAGTGAGTCGCCGCGCGCCGCCGAGTTGCTCCTGATCGTTGACGCGCCTTCGCCGACGAACGACACTAACGGCAGTCAGACTTCCGTTCTCGTCGCAAGAAGGCGATTTGATGCAATTTAGACACGCCCGACGACGCTGCTGCTGTTATTTTCTCAGTTGGGTCTTCGTCGCATTTCTCGCTCCCACCCCGGTCAACGCATCTCCAAAAGCGGAGGCATCGGACCAGCCAAACTTCGTCATCATCTTCGCCGACGACCAGGGCTACGGCGACTTGGGATGCTTCGGGTCCACAAAAATCAAGACGCCGAACATCGATCAGTTGGCTGAAGAAGGTCGACGCTTCACCAACTTCATGGTCGCGTCTCCCGTTTGCACGCCGTCTCGTGCCGCCTTGATGACCGGTTGCTATCCCAAGCGGGTGAGCATGCATCAGCACGTGCTGTTTCCGGCGTCCAAAAAGGGGCTTCACCCTGACGAATACACCATGGCCGATCACTTCAAGTCGCTCGGTTACCGCACGGGATGCTTTGGAAAATGGCATTTGGGTCATCACCGCGAAGTGCTTCCCCGACAGAACGGTTTCGATAAATACTTGGGAATCCCATACTCCAACGACATGAATCACCCGGACAACAAGGGCAAGCCCAGGATTCCTTCGGACGATTTATGGCGAGACCAGAACACGTCGGTCACACATTGGAACACACCGCTGATTCAGAACGAGTCCATCGTTGAACTTCCCGTTGACCAACGAACGGTCACGCGTCGCTACACCGATGCCGCGATCGACTTTATTCGCCGCAGCAAAGACGACCCCTTCTTTGTTTACCTGCCACACTCGATGCCCCACATTCCGTTGTATGTTCCCGAAGATGTCTACGATCCGAACCCACAGAACGCATACACTTGCGTGATCGAACACATCGATGCCGAGGTGGGCCGATTGATGGAAACCATTCGATCGTCCGGGTTGTCTGAAAAGACCTACGTGATCTACACGTCGGACAATGGCCCTTGGCTGCAGTTCAAGAATCACGGCGGCAGCGCCGGACCGCTTCGCGAAGGGAAGGGAACAACGTTCGAAGGCG
Source organism: Planctomycetota bacterium (assembly GCA_039025515.1). Taxonomy (GTDB): domain Bacteria; phylum Planctomycetota; class Planctomycetia; order Pirellulales; family Pirellulaceae; genus Stieleria. The sequence goes on from JBCCOI010000221.1 coordinate 2,983, forward strand.
GGCAACGAGTTCCCTGTGTGATGTGGGGGCCGGGGCGAATCCCAGCCGGCACAACCTGTGATCAGCTCGTCGGAACCATCGATTTGCTGCCAACCATTGCCGCGTTAACGGGTTCGACATTGCCGGGAAAAAGAGCGATCGACGGAATGGATGTTTCCGACCTCGTCCTCGGCAAAACGACTCAGACTCCGCGAGACGAGTACTTGTACTACACATCACATGGCGTCATTGAGGGCATCCGCAAAGGCGAATGGAAAATGTTGTTCAAGCGTCCGCGACCGCCGAGAAATCGACCGAATGCCAAGCTGCCTCCGCCGACGACGCACCTCTTCAACTTGGCAAAGGATGTCGGTGAGCAAATCAACTTGGCAACCGATCACCCCGAGATCGTTGCCGAACTTAAAACGAGAATGGAAAGCCTGGACGCAAAGATCACTGCGGAAATGCGCGAGCCATGGCGAACCGACCAAGCGGCCAGCTTCGAGTAAACGCCAATCAATGAGCGGGCCACGCAGACTCGCTTGATGCCACGGCCTAAGCGGGAGTGACCATCGATCCGGTTGCCCCACTCTGACTGCCGACCAGTTCGGTGAGCTCCGCCACAACGGCGGTGAGTTGATCTGCCTGTTCGGTGAGCTCACCTGCGGCGGCCGCGGAATCTCGTGCGGAGTTCGCTGTCGCATAAGTTACCTTGTCCACCTGCGACAACTCTTGTGAGACCTGCTCAATGCACTGGTTTTGCTCCTGACTCGCGGCCGAGACTTGCCTGACGGTTTCTGTAACGGAGCCGACGAGTTGAACGATGGTCTCCAGAAGGTGGTCGACTTCGGAACTGACCGCGACACCGTTTTCTGCATACGTCTGCGACTCCGCGATCAGAATGGCTGTTTGTTTCGCGGCCTCGGCACTCCGCTGCGCGAGCGTTCGAACTTCTTCGGCAACAACACCAAAACCCTGTCCCGCCTCACCCGCGCGTTCTGCCTCGACGGCTGCATTGAGGGCCAAGAGATTCGTTTGGTTGGAAAGCTTATCAATCGTCTGGATGATGTTTGCGGTTTGGTCGGCCGACTCTTTGATTTGGTCGATGGCTTGGCACATTTGTGTCATCACCTGCTTGCCCTGGCCAACGGCGTTGCCCGCTTCGTCAGCCGCCTTTTCGGCCTCGTAAGCATTGTCGGCGTTAAGCTTTGTCATCTTGGAGATTTCACTCAGCGTGACGGAAATCTCTTCCAAGCTGCTCGCCTGTTGAGTGGCCCCATCAGCCAGCCCGCTACTCGCATTCGCAACATCACCGGAGGCATTGCTGACCAGTCCGGCACCACGGCTGAGAGCTTTGATTGCCTTTCGAACGGGTCTCGTGATTGCCAAAGTGATCACGATCGCCATCGCGATGCCGGCCACTGAACAGAGCACGAGACCGATCAGAGTGATTGTGCTCACCTTCTGCAGCGAGTCCTTTGTGCCCGTCGCAATCTGCTGAGTACTCAGAATCGCATCCTCCGCGATCTTCTTGCTGGATGCGATCAAACTCTTTCCTGCCAGATCGCGACGAGTCGCCAGTTCTTCCAGTGCTAATCCTCCTTCACGGACGTCATCGAGGGCTTTTCTGTAGGTGTGGGACGCTTCGCGAGTTAGATCAATCCTGGCAAGGTCCTTCGGATCCACGGAGATGGAACGTAACGATCCGAACAAGACGTCGAGCTCGTCGAAGTGCTCAGACGTTTCAAGAATCAAATCGGGTTTTGAGAACGCCTGGGCTTTAAACGCGAGAACACGGACCTGGTTTCCATTGAAGCGGATCTCGCCTGCCAGTCGTGTTTTCTCGAACCTTCCCCGCATGTCTTCATCAAGAGACTTCATCTGCTTGTCGACGAATCGATTCAGCGCCGTTTTAAATGATCCGGCAGCCTCATCCATCTGATCGCGAACCTGCATCAAGGTCGTCTCACTCGGCGCTCCATCCTGATGAATGCTGATGAAGGACTGCATCGAAGACTGATAGTCGCTGGAGGTGTCAACAATGCGTTGCAAACTCTCAAGGTCTTCCTCGCGACGGGTGATCGGCAGAATACTGTCGCGTTCCTTCACGACAGAGTCGAGTGTGCGAATCGCGCGTTGCATCAAGGTCAAATCGTTTGTCGCTTGTGCCTTGAAGTTCAAAACGCGGGCTTCGGCCGTCAGTTTCTGAAGGGCAGCGCCTGCACTCAACTTTGCCAATCGTTCGTTGAGATCTGTCGTGAACTTCGCTTGCTGACCAATAAGGATCTCCTGCGTGTTCCGCATGTAGTCCTGCGCTGAAGTGTCTAGTGTCTTGCGAAGCGTGACGAGCTTAGAAGCCGTCTGCTCCGTTTCGTTGACCAAGGCTTCGTACTCGCCCAACTGTGACTTTACCGTCAGTAGTTGATCCGCGAGACCCTTGAGATTGAGGGAGCGAAAATCCAACTCTTGTGCTTCCAAGAGCGCCTCATTAAGTGCCTGAAGCTCTGCCTCGGCATCGGTAAGAAAACTGGAGTTGAAGGTCAGTCCATATCCCCTCATCGCGTACATCGCGCGATTGGTTGCCCCTCGCATTTTGTTGGCAACGATCACCTCCGGCACATATTCATTTGCCAGGACTGTGCTTTGCGACTGCACGGATCGCGTTTGATAGACCGTTCCGACGCCCAATCCAATTGTGATCAGCAGGATCGTGCAGAACCCAACCCCAATCTTTGCTCCCAACGACAACTTCATCACTTACGTTCCACCTGTTTCCAGACAATGCGATACGCAGCGAGGCGAAACCGGTTTCGGGTAGGAGGAGCCGAGCCGCGCGGGTACCGCAACCAACTTGTTGCATCAGCAGCCTAGATTGCCCCCAGATCTTGTAAGAAAAAATAGGCTGCGATTGAGCAAATGAATGCCAACCCTCGTTCCGAGATCGAACGGCAATCGCGCATAACTTGCCGATGCCCATCAGTCCGAAGGCAATCGCTTTGCGACTATCGAGATCGACCTCGGAAAGCTTCGAAGGCGTCTCGAAAAGCGGACGGTGCTCGACGGCGATTTCCCGAATCCCGCAAGTTCTGGAATCCGTCTGATGGAGACTCACGCATTCGCGAAGCTTTCGATTCAGGGTTTAGCCCCAAGCTACGCAACGCTTCCTCAAATTCACTCGACTTCGAAGTTGGTGATTCCGGTTGATCGAGCTCACGAACCTTCTCCCATCGTTTCTGAAATCGACGAAGGTCCTCCTTCGACCAGTTCAGATCATCGAGCAACTTTTCATCAACTTGATCTCGCGTCTCCTCCAGGTAATCCAAGACCATGTCGGTTGCCTCCTTCGAGTACTCAACATCCGGGGGCGGTGGAGGCTCGAAAGAGGAATCACCCTCAAAAGTCTCTTGTCCACTTCCCGATCCGTCGCTTGCCGACGATGACTGTTGACTCGCTTGATTCGAGCGGTTTGACGGCTGAGACGGTGATTGACTTCCGGAGGGTCGTGAGGGCGAGCCATCTTCGGCTTGCGTTCCGGAATCCTGCTCACCACCGGCATCCTGTTCCTTGCGGTCGTCTCGCGTTCGTTCTCCCTGACCGGCCTCGGTGTCACTCGCCGAATCTTCGCGGTTAGACTTCTCCGATGAGGTCGCATCGCCATCGGAGCCCGGATTATCGCCTGAGTCTGAGCTGCCCTGATCGTTCGGGTTGCCCTCTTCGTTCGAGTTGCCTTGATCCTGCGAGTTGCCCGATTCGGATCCTTTTTGAGCTGCCGCAGCGACACTCTTGGATGCATCGTTGCCTTGCTGCGATGACTCTTCCTGTTTGTTGGCGTTGCTGTCCGCACCCTCCCGCTCGTTTGCATTGCCTCCTGAGTCGTTCATTCCATCGCCGGCAGACTCGGAAGTCTCCGGGTTCTGTGCATCCGACTGAGTTTCGCCTGTGCCCCGTTCTTTATCACCACGCGGACTCTGACTGGCACTCGAACCATCCCCGCGTTCTTTATCGGGCCGCTCCGAATTTTCGTCACCGTTGCCCGATCGACCACCGCCCTGCTTAGCTTGTTCTTCTCGTTTCCTTTCGATGTAGTCTTTGATCCGTTCCATCGCTTCGCCGTCATTCTGTGGCGCACGATTCGCCGAATCACTTCCGTCGGCTCCTTGGCCGCCGCCATCTGAACGTTGACGCTCCGAGCCCTGACCCTCCGAGCGTTGTTCTGCCGAATTCCCCGCGCCCTGGTCTGACTGACGAGAGTTCGCGCCGGAAGACTCTTGCATCGAATCGTCATTCGCCTGCCCGTCGGAGGACGCTGCAGAATCGCCCTTGGAGTCGGAAGGATTAGATTCGGCATTCGGTTGTCGGGAAGCCGATCCCTCTGAAGCGTCTTGCCGTCCAGGCGGCTGATTCGGATCGGCTCCACCGGCGCCGTTTGATCCATCGCCCCCCTGAGGCTGTCCCTCTTGCTGCTGCGGTCGATCAGTGTCTTCGAGATCGGATTCGCCCGCAGGTTGCCCGTCCGACTGCGGCGATCCATTTTGCTGCCCCTGACCGCCCGGACTGGGTTTCGCGTCCGCGGAAGCTTCGCCGTTAGAATTCGCGTCGCCGCTGCGTGACTCCCCGCCTTGATCGGACGCATCACCCCGGTTCTTCTCTCCGTTCGACTGCCCGGAACCCTGCTGTTCAGAACCTTGTTGTCCGGAGTCTTGTTGCCCAGCACCTTGTTGCCCGGCACTTTGCTGATTGGAGCCTTGTTGATTGGAGCCGTCCGAGCCGGAGCTTTCTTGTCCGGATCCCTGATCGCCATTTTGACTGGAGCGTTCCTTGCCGGATGTCTCTTGCTTCGAACCGTCTTGGCTGGAGCCTTGATCGGCGCCACTCTGTTGATCGTTTTGCGGCTCGGAATCTCGCTTCGCGGGATCTTGCTGCTGTGGTGACTGTTCGGCATCGCTTGCCGGCCGATCATCGGGTTTCGAGAGCCCGTTGCTGCTGGAAGGATCATCTGGAAGGTCGGCACCGGCAGCTTCGGTGATCCAAATTTCAAGGACATCCGTCTTGGCGAGATTCGGCTTGGCAGACGAATCGTCATCGAGCAACCGATTATCGACCGCGATCGCGGTCACTTGCACCTTGTCGCCAACCTTCAGGCCTTGCTCGTGTGGCCGAAAACGAAACTCGCTTACTTGGTTCCCACGTCCCGACTCGCCTGACTGCCGTTGCCAAAGAACTGGTTCGTTGAATGCCTGCAAACCACGGCTCAATTCGAGCGAAACACGCTCAAGTTCGAAGTCGGCATCCATGGCGTGGACTTCGATGATTTGCTGCGCGTCGAGCTGGACTTTGACCGGTGATTTGGTCGGCACGACGATTGCGATCTCGGGTGGGAGATCCGCGATGACGTTGATCGGATAGAGGATCGGTTCCGGGTTGGAGCGATCTTCCGCATCCCAGACCTTGATCCGATAATTGTCCAGCTCCACCAGGTTTGTCCCCGCGGACTTTCGAAGCCGGCGCTCAGCCGTCAAGGTCGTTCCATCGTCGGAGACCACCATCGCGAGCGTTCCGGCGGTGGGCTCCATCACGCCGCGCACGTCACGACAGTTAAACTGCAACTCCGCGCGAACGACGGGCCGGCTCGTGGTCGCCGAAATCAAAATGTCGGTGCCATCCAGTGCGGTAATTGCGGGGCTGGATGAAGTCGTTTCGGTTTGTTTGGTGTAAGCCGGAGGCCGATAGCGGATGCTTTGCACGGCGACAACGGGTACGTCCTCGACCGAAATGTCAAAGGGCCCGGCCACCGCGTCACCGGCTTCGATGGTGTATCGAACCAAGCCGCTCGCACCCTGGCCCAAAGCAAGTTTGCCGCGAAACCGCTCGTCCGCTGAATCGTAGGTCAGTTCGCTCGATCGCTGATTGACGGCGTCGAACCAACGGCAGTAAACGAGTTCATCGTCACGAAGACCTTCGACGACTGCCGACACATCGATCGTTCTGCCCGCCAGCGCCGATGTCGCCTTCGGTTCGACGTCAAGAATAGAGACTCGGCGGACGGGTTCCAGTCGAGCGAGCGGCATCGCGAGGCGTTTCCAAGAGGCCACCGAACTCTTGGGACTGGCGACCAGGTAAACGACCAAAATTGCGAACGTTGCCGCAGCAGCGATCCACCAACGAAACGTTCCCGTTGCTTCATTGGGTAAATGATCAAACGTTTTGAGCAATGTCGCGGCACGTGTCCCAATCGCATGAACGACCTTCGCGCGAATTCCTTTTGGTGCACCGGCCTGCTTGAGCGTCACGTAGCTGGTTAACTGCTGTCGGTAATCCTGATGGTCTTGTTCAAGCGACCAAGCGGCGTACTCATCCGTCACACTCGAAGAAACAACCGGCCACCAGCGACGAACAAGATAGAACGCGACCGCCAGCAAGACACCTAGAAAAAGGACGGTCCGCAGGATCGCGCCGGGCGAGTAAACCCAGTGGTCGATCACCAACCAAACAAGCAGACCCGTCATCCCGGCGATCAAAAGTGTGAGCGAAGCCCGCGTGACTTCGCTCCACCACAACGCCCGCTTGGCTTCCTCGATCCGGTCTTGGATCAGATCTTGGGAGACGGACTTCCGTTGCTGCGAAACCGTGGACATTGCTGCGTCGGTCAAGTTCGTGTCGAAAAACGAAAAGCTTACGAGAGAATAGCCGGCGACACTCTCTAGCGGATCACTGTGTGATTATAGCTCGCCCGCAAGAATTCGTTGAATTTGCCGGACCAATTGGTCCGCCGCTTGATGCGAATAGGGAACGTCTGCGGATGTCTTTTTGGCGAGATTCTTGACCTGGATCTTGCGCGAATCCCATTCGTCCGTTCCGGCAATCAAGGCGATTTGAAAACCGTGGGCGTCCGCATACTTCAACTGGACACCCAGCTTCTTCGGATCCGGAAAGACCTCACAAGCGATTCCTTCATTACGAAGCCTTGTCGCAAGCGTCAGATAATCGTCGCGTCGATCTCGATCGAAATACGTGACGAGAACGGGGGCGGGCGTCTTGGCCGAGGGCAATAACTCAAGCGTTTCCATCGCCGCAAGCAATCGATCGAGACCCAACGAGGCACCGATGCCTGGAAGGTGCTGCTTGGTGTAGAGCCCCGCCAAGTTGTCGTAACGACCGCCGCTGCAAACGCTTCCGATCGAAGGCAATTCATCGAGAGTGGTCTCAAAAATCACACCCGTGTAATAATCGAGCCCGCGGGCGATCGCGACGTCGATTTTCATCCGTGATTCCGGAACGCCCGCCGCGATGGCTCCACGGTGAAGGTCTTTCAAGCGATCAACGGCTTCCGTTGCAGATTCCTCTTCACCGATGATCGAAGGTAATTCGGTGAAGATCGACTCTGCGTCACCACTCAGCTCCGTGAGACGCAACACTTGGTCCGCGTCAGCGGGGGAAACATCGGCAGCCTCGCACATCTCGGCGGCGACTTTCTCACGACCGATCTTTGCAAGCTTGTCGAGCGCACGCAGGACAGGCACGGTTTGCTCAACCAAGCCGAGTTTTCGGAGCAGCTCTGTTAATACTTGGCGGTTGTTGATGTGAATCGTAAACGCGCCGAAACCGATTTCGGAAAGCAAGCGGTCGATCACCGTAACGACTTCGATATCAGCCATCACACCAGTCGTGCCGATCGTGTCGAAGTCGCACTGGACGAACTCACGATAACGCCCCGCTTGGGGACGTTCGCCACGCCAAACGGGCGCGATGTGATAGCGTTTGAAGGGCGTACCGAGCTCGTGCATGTGCTGCGCGGCGAACCGTGCCAACGGGACGGTCAGATCAAACCGCATCCCAACCTGACGACCTCCGTTGTCTTCGAAGCGATAGATCTGACGATCCGTTTCATCGCTGCCTTTACCAGTCAAGATCTCCAGGTGTTCCAGCGTGGGCGTATCGATCGGTGCGAACCCGTGGCTGCGA
>JBCCOI010000222.1:0-10909 GCA_039025515.1 Planctomycetota bacterium
TTCGTGGATCACAACAAGCTGCGGGATCACGACAGCATCGGGGACAAGGCTCCGCGCCGCTCACGTAGGCCATCAACTCCTCGCTGAAAGACTGACGTGCGACAAAGATCCGATCTCCCGGACGTAGGTGATAGTTCGTTGTCGTGTCGCCGAGTTGTGTGATCGCTCGATAGCACACGGGCAACGTGACACGGCACGAACATGGACTGGTCGGACGAGCGAGCAAGATGTCGCATGCCGATGCACGTGCGGTCAAGCCACCGGCTTCCATGATCCCGTCCAAGACCGTTTCAAAGCCGACGAGCGGGTAAGCCCCCGGAGCGTTGACTTCACCGACGACATAAAACCTTTGAATCGGTTGAATGAGCTGCGCATTGACTGTCAGTTCGTCCTCATCGATGTCGTCGACGTTGGTCAATAGAGCCCGTCGAAGTTCAGCTTCGGTTTGCTCGAGCGTCATTCCGCTGACAACGATCCGCCCCACTGATCCCAGATCGATGCTTCCGTCGGAAAGGACTCGCTGGTCCGTCGGAATTTGAACATCACTCGAAGTCATCACATCGATCAGCAACTCGTCCCCGGGCTGAAGGTAGTAGGCTGCGAGCGGTTCCTTCGCCAGCTCACGGGGCACCGCGGGTAGCTTCGATGTCTGTTCCAGAACTTCTCGGGTATCGGAAGTCATCAGGTGAGCAACCGGAACGGCGGAGAAGCCCAAGGCGCTACATCCCAATGCTGTCAAAAGCAGCGGCGCAGCAGCAAGCGCGAGTACGATCTGTTTCGAAACGGCCTTCATGCAGGCTCGATCGTCAGATCACGCTCGCGATGATGCACAAAATCCGTGAAATCGCCAGACTTTCACATCGGTTGCTTCTTTGCCCCTTCCATGGCTTCTCCGATCGGTGTGCAGTGGCCTGCGAGCATCAATCGAAGAGCAGTGAGTTCGCAGCCGCGACACCGAGGGCTTCCTGGAGGGCGAACCGGCGGGCGTTGGCACGCAGTGTTTCGGCGGGCAGTAGCTTGATGATCGGATCTCGTGCAGGTCCCACCACGTCCAAGATCAGGGTTCGGTCGCTGGCAATTCGGTTGATTTGTCCGATCGGCGTCGCCGTCAACAAGCCATCGAGCCCGGCGAGGTTGAGGAGGACGTCTTGGCCCTGAAAGTTTCCGGTCGAAAGTTCGGCGCGAAGATCAACTCGTTTCGAGTCGATTGAGACGCTGCCCTCCGCTCTCATGCCGATGCGATCGGATGCAAGTCGCAGATCTTGAAAGCGGATCTGATTCTTTGAAATCTGACCGACGGCCTCGCCGCCGGCGAATCGAGTGCCGGGAAGAGCACCGACTCCCAGTAGCGCTTCTGCCGTCGAGAGCCCCGGGACCGCCGTTGCATCCGTGCCTCCTAGTGAAAATCGAAAACGCCCTTTCAAGTCTCTGCTGCTCCGGATGTTGCGTCCGCTTAGCATCAAATCGCCTGTCAAATCACCGCGTCCAATCGTCGATGAACCTATCGATTGAGATAGAACCTCTTCGAAGTTGACATGAGTCACTCTCCAACGACTGTCCATGTGAATGGACGTCGGCGATGACGAAGATCGCAGATGAAGGCCGCCACGAAGCTTTCCGCCCGCCAAACCCGATTGGACATTGGGTAGGTCAACCTTCCATCGCAGAGAACGCGGATCCAAACTCGCTTCGAAATGTCCGCGAGCGTCCCCGATCGGCATCGAGTAAACGCGAGTTTGGTCAATATTGAGATACCCGCGGGCTCGAATTGCGAAGCGGTCCGATTGCTGCCGAACATTGAGTAAACACTTCGCGCTAAAGTCGCCCGAAAAGGACTTCGCCGTATCGCCCAAAACCGGGGACATCAACGACGCGACATCACAGTGCACCAGACGAAGATTGAATCGGCGGTTTGTTTCATCGTATGTCCACTTGCCGTCGCCTTGGACTTGCCCGTCGGCAACACGCCCCGCGAACGATTCCATATTCACCGCGGAACCGTCAAACCGTAGTTTGCCGTTCAATTGAGTCGCAACACGCTTGCCGTTCCAACGCACAGAAGAGAGGTTTACTGACGCAGATCCACTGGGCAACCAGTTCGGAGAATTCTCTTCGGTGGAAAAGCCTGTCCCGCCGGCATCGAGTTCGATCGCGGCATCCATCCGTCCGTCGACTGCGGACCGAGACTTACCGATTAACTCGACAGCAGGTGCAATGCCGACGCCGGCCAATTGAAAGCGAGTTTCCTCCAACACGGAAGGCAGTTCTTTCCATGATGTTTCCTCGCTGGGGCGCGCGACCGTTCGAAACTGTAGGCTTCCTCCCAGCACGTTGCCGTCACCCTCGATCTGCAGCTCGTTTGCGTTCGCGTCAATCTTGATGTCGACGTTTCCCACTTCCGAGCTTCCTAGTCGAAGACCAACCAGCGACAGGGTAGCGTCGCCGCGATGCTCGATCGGAACGTTGAATCCGCCGACCGGAACCGTCCAGTTGGTTTGGCCGCTCATCGTGCCGCTGAGCGATCCGCTTAACCAAGCGAGTCGATTCGCCATCGGTCCGACAAGTTTGATCCGTGGCTGGAGCTCGTTGAACGCCAGCGCGAGATGATGTTCACCCTTCGGATCCGTTGACCACTTGGCGTTGCCTTCAAGTAATCCTCCAAATACGGCCGCTTGTAAACGAGAGATTGCAAACTCGGAAACGTTGCGTTTGTAGTCCAGGCTGATCGTTTCGACGATCAATTCGGAATCCTGATCTGCGGACCGCATGGGAGTCATCGAGAGTCGACCATTGGACCACCTCACGTCGTGCTCGAGAGTTCCTAAATCAACGCCCGCCAGAATCAGGGACGGAGAAGCGATTGCAAGCTGTGCTCGAAACTGGTCCTCCGCTGGGTCTTGCAGTTCACCCGTGAAGGTTCCTTTGAAGTCGAGCTTCCCATCGAGAAACGCAGCCAATTCATCGCTGAGCAGAGATGCCAGCTCTCCTAATTGAACGTCGTCCCCGGCAACTTTCAGTTCGGCTCTCGCAGCCTTTGCAAAGTCAATCGAACCCGATGCTGCGACTGCGGAACCGAGATCAGATACTTTTGCGAGCACCCGGCCGACGGACAGTTTTTGTTCCGACAAGCGAAATGCTTCGACGGTCGCAGCGACTTGCAATCCGTCGCGTAAATGCCATTCGCTCTCGTCAATCTCGCCATCCGCGTTCCACCGGAGCGGTTCCGTTAGGCCATCAATGGGACCCGACAAATGCAGCTGTCCCGTCATTAAACCCGATGTAACGAGACCGGGTAATTCGGGGAGCGTCGTTGCCAACTCGAACTTTTGAAGTCGCGTTTTTGCTTCAGGCACTGGTTTTTCATAACCCGACGCGTCAGCGAGGCGCGAGTCAATATCGATCTTTTCTCGCTTACGCGTCGGGTTGCGATAAAAGCGCGACCGCAAAAACTCGAATAGGGGCTCCAGATCAAATCGAGTGATCGCGAGCCTTGCGTCAAAGCCTTTGCGTGGAACCAACTCGAGATTCGCCGATCCAACGGCAAGTCCGACGCCTTCTTGTTCGCAGCGGAGTTCTGCGAGAGATAATTTCCCATCGCGATACTGCAGATCGGCCTTCAGACGCCTGAGGCGGAGTGACTCCGCCGCGAAGTCATCGACAACGAGTTGCCCGTCAAATCGGTAAGCCTCCCAAGTCCGAGGAGCATTCAGCGGAACCGAGACTTCCAGATTGACTGAGGCTCGCCCACTCATCTTGACCGGGATCGACAACCCAATCGACTTGAGCCGGTTCGTCAGTCTCTCCAGATTGACATCGTTGAAGTCCCAAGTCGTCGTCCAATACCGGTATTTCGTCTCATCGGCCGAGCAAAGGCCCGACGCGAAAGCGATCAATAGGAGAATGGAACATCGAAGCATCAAGTCGGCTCGAACATGTGAGTCACAACACCCAGAAAGTCATATCGGCATTCTAAATAGAAAGCACCGTCTCAACGCGTAATCCCGACGTCAGCCGCACAAACGTTAAACTGTCACAGTAGCTTTGCATTCATACAGTTCCGTTCATCGAGGAGTAAATTGCCGTGTCCGATTCGCAGGAGCTTGTTCATCATCAAATCAACTACATCGAATTGCCCGCGTTGGACCTTGAAGCAGCCAAACGCTTCTACCAGGCAGCCTTTGATTGGTCGTTCAACGACTACGGGCCCCAATACATGGGAATCAAGAAGCAAGATTCCGATGGCGAGATTGGTGGAATCTGCCTCGCGGAGAGTGTCGCCAAGGGAGGGCCACTCGTGATTCTCTACTCGCGCGATCTTGAGTCTTCCCTCCAGTCTGTAAAGCAAGCCGGTGGTGAGATCTCACTCGAAATCATCTCGTTTCCGGGGGGGCGACGGTTTCAGTTCCTCGATCCGAGCGGAAACGAATTGGGAGTTTGGTCGGATCAGCCCGCGCCATAAGCGTGAGTTCGCATGATGATTCTTCAAGCGTCGGGCACAGAATTGAACTCGCCGGTCGTGAGAGCATCAGTGGGTTAAGATGTCGAATCGCCGCGTTTTCTCTTCCTCCCAACCCGCCGAGCTTCAATGCGTTTCCCATCGCACTTCGTAATTCATTCCTTATGCTGCCTGATTTGTGTGTCGGCACATCATTCGCTGGCTCGTGCGGACGCAGCGACGAGACCAAACTTCTTGGTGATCGTCGTCGATGACCAGTCACCTTTCGATTTAAAGATCTACAACGACCGATCGATTCTTGACACTCCAAGGCTGGACCAGATCGCAAAGAACGGAGTCGTCATTGAAGCGGCGCGACACATGGGGTCCTGGTCCGGTGCTGTTTGCACGCCCTCTCGTCACATGATCATGTCGGGACGCTCCGTTTGGCACATTCCGAATCGCGGCAAGAAGATCGCTAATCCGAACGAAAAGGACCCCAAGCTGGTGCCGCCAGATCTGAAGACGCAGACGATGGCTGCCGTTTTCAATCGAGCCGGGTACGAAACGATGCGGACCTGCAAGAACGGTAACAGCTACGAGGCCGCGAACCAACAGTTCACGATCCGACGTGACGCCTCCAAACGTGGCGGTACAGACGGGACGGGAAGTGCTTGGCATGCTCAGCAAGTTCTGGACTATCTGGCCGAACGAAAACAGAGTGGGACAGAGAAGCCGTTTCTCATCTACTTCGGATTTTCGCATCCTCACGACACACGAGATGGTAAGCCAGAGTTGTTGGCGAAGTACGGGGCGACCAATCACAAGGACGAATCTGTGCTTCCTGCCGAAGATCCTCGGCAGCCACAACTTCCGATCAACTACTTGCCCGAGCACCCGTTTCATCACGGTCACCCAAAACTCCGGGATGAAGTTGCCGTCAGTGGTGTCTGGAAAAATCGGGACCGCGCAACGATTCGGAATGAATGGGGGCGCCAGTTCGCTTGCAGCGAGAACATTGACATTCAGATTGGACGCGTTCTGGACAGGTTGCAACAAGACGGACAACTGGACAACACGTACGTGGTCTATACATCAGACCACGGGATGGCGATTGGTCGCCATGGACTGCAGGGGAAGCAAAACCTATACGAACACACGTGGAGGGTCCCGATGCTGGTTCAAGGTCCCGGTCTTCCGAAAGGCGTTCGTGTGAAAGGAAACGTTTACCTGATGGACTTGCTGGCAACGCTTTGTGATTTGGGTGGCATCGTTGCGCCGTCGACGAATGAAGGGCTCAGCTTTCGATCCGTGCTGGAGGGCGAACAGGATACCATTCGGGACATCATGTATGGTGTTTACTGTGGCGGCACAAAACCCGGCATGCGATGTGTCCTGAAAGATGATTGGAAGCTGATTAAGTATGATGTGCTGGACGGCAGTGTCCGCGAAACCCAACTCTTCAACTTGAAGGAGAATCCACACGAGTACCTGACTCAGCATCATTGTCTCAAAGGAATGGACCTGGGAGCCTCGTCACCGACAACTGGGCAAAAGGACCTTGCCGAAGATCCAGGGTTCGCGGAAAAACGCAGAGAGCTGGAATCGCTTTTGATCAAAAAAATGCGTGACCTAGATGACCCCTACCGCCTGTGGGATCAGCCACAAATCTGAGTCGACTGAGAATGATACTACCAAGGTTTTGTGATTCGTCAGATTGACTAACGGTATTTGAGAAACGCATTTTCACGGAGGTGAGTGATGATCAGTTGGAATTTTCGGCACAACGGCGTGGCGGTAGCGTTCTTGTCGTTCTGGATTGCCGTTGGGTGGTCAACCGTCGAAGCGCAAGACGGGAACAGGCAAAAGGATGGCAAAGCATACTTTTCAACCGGCGGACTACTAGAGAACAAGCGCTATCTGTTGCGGAGTGATCAATTGGACGTTTTGACCTTCGTGGATCGATTGCTTGGTGACGACTTGCAAGAAAAGGTAGAAACTATCGTGATCGAACGTCGTCGGCCCGGCGGTTTCCCAGTGAGGATGACGATCGATCTTGAACGACTCCGCAGCGAGGGCGACAGTCCTCTGATTTGTTCGGGAGACCGAATCTGCCTCTTAAACAAGAATCAAGATGCTAATGCCAGCCGAAGGATCTCGATACTCGGTCCGGTTACTTCCGGCGAGAGTGGTCCGAGAGCCCTGGATCCTCCAAGCGATGACCGACTCATCTCGGCAATAAGCAAAGCTCAAAACAAACGTGCGGAGCGACGGCCGTTAAAGTCAGACAAGCTTCGAATTCTCAAAGAAAAAATCGCGGACTTCAGCGACGCGCCTCGTTTCTATCCCTTGCTCGGCCCCGCACGACTTCATCACGCCCATTACAAAGTGACGATCATTTCTGAGGGCGAGCGTTCAGCCGATGGTGAAGATGAAGCGACGGGATCTTTCGTCTTCTACGTCGACCACAATCACTTTCACATGATGGACTAAGGAATGGTTTAGACGCGTCTAATGGCGCGTCCAGTCGATCGCTGAGGATTCAAGCGTACCGAATCGAGAGTCATGCACCGAGGTAGTGATGAAAAAGCAGAGGAAAGTCGTCGTCCATGGCCCCGAGGATGGCGTCAAGTTTTTCGCGGGCGGTGATCTGTATCATTTCCTAGCTACATCATCGGACACGGATGGCTGTTATGCACTGTGGGAAGCGAAAGCGCCTATTGCGAAAGCCGCACCGGTATTCGGAATCGAAATCTTCCACTGAAGGCAGATCGCGTTGGGCAATCGACCTTTAGATACCGAGTTCCTGAAAGGGCAGAAGTTCTGCGTCACCGGGCGCCTGTTGTGTTTGACGCATGCCGAGTTTGCGTCGTTCGTGCGAGCCTGCGGCGGAGTTTTCTTGGAGCGTCCGCGCCGGACGGGGTTCACACTGGTGGCGGGAAACACCAACGTCAGCGACGACGAACTCTCCTACGAAAGCGTGATCTTTCGAAGAGCAAGACGATTGAAGACATGCGGCTATCCGATCGTGCTACTCAGCGAAGCACAATTCCTGGAACACATCGGACTCGGAACCTTCGCTTCGTCACTCGAAGGCCCCCACACGATTCACACACTTTCGAGCATGCTGGATGTTTCGGCGAATCGCTTGCGTCGCTGGCTCCGCGACGGACTTATCCGACCTTTAAATGCCGAAAGCGAGATCCCTTTATTCGATTTCCATGAGGTCGCGCTCATCAAACAGATCGACCAGCGTCTGCGGGAGGGAGCAACCGTCCAGGAGATTCGCCGTGGAATCGAGTCCGCCCGACGTCGACTCCCCGAAGAGTTTCCATTCGCGCAGCACCTCTCACGGATCATCGCCGACGGAACGGTTCTGATTCGGGTTGGTGAGCGTCTCATGGACCAGACCGGACAACATTTTTTCGATTTCCAAGCCGCCGACGATCCCGTCGCCACCGACCAAACGCTCCGCAGTGTTGACGTGGACGTGCTCTGCGATCGCGCGATGGAACTCGAAGACGACAAGTGTTTTGAAGAAGCCGAGTCGCTTTATCGAGAGGCGATCGCACTGAATCCCGACCTTGCCGTTCTTCACTTCGATCTCGGCAACGTCCTTTTCGAGCTCGGCAAGTCGGATGAGGCGATCGGTTGCTTCGAAAAGGCGACTCGGCTGGATCCCGAGTTTGCGTCTGCCTGGCACAACCTTGGTTCGGTTCACGCGCATCAAGCACGGTGGCGAGAGTCCGAAAGGGCACTTCGCCAATCGCTCCGCTTGAATCCAGACTACGTCGATACGCATCAGACGTTAGCGGAAGTGCTCATTCGGAGCGGACGAGAGCACGAAGCCAGGACACATCAAGACATTTATCGCGAGCACAGTTTTCGCGAACAGCTAGGAAGAACCCGTGAAACGCTGCTCAGGGTTTTTCGCTGATTCGATCTACGTCACACCGTCACTTCAACGCTGAGCGACTCTTCGCCCGCGTAACGTTCTCGGATCGGTGCGACGCACTCTCCGATAAACTCGTCCACTTGCTGCGGCGCGCGGCCGACGTAGTCCAGAGCGTTGATTTCCACGCCGAAGTCGACGCCACCAAAGGCTGGATCTTTCTTCAAACGATCGATCATGTCGTTCGGTTGACCCTCCGCGTTCACACGATGGGCGACCTCTCGGGCGTGGACTCGAATTCTCTCGTGGAGTTCCTGTCGATCGCCCCCGGCGTTGACCGCTTTCATCATGATGTTTTCCGTTTCCATGTACGGAAGCTCCTTTGCCAAGTTGTGCTCAATCGTTTTTGGGTAGGCGACAAAGCCACTGGCGATGTTTTGCATCAGGACCAACGAGGCGTCGATCGCAAGAAAGGCTTGTGGCAACACCAGCCGACGATTCGCGCTATCATCGAGTGTCCTTTCCATCCACTGGGTGGCCGCGGTCATCGCCGGACTGCTTTGCAAACTCATGACGAACCGTGCCAACGCGCAGATACGTTCGCTTCGCATCGGGTTGCGTTTGTAGGGCATCGCGGATGAACCGATCTGTTGTTTTTCGATCGGCTCTTCGATTTCTTTGCGGCTGGCGAGCAGTCGCACATCCGTCGCAGTCTTATGAAGACTCTGTGCAATCCCGCTGAGCGCATCGAGTAACTGTGCGTCGACCTTACGAGGATAAGTCTGGCCCGTGACGGCGTAGCGTGATTCGAACCCCATCTTTGCCGCGATCATTCGTTCCAGTTGCCGCACCTTGTCGTGATCGCCGTCAAAGAGCTGCAGAAAGCTGGCTTGAGTCCCCGTCGTCCCTTTCGCGCTGCGTGCGGCGAGTGTCGCGAGACGGTGCTCGATTTCCTGGAGGTCGAGCACGAGATCGTACGCCCAAAGGCAGCAGCGCTTCCCAACGGTCGTCGGCTGCGCGGGCTGAAGGTGCGTAAAACCGAGACAGGGAATCGCTCTTGTTTCCGATGCGAACGTCGCCATCGCATCGATCGTCTTTGCCAGTCGAGACGCAATCAATTTGAGTGCATCCCGAATCAAAATTACGTCAGCGTTATCGGTGATGAAGCAACTGGTGGCGCCGAGATGAATGATCGGCTTGGCGTCCGGGCACTGGTCGCCGTACGCTTCGACGTGGGCCATGACATCGTGTCGCCGAACTCGTTCGTACTCTTTCGCGACGTCGAGGTTGAGCCGATTTTCGAATGATTTGAGCTGCTCAATTTGAGCTTCCGAAATCTCGATTCCCAGCTCTTTCTCACACTCGGCCAATGTGATCCACATGCGTCGCCACGTGCGAAACCGACGTTCCGGCCCCCAAAGCGTCGCCATTTCCCGCGAGCTGTAGCGTTCGATGAGGGGGTTCTGGTACGTCGATTCGGCAGTCACTTGGCAGCTTGGGGCTTTTCGGCAAATTTGACAGGGGCTAACGATGCACCGTTCCGTGCTCAAAACGAGTGCGATAACATACCGGAGAGGTGACCGGTGACAATTCGTGGCCGACCAAGCAAGATGCCGCTCACGGCTTCGATTCGCAGAGAAACGTTGATTAAAACCGAGGATTCGGCCGTCGACACTCCCTACAAGATGCCGAAACACACCGACATGAAGAGTTTCCACCGCTCCAGCGGCTATCGAGCCTTCCCCTCGTCAATTTGCATTGCCCTCCTGGGCGTCTTGGTGGGACACATCGCGATTCCAGGTTCGCATCGTTCTGCTGAGGGGCAGGAGTTCGTCAGTGCGATCGAGCTCTTGCCGGAGTCGACGGCAGGTGTTTTTCGCATTCCCGAGATGCCGACGTTTTGTGACGCCTGGGAAAAGACTCAATTCGGAGCGTTGCTGGCCTCCGGCGAGATGCAGCCGTTTATCGAGGAACAGCGAGAACGAGCCACCAGTTACTTCGACACGCTCAACGGCAAGATCGGGCTCAAGCCTCGTGACGTTTTTGAGATCGCTTCCGGCGAAGTCGTCGTTGCATGGCTCTCTTTCCCCGACGATAAACGAAGACCCTACGCGCTTTGCGTGGCAGCTGACATTCGCGGCAACGAAAAACCGACATCCGATGTTGTCAAAACCATCGACGTGGATCTCAAAAAGGGCGGTGCGACACGCACCGACGTCGAGCATGCCGGAACATCCATTCGTGTCTACCGGACGAAGCCGAAGCCCGGCCAGTTGAAGATCGAAGAAATCGCGATCTGGTTTGACGGCGGAAGAATCATCGCGGCCGATCGAACCGGAGTCATCAAGCAACTCATCGATGCGGATCAATCTGCTGACGCACGTGGAGGCTTCTCAAAACGTGCGTCTTTCCGTGACGTGATGAAACAGTCCCAGGACGCTGTGAACGCGACCGGCGTGAATGGTGGCACGCTTTGCTGGGAGTGGTATGCCGAACCATTCACGATGGGGCGGATTTTGCGGGAAGTGTTTGAGTACGACCGGCAAGGCAACGTCGACATTCTTGCTCTACTGGAACGGCAA
>JBCCOI010000223.1:0-10894 GCA_039025515.1 Planctomycetota bacterium
CGAGTCTATTCGCCGGTGGTCACGCCTGGAGAATCGCGATGGCTTGAAGCGGACGTCGACGAAGCTCCTTTGCCACCGGGGGCGATCTTCTCGGTCGGGCAGTCCGTGGACTTCAACGGCGAGAAATCCGATCACATTCAAATTCCTCACGACGAGGACTTCGAGCTCGCCGAAGGCACGTATGCGCTGACGTTTAGGGTGGAAGACACCAGGGGACGACAGACGCTGCTCAGCAAAGACCATCGTGGATACCAGGAGGGCGGTCATTTGACGGCTTGGGTCAATGGCGATCGGGTCGAAGCTCGCTACCAAAGCGACAGCAAAAGCGAAACCGTTCGCTCCGGTCGCGGCGCCGTCGATGCCGGTGAAGAGCATCATCTGGCGATCAGCTTTGGTGACGACGGTCTGCGTCTCTATTTGGATGGACAATTGGTCGATTCAGAAGATGACTTTGACCAAGGCATGCAACTGAACACAAATAGTCTGGTGCTCGGCGCAAGCACGGTCAGGCGTGACGGCGACCGGTCGAATTTGCGTGATGCTTTTGAGGGGACGATTCTTTCTTTCGAGCTTTATGGCAGTCAGTTGAACGACGATTCGATTTCCGATCTGGCCAATGGCCTTAGCGGTATAGCGGGACAGTCGATTCAATCTGGCGGCGGTGCTGTTGCCCGTGGCGATTCGTTATCGATCAAGTCCACCAATCTCCCCGGGTCGACGACTTCGAAACTGACATCAACGGGCGATGACGTCGGAGGAATGAGCTCGTATTCACGATCGACGGCTTGGCAACTCGATCAGGCAGATGACGACGAGCGGATTTGGGATGCAGAATCGGTCGACGCAGCACTGCATTCATTGCTCACGCATCACGTAGGGTGACGAGTGTCTTGTTGTCTAGGTCGTTAGCGTCGTAAACGACTTCGGTTTAGCGTACAGCGCCCGGTGCTAACGCACTCGGCTGAGCGCGTGGTGCCCGGTGCTAGCGCACTCGGCTCAGTATGTGAGCCGACGGCGCTAGTCGCGGGCCTTAGGTTCGACTGGTTTGTCGTGGGCACGACGAAAGATCACGAATTTTGCGAGACCTGACGTTTGCGGGGTGGTGCATGAACGATCCGATAACATCTCTCATAACGTGGACTACCTATGGCACTTGGATGCCCGGTGACATACGTGGCTGGCGAAAACGTTTAGGTGGCGAGCAATTGCCAAGCCCACTGCTGGAACGCTGGTGTCGTGAGCAGATGACTGGCAAAACGGTTTTGCTTTCTGTTGACGATCGGGGCACTGTGGAAGACGCTTGTCGCGAACACTGTGAGTTTCGTCATTGGCATTTATTTGCGGTGAATGCTCGATCGAATCATGTGCACGTCGTCGTTGCCGCAAATTTGAAACCACAGAAGGTCCGCGATCAGCTCAAGGCGAATTGCACGCGACGATTGCGGACGCAGGAGAAACCGCTGTTCGCAGATCGAACGTGGGCTCTTGGTGGCGATTGCTCGATTTTGGATAGCGATGAAGAGATTGAAGATGCGGTAGTTTATGTTTTGGAAGCTCAGGATCAAAAGGGATGAAGAACGCAGGATATTGGGCCCGACGCTAGCGCGTTCGGCTCTCGTCGGGTTCCAAGGCCCGACGCTACTACTAACGCGTTTGGCTCACTGCTGCGCCCGCGACCAGCCCGTTCGGCTCAATGAATGGTGCCGAATCCGCAAGCATCGCGCGAAGTGAACGTTCCGAATGCAGTCAGACAAGGCCCGACGCTAGCGCGGTCGGCTCTTGGTTTGATCCCAAGGCCTGCCCTAATCTGCTGCCGACACGCCCAGACGCTGATTTCTACGGCAGAGAGAAAATCTTATTCGCTTTCTGCTCGGTCTCATACCGGTTTCCGTTCTCAACAGTAGAAGCCGTGCCGTTTTGAGCTGAATGCGGCTTCTTGTGAACGCCCATTCGCTCTCTTCTTTCGCTTGAAACGCCATGATGCGTACCCGCCGCCGTCGTCGGAGTCGGTCAAAACGCCAGCGCGAACGACGTCATCTGCTGGAGATGCTCGAATCGCGACAGCTACTCGCCGTCGATGCGTTCTCTCGAATCTGGAATGACGCAATTTCGACCCCCAGCGAGGTCGACGTTTTCGAGATCGAGAACGAACGCGTGCGCGACGTCGTCTTTACCGTCGACACGAATGTCGCCGAAGTCTTCGAAGACCGTCTCGGATCGGCTCGATTGGAAGTTCTCGATCCAGGCGGCATTCCGATCTTTTCGCGAGATTTTTTCGGCGTTCTTGGTTCACCTTCGATAGCACTCGATCAGATCGGGACCTATTCAACTCGGGTGCTCAACGACGGATCTACCGGCGGCGAAAATGACGCCGGACCGTACGAGTTACACGTCGCCGATCTCAATCCCGATCCGGTCGGCACCCTAACGGTCGGCGGAGGACTGATCGAGAATACGGAGGTCTATAACCAAGCCCTTGCATACGAGTTCCCCGTCACTTCGAACGAGTTAGGCGAGTCCATTACGATCGGACTTGGCGGGAGTTTTGGAAGTCGATCGCTCGAAGTGATTGCACCTGGTGGCCAATCGATCGCCGCTGCGGGATCGAGCTTCGGTGCAGGCGTTCGGTTGGCCTTTGAAGCCGACTCCCTCGAAGACGGTGGCTTCGGCGAAGGAGTTTATACGCTTCAAATCCAGCTTGGCGGGCCGAGTCAAGTCGTCGAGCCCGCGACGTTCGAGCTTTACATCAACGACGAACTCAATGCATCGGACTCCATGCCCATCGAACGCGGCGGAGCCGTTACGGGCAGTATTCAAACCTACGGGCAACGTGATGCTTGGTCATTCGTCGGAACCGCCGACGAAGAAGTCACCGTTCAGCTTTCCGAAGCATTCACATTCGGACGCCAGCTCGCACTCGAAGTGTTTGACGAACTGGGGCAGTCCATCGCGGGCAGCAATGGTGCCGATACTCGATTGACGTTTGCGCTGCCTTCTGACGGGACTTACACGGTCGTTGTCGATGGCACCGGAAGCTCCGATCAGGGTACGGGCCCCTATGTACTCACGATCAGCGATCCGCTTGTTGATTCGGGTTCGCTCGGCTTGGGGCAGTCGACGCTTGTTCGGTGGGACGCGCTCGCACCCGTGCATGAGTTCACGGTGAACGTATTGGATGAGTGGATTGGTCGCCCGCTCTCCATCATGACGTTCGATCCTGATGCAGTGGTCCAGCCCTTGCTGGAAATCTTCGCGCCCGGTTCGACCGAATCACTACCCATTACGCGTGAGGATTTCAATCGAACATCCGTCCTACGCTCCCATGTCCTTTCCGAAGCCGGAACGTACCGGGTTCGAGTATCTGCGCCGAATCAAGTACCCGGACAACTTGTCGTCGCGGTTAGCGATGAACCACTCGTCGCCACGCAAACAATCTCGGTAGGCTCGCGTATCGCTGACGTCATGGATCGGTACGGCAAGACTCTTGCTTACGAGTTTGTTGCTGACAGTGACGAGACCATCACGATTAATGGTTACACATACGGATCGTTAACATTGGAGGCGACGATTCGTGATTCGACGGGAAGCGTCGTCGCTGAAGCTAACTTGGCGGCAAACCAGGGACAGCGTCTGACCTTCGATCCACTCACGGGAGAGACTTATCGATTGGAACTCCGTGGCGCCGCCCGTTACGCCAGCGGCTTGGGCAGTTTCTCGATCGATCTCGCTTCCGAAAACGTGCCATCGGCCTGGCCCTCTGGAGATGATTCGTCCGTCGAGTTGATCGATGGACGCACACACGTTGGAGTCATCGCCGGCGTGGATGAAATTGACACGTACACGTTTGATGCAACGCGTGGCGAGCGCGTTCGATTTCACGCGGCTGGCATTCAAGATCCGGACTCAAGCTATCGACCCGCCGCACGGTTGTACGATCCCGGTGGAGTGGTCGTGTGGGAAGGCGGCATGACCGTCAACAGCCCGCAATACTTCGATTCCGGGAATCTCATCCTTCCAAGCGACGGCACGTATCGACTCGAATTCGAATCTAGTGTCTTTAGTGGAGGCGATACGTTTGGTCCGTACATCGTGTCGATGGACCGAACAACGTTCGACACCTCCAATAGCACACGTCTTGACTCGGGAGCCAGCACGGTCAGGCAATTTGACAGCGTTGCGAGCACCGAGTTGTTTCATTTTGAGGCCGTCGAAGGTCAACAATTCAACATGGTTGCCTCGTCGAGCTTGCCGACGCATGTGCCGTTGAAATTAGAGTTGTTCGATGATAGCGGAAACCGAATCTACGTCTCCGAAGGTGCAACAAACGACGGCGGTTTTTCGCGAGACGCCCGGTTGGGACCAATGCTTTTGCCACTCACTGGCATCTACTTCGCAAGAGTCTCCACGTTTGGTCCATCACAACAGTCCGCGCTCACGACGCCGCTCTATCAGCTGGATTTTCAGCTTTTCGAAGGCAACGACGCGATACAAATTGTTCCGGGATCCACTACGACCGGCGAAATACCGAGTGGAAGAACTCAGCGATTCGAGGTGGATGTTCAAGCCGGCCAACGCTTGTCGATTGCGGCAATCAGCTCCTATTTCCAAAATAGCTTTAATGCTTCACCCGGGATCGATTTACGAGTCGTTCATCCGTCGGGACGCGAAGTTGCGATCGTGGATCGCGGTCGACATGCGACGCTTCACAACCTGTTGGCGAATCAAACAGGCATCTACACTATTGAGCTGATCGCCCCCGAAAGCGGCGGCACGGCCTACTACGCGCTGTCCGTTGATACGGTCGATGACGCGAAGGACGCGATCGAACTCGACGAAGCAACTCACGAACGCTTTGTCAGGCCGACAGAACGACATCGCTACGGCGTGAACGTTTCATCACCGCAGCCGGTAACACTCCAGCTGACGTCGCTCGCACTGAGCAACACCGCATATCGAGTCTCTCTCATCGACGGCTCCGGTACAGTCGTGAGACAATGGGCTCCCGGCAATACACGTGAGTTTGAAAGTGAGTTCTTCATCACAAATTCCGGAGATCAACTGGTTGTCGAGGTCGATCACGCCGATGGCCGTCCAGATGACTTCAACCGCAGCACTGATCCTTCCTCCGGCTTTTCGGCCTACGAGCTGAAGCTGAGCTTGGCCGCACCGGACGCCATTGCGACTTCGCCGACGCAAGTGATCTCGCTCGATAGTATCGAATCGGTCACCATCGATCCGGTCGATTCGGTCGTTGACGTTTCTTTGACGATCGATGGCGATGACGTCGGCAGTCCGATTTCAATTCTCGCCGGAGAACGCGAATTCTCGTCAAGCTTCGCCGCCGTGATCGAACTCTATGACCCGTCCGGTCGAAGAGTCGCGTTTGCCGATAGTGATTCCGCCGCGGCGTCTTTCAACGTGCCCCTGATCGAAGACTACGTTCCTCGCGTTGCGGGCGACTACACCATACGCGTTTACGAAGATCGAGGTGACGCGGCGGAACCGCAGACTCTTGAGATCTCCGTCACCCGGCAAGACACGAACACTCCGGTCGTGCTTCCAGGTTTTTCGCAGGAGCTTGCCGGCGAGATCACGACTCCTGGCGGCTTCCAAGAATGGACCTTCGATGCCAGCGCGGGTGATCGCGTGCGGACTCAAAAGCTATTAGGCGGTTTTCATTTTGACATTGTCGACCCAGCCGGAAACATTCTCGCTCGGCAAGTTGCTTCTTCGCAGCCCGGCTGGGGTCCAATTGCGGTGCTGCCCACAACGGGCTCGTATCGACTGAGGGTTCAGGCGAATAGAGATCCAGGTATCAACACGTCGGCTCGCGACAATACGGGGCAATTTGAACTGCGGATACACCATGTTGAAGATTCGGTGGCGGTTGCGATCGATTTTGGTCAGACGGTCAACGCGAGCGTTGATGTGGCGGGCGAGGTTTTGGAGTACCAGTTCGTGGCGACTGCCCAGGAAGTCGGCAAACCTGTTTCAATCACCGTCGGAGAACGGTCTGTTGGCTCTGGGTTTCAAGCGAGAGCCGTCCTAATCGACCCCGCAGGAAACGAAGTCGCCGTTTCGTCGCCGGCGACGCAGTACTTTACGGTAGCGCAGATTACCGACTATCACATCGACACGGCGGGAACCTACACGATTCGAGTTTCTGAAGTCGGTGACAACGCCGTTTCCGACAGCTTTACCGTCCACCTTTCCGACCAGCCCGTTCATCCGAACGGCGTTCCGCTCATTCCCGATGCGGGGCCCGCCACATTCACCATTGCCGAGCCCGGGCAAGTCGACACGTACCAATTCAACGCGGGCGGTGGGCAACAGTTTCGAGTCCTCGTCGGCTCACAGACGAGCGGTACCATGTATCGCATCGATGTCGTGGATTCACTGGGGCAGGTACGGGCCTCTGCGTTTCCGGACAATACCGGCGACACGACCCTTGATCGTTTTCACGTTCCAGCCGACGACACTTACTCATTAAGGATTCGCGCCGACGGGTTCTCGGTAAACGCTCAAGACAACCTTGGCGACTACTCCATCGAATTGCTCGATATCGGCAACTACGCCCAGCTGGTTTCTGGCAATGTGACGGCGACGCCCGAATTGTCGACGATCGACCCGGCGACAATCGATGTGAGCTGGACGATAACCAATCAAGGTACGGATGTCGGGCCTACGGATCGCTGGACCGATGCGGTCGTGCTAAGCCGAGACGATGAATTCGGCAACTTTGATGACCGCATCGTTGCCAGGTTCGTTCGACGTGGAACGCTTGATCCGGGACAAAGCTACAGCCGAAACGAATCGATTGTGCTGCCGCCGGCGACCGAAGGCGAGTTCCGCGTTTTTGTTGTGACCGATATCGACCAGGTCGTTTACGAGGACGATCAAGAACAGGACAACGCCGCTTCGAGTTCAGACTTGATCCGCGTCGCAACGGCACCGTTTAGCGATCTGCTTGTTTCATCGGTCACGGCACCCGGCGAAAGCCAAAGTGGTCAATCGATCACGGTTACCTGGAACGTGACGAACGACTCCGCTCGTGCCGTCGCGACAACCAATTGGGATACCTGGGCGGATCGAGTTCTCTTGGTACGCGACCCGGTCAATCCGCTCGCACCTGGCAGTTGGGTTGCCTCCCTCGCATCCATCAATCACATCGGCGCGCTCGCCGTCGGAGACAGCTACAACGAACCCGCCGAAGCGGAAGTGACCCTGCCGCTTGAGCTCGATGGCACCTTCTACATTGCCGTCCAAACCAACGCGGGAGGCACGCGCCCGTACGAATTCATCTACACCGACAACAATGTCGCCGTGTCGGGGCCGATCACCATCACTCAGGCACCGCTTCCCGACTTGGTCGTTTCTCATCCCACCGATCCCTCGCTGGCAATCGTCGCACCACCAACGGCTGGTGATGGTGACACGATCGACATCACTTGGACCGTTGAAAACGCGAGCACTGTGTCTGCGCCGGGGCCGTGGTTCGACAACGTGACGCTGGAAGAATCAAATGGAACGCGGCGATTCCAACTCGGCAGCTTTACCTTCGCGGGAGACCTTGCCTCACTTGATTCCTACACACGAACGGAGCAAGTCACGTTGCCGGCCGGGATCATCGGAACATTCCGGGTGGTCGTCGAAGCCGACCGAGGTGACCGCGTCGTCGAACGCGATGATGCGAACGTTTTTGCCGATATTGAAACGATCGAGATCACGCCGCCGCCACGTCCGAACTTACAGGTACGAAGCGTGGAAGCGCCCGATAGCGGCCAAGCTGGCGATAGCTACGCCGTCCGGTTCGACGTCATCAACCAAAGCACGATCGCCACCGGAGACGGGCGCTGGTCGGATCGAGTTTATCTCTCTCAAGACGACTCGGTCTCATTCGATGACATTCTATTGGGTGAGACGCAGAACCAACGATCACTCGAATCCTTTGGCGAGTATCGATCCGACCTAATCGATTTCACGATTCCCGTCGACCTTCGTGGCACCTGGTACATCCTCGCGATCGCCGATGCCGGAGACCAAGTTGGCGAGTTTCCCAACGAAGGTGACAACGTCTTTGTTCATCCGATCGAGATCGCGCCGATTCCTCCGGCCGATCTTGTAACGAGTAATGTGATCGCGCCCGACCAAGCGTTCGCGGGAAGCGAGATCGAAGTGCGATTCCTGGTAACCAATCACGGAGTCGGTACGACAAGTACAGATACTTGGGTGGATACCGTTTGGTTGGCGAACGACCGACGTCGTCCCGGTTTCGCGGTCGGTCCAGCCGGCGACTATTCGATCGGCACATTTGCGCACACCGTCTTGGTCGAAATCGGAGAAAGCTATGAACGCATCGTTCGCGTTCGGATTCCCGAATACATCACCAGCGGCGAGTACTTTATTACACCGTTCGCCGATTCGTCAGACCTCGTCATCGAAGACACACGTGACACACACATCAACGATGACGATCCCAACGAGATCGACAACAACAATTACAAAGCTCGCGCGATCACGATCGTGGGCGTGCCTGCCAGCGACACTGCCGTCAGCAATGTTGTCGCTCCGTTGACTGCGATCGGTGGCGACACCGTCGAACTGACTTGGACGGTGGAAAACGTTGGTAACCAGCCGACACCGCGTTCCGTTTGGCGAGATACCCTTTGGTTGGCCAACGGCCCGGATCCTTCCGACCCAGGTTTCCAACGCCGCCCACTGGGGAGTCGTGTGCATTCGGGCGAGCTGTTGCCCACGGAACAATATGACGCTTCTTTCTCCGTTGAACTTCCGCCCGATGCGGTCGGAACACATTTCTTCGTGGAGACGTTTCGACAAGACGATGACCTTCAGACGGACAATAACCTCGCATTCTTTGCGAGCGACGTTCAGCCACTCGCTCCGGCCGACTTCACCATCGCTGAAGTTAACTTCTTGGGCGACGCCTTTTCCGGTGAACCGATCGAAGTGCAATGGAGCGTGCAAAACATCGGCGCGGATGCTTTCCGTGATCCCGCTTCACTAACGGACCTGGTCTTTCTATCACGTGATGCGGAACTGATCCTCCCTCGTGCCACATTGCTTGGTGTTGCCAACTACGCGAATGAACGACAGGGCGCAGGGACAACGGTCTCACGATCGGAAACATTCGATCTTCCAGCCGGTGCAGATGGAGATTACTTCATTCACATCGTGACTGCGGCGGAGACCTCTTCTGCCGGACTTCGCTATCCGCTTTATGAATCCGATACCACGAACAACGGATTCACGGCACCGATTTCAATCACCTACGCCGAACCCGACTTGGAGATTCTGTCGGATGTCACTCCCGCGGGTGACCTTCCCGCTGGTTCAACGCAGACCGTCTCCATGACGATCGCCAACTCGGGAACACGTGCAACCCGCGAGACGGAATGGTCAGATAGTGTCTTCCTCAGCACCGATGCCAACTTGGACGACGGCGACACGATGCTGGCCACTTTCTTGCGTAGCGGAGCACTCGAGATCAACGAGAGCTACCAAGCCGACTTCGAGATCACGTTGCGGCGGGAGATCGCCGGCGAGTATTTCTTGATCTACCACGCCGATGCGATTCGCGGAAACCGATCGATCGTTCAGTGGGTCCCCGAGTTCCAAGACGAAGCCAACAATCAGCTGGCCGTTCCGATCTCCATCACGGCGATCGATCCGCCCGATCTGCAAGTCCTCGACCCGGCTTCACCCGCGAATTCAATCATCGTTCCGGATCGCAGCCGAGTGGATCAGCCATTCGAACTCACCTACACGATTGCGAACGTCGGTGATGGCGACATCCCGGAGAATCAACGTGGGTGGAGCGAGTGGATTTATCTTTCCCGCGACACCGTCTTGGATCGACAGGCCGACCATTTCATCGGCAGCGTTCGCAACGCGGAAACACTCCTCTCAGGCGACACCATCACTCGAACGCTCGAAGTGACTCCTCCGCGAGGACTTGTGGGGGCTTACTACGTGATCGTCGTTGCGGATCCCGAAAGCAACAGCGTTGTTTGGGAAGGAGACAACGAACGCAACAACGTGCGTGCCGCCGAAACACCGGTCATCATCGAAACACCACCACCGGCGGACTTGCGAATCGACTCGGACGACATCACCTTCGCCGCCTCGACAGCACAATCGGGGACAGAAGTCACGGTGAGTTTCACCGTGACCAATGACGGGAACGACTGGATCGGTCGCTGGGCCGATGCGGTCTATCTTTCTCGCGACGGCGTTTGGGACCTCGAAGACACTCGGCTCGGGTTCGTCGACCAGAACACGTTGATACCAGGGGTTATTCCCTCGACACATGATCCTCTGGAAACCGGCGAGTCCTATACGGCGACGCTCACCGCAACGATCCCGCCGCTGGCTGCGGGCGACTATCGGTTCATCGTCCGGGCCGACATCTTTGATGAAATCCACGAAGACGCCTCGGAGAATAACAACCACGCCGTCTCGGTCGATTCCATACGCGTCAGCGTCGACACGTTGACCTTGGGCGTGCCGAGGATCGTGGACGTTGCTGCATCCGAGCGACAGCTATTCGCAGTCGGCGTTCCTTCCGGGCAAACGCTCCGCGTATCGATTCGCGGTGAAGACGATGCGGCCATCGATCAGATCATTCTGCGACACGCCTCGGTTCCTTCTGCCAATCGTTTTGATGCCATCGGTCAATCCGATCGGATCACGGGTCGAACGGAAGCTTTGCTCGGTGGCACGGAAGCGGGCACTTACTACGTCTTGCTGAACAATCTCTACCAAGGCGTCGCCAACCGCGAAGTCGAGCTCGTCGCCGAATTGGTCCCGCTCGCGATCACCGACGTGAGCGACGACGTCGGCGGGGACGGCAGGTGGGTGACGCTGACGATCGAAG